>NZ_FUKI01000112.1 GCF_900163755.1 Crenothrix polyspora | reverse complement strand
CTTACGTGAAACTTGTTTATGGGGGCTGTTATTCGACATTTAAAGAGTGACTGAGTACTAGTCGCATTTCCAATTATTCGGTTTTTAGAAGGTTTTTATTGTTTGACAGCAGAGAATATTGGGTAATTTTTGCACCAAATTGATACAAATTTTAATTTTGTTGCACTAAAAAACGTTATTTTAAAGGCGTTTTCGGTGAATTTTAGTTGCTAATAGCGTGCATGAAATAACTCGAGCAAGTTCTACTTCGATAGGCTCAGCAAGAAAGAGAGTTGGAGTTTAAGTTGTTTAATTTATTTCGTGCATGTTGTTGCCAAACAACATAACGCGCCATAGACAGTGCAAAAAATGTGGTCAACAAGCCGTTGACCACATAAGGGGGACTCTAAAACCATTTTGGACGGCGCATCTGAAGAGTGCATGCATTGTAGCCTGACTTATTACTTCATAACAGGTGACATATTGCCGCGCGTCAAGTTGTCGCAGGCAAGCTGTTGCTGACTGATATTTACCCCAAAACCCGTCATATTCACAAACTGTACGTCTAATAACTGGACAGTGTCCAGTTATTAGACAGTTTTCAAATTTCCCCTCATTACTTTTTAACAATACTATCTTGTTGTTTTTATTTGCGTTTATTACCATTTATTAAATTGGCATATCTATTGCTTGGTTCATATTATTCATTGTTCAACCTTGAATTGTGTAGTAAGCCGAAAATCCTTTACTGGGTGTGGCAACAATGGATTATGCAACTTTTATCTACAACAAAAATATCAGGAGTAGTTTTTTATGGCTATAAGTGCAGCAACAAAAGCAGCAACCGATGCGTTGGCCGTTAATCGCGCGCCAGTTAGCGTAGGTGCTCAAGAAGTACACCGATGGATGCAAAGCTTTACCTGGGATTTTGAAAAAAATCGCACTAAATATTCGACCAAATACAAAATGGCGAATGACACCAAAGAGCAATTCAAGCTGATCGCTAAAGAATATGCCCGTATGGAATCCGTTAAAGATGAGCGCCAGTTCGGTAGTTTGCAAGACGTGTTGACGCGTGTTGATGCCGCTAACCGTGTACATCCAAAATGGAATGAGTCCATGAAAGTGATCTCCAACTTTTTGGAAGTGGGCGAGTATAACGCGATTGCCGCTACCGGCATGTTATGGGATTCCGCTACAGCCCCAGAGCAAAAAAATGGTTATTTGGGTCAGGTGATGGATGAAATTCGCCATACCAACCAATGTGGTTATATCAATTATTATTTTGCTAAGCAAGGTCAAGACGCTGCCGGTCATAACGATGCCCGTCGTACCCGTGCGATTGGCCCGCTGTGGAAAGGCATGAAACGCGTGTTCGCGGATGGCTTTATTTCCGGTGATGCGGTTGAGTGCTCCATTAACTTGCAATTGGTTGGCGAAGCCTGCTTTACCAACCCATTAATCGTTGCGGTTACCGAATGGGCTTCTGCAAACGGCGATGAAATGACCCCAACCGTGTTCTTATCCATTGAAACTGACGAGCTCCGTCACATGGCAAACGGCTACCAAACCGTGGTTTCCATTGCCAACGATGCAGCCGCTTCAAAATATTTGAACACTGACTTGAACAATGCGTTCTGGACCCAACAAAAATACTTCACGCCCGTATTGGGCATGATGTTTGAGTATGGTTCACATTTTAAAGTGGAGCCTTGGGTCAAAACCTGGAACCGTTGGGTATACGAAGATTGGGGCGGTATCTGGATTGGTCGTTTGGGCAAATACGGCGTGGAATCTCCTGCCAGCTTACGCGATGCGAAAAAAGACGCATACTGGGCGCACCACGATTTGTTCATGATTGCCTACGCGATGTGGCCAACAGGTTTCTTCCGTTTAACCTTGCCGACCGCTGAAGAAGCGGAGTGGTATGAAGCCAATTACCCTGGCTGGTACGACATGTACGGCAAGGTCTATGAAGAATGGCGTGCGCGTGGTTGTGAAGATCCAAACAGCGGCTTCTTGCCGTTGCAATGGTTCCAAGAAAATAACCACCCGATCTATATTGACCGTGTTTCCCAAGTCCCGTTCTGCCCTAGCTACTGCAAAGGGGCTAGCACACTGCGCGTTCTTGAGTTTAATGGCAAAAAACATTCCTTCAGTGATCCTTGGGGTGAGCGCATGTGGCTGTCTGAGCCAGAGCGTTATGAATGCCAAAATATCTTTGAACAATACGAAGGCCGTGAATTGTCTGAAGTGATTGCCGAAGGTCATGGCGTGCGCAGTGATGGCTTTACTTTGATTGCACAGCCACACACCAGCAAAGATGGCAAGCTGTGGACTTTAGATGATATTAAAAAGATCGGCTGCGTATTTGCTGATCCTATTAAAGCACTGTAATCATCAATCCCCATTTAGCATAATGCACGAATTTTGCAGGGTGCGCGTTGCGTACCCTACGTGGAAAAACTTGCCGTGCTATCAATAATTGTAAAGGAGTAACTTATGTCAATCGTAGTATCTGGTGGTAGACGCGGCCTTACAGACCCGGCCATTGCAGCGCAAATTTTAGCGGCAATTCCTGATAAGCCCTTGGAAACCCAACGTAAAATGAATTATTTCATGACCCCGCGCGGTAAACGGGTCAACGAATATGAAGCCTTATGTTGCTATACACAGCCCACACCCGACTGGATTCCAGGCGGTTTGGATTGGGGTGACTGGACGCAAAAATTCCACGGCGGCCGTCCGTCCTGGAGTAACGAGTTCACCGAAATGCACACCACTGACTGGCACAAACACCGTGATCCTGCTTACCGCTGGCACGCGCTATATGTGAAAGACAAAGGTGAAGAATGGCGTTATACCGACCGTTTTTTGAAAGCCTATTCTGCCGATGGCCATGTGCGTTCAATTGATCCGGTGTGGCGCGATGAAGTGCTGGGTGATTATTTGGGTGCGTTTGGCTTTAGTGAATACGGTTTGTTCAATGCCCATTCATCGGTAGTGCGTGACTGCTTGGGCGATACCATTCGGATGAGTAGCGCGATGATTGCTTTGGATAAGGTCGATAACGCGCAAATGATCCAGGCGGAAAGAACCTTTTTGGCAAAATTGGTACCTGGGTTTCCAGAATCTACTGATATTCCTAAAGCGGAATGGACAAAAGGCGCTATCTACAAAAGTGCCAGGGAAACCGTTGAGAAAATTTGGCAAGAAACCTATGATTGGAATGAAATTTTGTTCTCAGCACACATGGTTTACGACCCCTTGTTTGGTCAATTTGTGCGTAGAGAGTTCTTCTTAAGATTGTCGGCCTATTACGGTGACAACTTAACACCGTTTTTTATCAATCAAATGCAGTTATATCATTCACAAACCAAGGGCATCACTACAGATATGTTCCACACTTGTCTGGGTAGCGATGCTGAATTTGGCGATTATAACAATCGTTTGATGCGTGCCTGGAGCGATAAATGGTTGCCACAAACCGTTAATGCGTTAAAAGATTTCATGGGCATTTTTGCGAAAATTCCAGAAATTAAAGGCGTAACCAGCAAAGATGCAATTGAAGCTGCATTGGAGCGGGTGTTTGATGATTGGCAACGTGATTATGCTGCGCCTATCGGCTATAAAGTCGATACCAAAGCGTTAATTAAAACTGTGTTATCAGGTCTTAAATAAGGAATTATCATGACTGTCAATAAAAATGCCTATAACGCAGGCATCATGCAAAAAACCGGTAAAGCCTTTGCTGATGAATACTTTGCGGAAGAAAATCAGGTCTGTAAAGAAACCCACGAAGTGGTTTTGGTTTTAAAAAAATCCGATGAACTCAACACCGTGGTTGAAGAGATTTTGCTGGGTTCTCATAAAGCCGAAAATTCAACGTTGGTCGTAGAAGATCGCGCCGGTTTTTGGTGGTTAAAAGCAACCGGTAAAATTGAAATTGATTGCCGTGAAGTCTCTGAGTTGTTAGGCAAACATTACAGTGTTTATGATCTTTTGGTTGACGTGTCATCAACCATTGGTCGTGCGTATACATTGGATGAAACTTTTACCATCACCTCAGAACTGATGGGCCTTGATGTCAAACTGCAAGACTTGCAAACCGCATAGGAGAGAGCAATGGCTAAGATTCATGATAACCCCACACGCGATGAGTGGACAAAAAAAATTGCTGCGCTGAAATCATTGGGGGCAGGTGCCGCGTTATTAACCGAGTTTCGTGCCAAATACATGAGCCCGTTTAAAACCGATTTTTCCCTGGAGCTGGATGGCTTGTGGATTGAATGTAAAATTGAAGAGAAAGTTGCGTTGTTGAAACATGCCGAGTTCAATGATACACGCTTTCTTAACAGCACCACCAGCGGTATGGATGCACAGAAAGTGGCCAACGAGGTTGTCGCCAAAATGGATGCCTGTACGGATATGTACGAAGCCGAAAGAATCCATATCAACTTCAGGTTGGCCAACAAGCCTCCCATCATGCCGGTCAATGTCTTCATGGATACTGACCGCTTGTTAGGTACCAAGTTAATGGAGCTTAGAAATACCGATTACTACGCCTTGCCGTTGGAAGAATTGCGGAAAGTGCGTGGTGCTAAGGTGATAGTGCTTCAGTAATTTGCTACAGGGTTTGCTCATCGTAGTTATACACGTTTCTAGGTATGTGTTGACTTCCCCCTTTGAAAAAGGGGGATTGAGGGGGATTTATTTAAACAATCTCCCCTAACCCCTCTTTTTCAAAGAGGGGAACTGAACGGTTACGTTTCTAGTATGTTGGGTATTAATACGGTGGGCAATCTGCAAAAGTGCAGTTAAGGATGGATTGCACTTTTGCGCTTTTATAACGCAACTGAAACTATTTCAGGAAATATGATGAACATGATAGCGGTTAGCCAAAAAGCCGAAAGCTTGCACAACGAAAGCCAGGAACCTACCCAATTGTATGATTCAGAACGTTACACCGCCTACACTGAAGACTTGGAGTTTATGTGGCGCTGGACAATTTATCACGACAATAAACTGATTCAGGAAGGCTGTTCATTAACGCTGGAGGCATCAAGACGCGCAGTGAATCATGTCCTGGTGTTTTTTAATGCTTTCAAACCCAATTGATAATAAAACAGGAGCCTGTTTAATGGCAAACACTCACAACGTAACCATTATTACCCAGGATAATGAGTCGGTAGCCTTTCAGTGTCGATCCGATGAGGACGTGATTAGCGCAGCAGTGCGCCAAGATATTTATTTAATGTCGTCGTGCCGTGAAGGTGGCTGTGCAACTTGCAAAGGCTTTTGTGCCGAAGGCGAATACGTTATGGGCAAATTTAGCTCCCAGGCATTGCCGAATAATGAGGAGGAAGCGGGTGAAGTATTACTTTGCCGCTGTTACCCTACTACGGATATTGAAGTTGAAGTGCCGTATACCTATGAACGGATATCATTTTCTGCGGAAGGCTTGACCTTTGAGGCGGAAGTGGTTGAGTTGTCGCAAATCTCCATTAATGTGGTTAAATTTCAACTGCGCCGTGTAGGCGATGATAAAACGGTTAAATTTGCTTCAGGGCAATTTTATGATATTGAAATCCCCGGCACTAGCACGACACGGTCTTATTCACCAGCCAACACCAGCAATAAACAAGGTGATTTAGAGTTTTTGATCCGTATTGTCGATGGTGGGCTATTTTCAGAATACTTGAAAAAAGTCGCCAAAGTCGGGCATCGAATTAACCTTAAAGGCCCGTCCGGTGTTTTTGGCCTGAAAGAAAATGGCTTTACGCCGCGCTATTTCGTCGCCGGTGGCACAGGGCTGGCACCGATATTGTCGATGGTGCGTTACATGAAAGAATGGGATGAGCCGCAAAAATGCGTCATTTATTTTGGCGTTAATACCGAAGCCGAAATTTTCCATTTGGACGAACTGGATCAATTGGCCGCAGAAATGCCAACACTGGAACTTAGAAACTGTGTATGGAAATGCTCCGATGACTGGCACTGTGAAAAAGGCAGTGTGGTGGATATTTTACGTAGGGATCTACAGGAAACAGGCGTTAAACCTGATCTGTATTTATGTGGCCCCCCTGGTATGGTCGATGCCACGTTTGCCGTTTGTGCTGAAGCCGGTATTCCTAAAGAGCGTATTTATCTTGAAAAGTTTTTGCCAAGCGGATCATAAAACACCCATTATCGAAACGGTTATGATGAATACCGGCGATCAACAATTTCTCCATACACTGGCCGAGCAATTGGATAAAACCATCAGGAAATTGCTGGTAGATGAAAATGTGCTGACCAGCAAAATTGGCACACGCCGTGTGGAAGAATTAAGGGTATTTTGGAAACAGGATCTATCCGCTGAAGAAGAACTTGACTTCAAAAACACCCTGGATTATTGGGATAAGGAATTGCTTAAGACATGGGCGCGTTCAAAACGCGCCCATCATACGCGTGCCAGTGTGGCTCAGTCACTGTTGAAATTGAATTCCGGCAATAGTATCAAATCATATAGCTTGCTGTAATGGGGGGGGGGATGAAAGCAGAGGATATAGAATTTCTGGCAGGCATGGTTGAGCAACTGGATGAAACCATCAGAAAACTAGTGACTGAAGAACACGAGCTTACCAGCAAGCTGGGTGACGCACGGGTTCAGGAGTTAACAGAATTCTGGAATCAAGAATTAAGCCTCGAAGAAGAAATCGACTTTAAAAGTACACTGGACTATTGGGACAAAATCCTGATCCGTACCTGGGCACATTTAGTACGCGCACATCAATCCCGTGCGCTAGTAGGGCAAACCTTTATGAAATTAAATTCAAAACTATAACTGATTGGGATTCCCAGGCCATGAGCAAACACATTATTTACAATCCGGAAGCGCGTTTAAAAATGCTGCATGGCATTGATAGGGTGGCCCGCGCCGTGATTGTCACCATGGGCAGTAACGGCCCTGCGGTGATGATTCAGCATCGTACTGATGGCATTATGCCCATTTTCACGCGGGATGGCGTTACGGTTGCCAAAGCCATTAATTTTGACGATAGAATTGTCGATCTAGGCGGGCGTATGTTGCGTGATGTTGCCGGTGCTGTGTCACGGCAAGTGGGTGACGGTACCACCACCGCAATCGTATTGGCACAAAAACTCGCGCAGGAATGCTTAAAAAGTGTGGCGGCAGGTTTTCATCCGTTGCAATTAAAAATAGGCCTGGATACTGCGCTAGCAGTAGTGGAAAAAACGTTATTAGACAAAGCGCTCACTGGCGTTAATGCCGACTGGATCGAAAAAATTGCCGCAGTGGCCACTAAAAATGAACCGGGTGTTGGCAAGCTATTGGCCGAAGCCCTGGATAAATTAGGTGTCCAGGGCAACTTAACTTTTCAATTGGGCAATGGCCTAAAAGACGAGCTGGAAATTGTAGAAGGCATACAGTATCCACAAGGATTTTTATCGCCTTATTTTGTGACCGATAAGACCCGCGAAGAGGCGGTGCTGGAAAATCCCTATATCCTGCTTTACGACCGCGACATCAGTGACCTGATGGATTTAGTGCCGATTTTGGAAGAGGTCAATGCACAGAGGCGTTCCCTGTTAATTATTGCTGAAAATGTAATTGATAAAGCCTTGGCAGGCTTGCTGCTAAACCATGTGCGCGGCCTATTTAAAGTCGTTGCGGTTAAACCGCCTGGCTTTGGTGATAAACGCCTGAATCGTCTTAAGGATTTGGCTTTATTGACTGGCGGACAGACTATTCTGGATGATTACAGTTCGCCAAAACTTGAGCACGTCACCTTGGATCAGCTAGGCCAGGCAAAGCGTGTGCTAGTAACGGCGAGTTCAACGACAATAATCGGTGCAGCGGGAGATCAGGCTGCCATAAAAGCGCGCATTGCAACCTTGCGCCAAGAAGCCGATTTTATATTATCTAAAAAACCCGGCCAAGGTTCAGCTTCCGGCAATAAGCACGATTATGAAGAATTGGAAGATCGCATTACCTTGCTGGACGGCAGAGCTGGTGTCTTTAGCGTTGGCGGGATGGCTGATTTTGAAATAAAAGAGCGTCTGGTACGTATAGAAAATGCGTATATGTCGGCCAGAGCGGCGCTGGAAGAAGGTGTTTTACCGGGGGGCGGTGTCGCTTTATTTCGTTGTATTTCGGCATTAGATGGTGTCATTGCACAAAATGCCGAGCAACAGCAAGGTTTCAAGATTTTGCAGCAGGCTCTGGCGGCACCTTTGCTAAAAATAACCCAAAATGCTGGTTTTAACAGCGAAGCCGTGATTGCCAAGTTAAATGCACAGCTCGATGACCATTTTACCTTTGATACCCAGCATAATTGTTATGGCAATTTTCTGAAGATTGGCATTATTGATCCGGTTAAAGTCATGCGTTTGGCGTTACGCAATGCCGTCAGTGTCGTAAGTACCCTGATGACCACAGAAACCGTGGTTATGGATGTGCCCGACTTGTCCATTATGGACGGTTACTCACCGGAATGGGCGGCAGCTACCCGCGAAGATCCAAGAGCATAAATAGACAGCGTAACACAACAAATGGCGCAGCGTAGAGACGCAAAATTTTGCTTCTCTACATACAGCATAAATGCATCTTATTGAAAAATAAATACATAAATCCATTAGATTAATGGCATTGACCCAAGTTGGTTACTGCTATTAAGTGAAGCAAAATCCCCCTTTCCTTTATGCCCTATAGATACGCTGGAGAAGAAGCAGTACTTTTAATGTAATGGCGGCTAGCCACTATTTTAAATCAAACAAAGCCAAAATCGCTTAACCAGGCGGCATTATTTTACCTTTTATCCTCCCCCTCCCCATTTTATGGGCTCTAGTACTTAGTCACTCTTTAAGTGTCGGATAAAGCTTTTTCAATTTTATCCGAGCATCCTC
>NZ_FUKI01000129.1 GCF_900163755.1 Crenothrix polyspora | reverse complement strand
CCAGCAGCAAGAACCGGCACGACTTGAGCCACCAACGCCAAACCGGACGCGGGGAGAACCCGCGAACCGGCCACGGCGACCACACCGGGCGAACTAAACACCACGAACCCACACCTGACCACGAGGCAAGGACGGCGCAGGGGACGACACCGCAGGTGAGCCAGGGATAACCGCGCAAGGCACGGAAACACCCCAAACAGGAACACCACCACGGCCAGAAAAACGGCGAACTGCAAGCGACAACCCACACCAGCCAGACCACGCGGCGGCAAAGGCGGACGCGGCAGGAAGTGAGGAAAAACCGGCCACTAAAACAGAACCGGAAAACGAACGAGAAGAAGCCCGAACACGCCAGCGGCAAGCACCGGAAGAAAGCGCAGAACCGACAAGCACACGCCACCAAGGGGCAGACAACGGAACGCCACCTAAACCGCGACCAGGTGCAACAAAAGAACGGGAAGAAACAGAAGAGAAAGTACCCACGACACACCCCCAAAAAGAACCGGCCAGACCACCCAACCGATGACTTAGTGTACCATAAGCAACATATAAAAGCAATACTTAATGCAATATAAAAAAGAAATACTTTTGGCATGGAAACTGCAAACCCACACACTATTAAACCAGTTTAAAATTACTGGCCAACTCGCAAAAGTAATGAAGTTGAAATGAATAATATTTTTATGATGTGACGCGCCCGAAGCCTCCCAAACGGCAAGCAGCAAAACAAGCCGCGACGGGCTTTAGATGAGTACACTTATGAAACGGCTTGTTTTGTTGACGA
Source organism: Crenothrix polyspora (assembly GCF_900163755.1). GTDB lineage: Bacteria > Pseudomonadota > Gammaproteobacteria > Methylococcales > Methylomonadaceae > Crenothrix > Crenothrix polyspora. Next base: position 6,267 of record NZ_FUKI01000129.1, on the reverse strand, counting down.
CGTTTTGAGCGGGTTGCAAGGGCCGCAAGCCCTAGCCTTACAGATAGCGGATGTTACAAAGGTGCTTGTGGCTGCTTTTTGCCACATGTACCTTTGCAACTTACCGCGTTTGTCGATGGTGTAAATTATTTGGTGATCGCTATTGTTTGAGCTGTAACGTAGTGGAAGCGAGTATTTAAATAAGTTGGAGCTGGTGCGTAGCACGAGCGGAACACACATTATCTTTCAAGTAAAAATGGGGGAACTGGTGCGTAGCACGAGTGGAACGGCGATTGTTCGAGCTGTAGCGTAGCGGAAGTGAGGTTAAAATTACTGAGCGGATGTTGGTGCTGTACTTCTGGCGGTGCTTTTTCCGCCAGATGCACTGCACCAACTTACCGCGACTTCCTTTTTTCTTTTAATTAATGCTTAGACCGGCTGTTCTCATTGATTGGCGTTCGATCTCACGTACTTCAGCCACTCGCTCAGGAGGTACGCATACAGTAATACATTCCCATTCTTCAGGGATTCCTTGCGCTGCCTTATATGCGGCCTCAATTCGAGAGACTGCATCTTCTACCTGTTGCCGCTTCATTTCCATTTGTTTTGCTGCATCTATGTATCGCATCCCGTCTACGAGTACCAATCTTGCAGCATCCTTTGTACGTTGTGTCATCCGTGTTGAGTTTGCTGTTTTAAGGAACTCTGAAAGTTGCATGATAGCCACCAATAAATCGTTTAAAAGGAATTAGTATAAAGAAATATTTAGAGCAATACAATAAAGCAATATAAAATAACATCAGTCTTTTTAGACTATCATTTAGATTTCTGTAGGTTTTATGAGATACGCAATAATCACGCTGTTATCAATTTTACTGGTCAACACAGTCAACGCCGAAACAATCACAGGTAAAGTTGTCGGCGTTTCCGATGGTGACACAATCACGGTTTTGGATTCAAACAAGCACCAGGTTAAAGTTAGATTGGCTCAAATTGATGCACCAGAGAAGAAACAGGATTACGGGCAAGCGTCAAAGAAAGCATTGTCTGCTGCCGTGTTTAATAAGGATGTGATAGTTGAGGTTGAAGCTATTGACCGTTACAAGCGCACAGTCGGCAAGGTTTTGGTCGATGGGATTGATGTAAATCTAAGGCAAGTAAGCGCAGGTATGGCGTGGGTTTACCGGCAGTATGCGAAAGATCAGGCGTATTACACTGCCGAAGATACGGCCAAAGCCGCCAAGGTCGGGTTATGGTCAAAACCTAATCCAACACCGCCGTGGGAATATCGACACAGCGGCAAAAAATCTTCCAAAAAATTTAAGCTAACTGATATGGCTACTTGGGTACGGCAACGATTCCTGCATTTTTAGTGTTATCCACTACCACTTGACTATGTAATCATGTTTTAAATGTAGGTGTGGCAAGGCTTTCAGGCCGACTTTACGCATTTATGCACGAATCCTTACGCCTAGTCAATTTTCGGCGGTTTGGGCTTAGTGCTTATGGCGCGATAAATCCCGTGGAACTTTAGAGCCTTTTGTTGATTAGCGTCTCTTTTTACCGAATATTAGCGTAAACTTTTCGTACCATTGGACTTCAGACCCCATATTAAATTCTATGGGACTTTAGTGTCGTTTGTTTAAACTCACCAAATTATGAGGTGTATTATGAAAAGAAATCTGCGCGAATCAAATTTCCTTACTCTTGTTGAACAGCATCTGCCAAATACCCTGAAAGCTATCACAACACCCTTTCGACGAAAAAACACCGTTACAACAAAGCCAACGAAAACAGCTGTTGATCTGGTTAGTCAATCGATAGCTCCATCGTCTCGAAAGTGTCTTACAAAGGTGGTTTGTTATCTAAGCTTAATGGGTGTTAGCACATTGGCTTCAGGGACGGTGCTTGAAGATAAAATCCCCCTTGATCTAAGTTCACAAAATGCAGTCCATAGTTGGCGGGGGGCTTGTGGGTTTTTGGATGAGTTGGTCAGTGGCGCGGGCATCATAAAAACCGCGACGCCTAAAACGCTTTCAACGCCAATTCCCAAAAACGTTTGTCACGATACCTATAATCACGATGGCGCTTCTTCGTTCACAACCGATGTCGGTGAGCCTTTGCCTAAAGGTATGGCGCACACACTATGGCGGCTTTATGTGCCCACCCGCAATGAGCGGGTGGTGTTGAATACCTACAATTTCGAAGGTTTTGGTAGCGAGCTTGACACCGTGCTCGCCGTTTACCGTTTCGATAAATCAGCTGGCGTTACCGGTTTTAAGCGTTTAAAACTTATTGCCTCCAATGATGACAAAAAAATTCCTGGAAATTTTAATGTGGCCAGCCAGGTACAATTCGACGCGCTCAAAGGTGAGCGTTACGCTATCCAGGTAGGCAGCAAAAAAAAATCCACTGAATTTGTAAAGTCACTCACTGGCTTTATGTTCCCGCCTCAAGGCGGATTGTCCATGCAGCCGTTACGGGCCTTCAGATACGATGCAGTACGCAAGTTTTTCGAATCAGAAACTTATATTGTCCACAATAGCACGTCGAAAACTTTACGGGTTAAGGCCTCGACCACCCTGGGTACTGGTATAACCTTGCCAGAAGATTTTACCCTCGCACCAGGTGCTGCTACAGTAAAAACATTTACCAAGAACAATACCTTTGACAGCACCACGGTACGCACGGTGTCGGGCGAACTCAGCTTTTCAGGTTATAGTGGAGCAACGCTGCTGGCAAGAACTGTAACCCCAATGGTGCTACCAGTCAAAGCTAATCCGGGCGTAGCCGCCAAGCTGACATTGACTGCAAAAGCCCAATTTCTGAACAATGCCCCTGGTCAGGTCATTAAAATACCTATTATCGTTAAAAATACCAGTAAATTTCCTGCGCTCGGATGTTACGTAACCCATAGTGTTGGCACATTACAAACCGCCTGGACGGGCTATAACCCCGTTAGCCAAAAAGTGACCGACGAAGTCAATGTGCCCTTTAACCTGGCGGTGGGCCAAAGCAAAAATATTCTGGTTGCCATGCGTACATTTGCTGATCGGTTTGCCAGTAGTAGCCAAGGGTATCTTCTCAATGCTTCTGCAATTGACGTTGGCTGCGCAAACTCGAATGTTTTTCCGAATGCCGGACAACTTGGAATTGCCAACAATATTGATTTCAACAGCGTAGTGCCTAAATTACCCAAAGTAACCTTGCTGAATACACTGCCTAGCAGTGGCATTTTGGATGTACCCGCAGCCGGTAAAGTATTTACCGCCAATTTTCACAATGACGGTACTACGACAATACAGGTTAATGCCAAGGTGACGAATCATCCGTCATGGAATTATAATGCGGCGGTTTGTACGGTTAAAACCACAGATGCCGCTTGTTTGGCATCGGCTTTGACTCATGAGGGGTTGTCGTTGGATGTGCCTGCGGGTAAAAACTTTGCTGTTAAAGTTGCCGTAAAACCTAAAACCAATACCACAAAGTTTAATCCTGAGGTTGATGGCATACAGCTCTTTTTACAGAAAAGAGATATAGGTTTTGCGAATTTAAGCTTTACATTTGGGGGAACTACCAAGGCGTTGCAAAAAAAATAGTTTGCCCCCGTATTATTGCATCACCTATTGGTTCTTTGTGGTGCATACGGGATTCACACCCGCTAGTTTATGCGGCATTGCCAGGTCGCAACGGACTTCAAACCCCATATTAGATTTTATGGGCCTTTAGTGTCGTTTGTTTAAACTTGCCAAATTATGAGGTGTATCATGAAAAGAAATTTGTATGTTAAATCCCTATTGATTGCTTTGGCTTTATGTGTGTCCACTTTCGTCTCTGCAGCGCCAAGAATCAATGGAATATGGACTGGAAATGCGAGTAAAGTTACCACCAGCTCATGTAACGTTCGTGTCCCAATTGTCCTCACCATAAATCAGTGCGGTGTCAGTGGTAACTTGTTTAACGGAACAGTGAAAGTAGGCTCTACAACTATAAAAATAGTAGGCAAAATAAATTTTGATAATAGTTTTCGGGTAACTGGCGCTGCTGGTACCAATACCGTGACTATGATCGGTCAATATACGCCTAGTAGGCTACAAATAAACGAGTTACTGTTTGCGACAACAGCCACCACCAATATTTTGAATGAGACTTATGACACCATTACACTTTCTCAACTTAAAAGGTAAGTGCTGAAGCATAGGCTGGCGATATGAAGCTATTATTTAAAAAAGAGGCCATGCTTCCTTAAACACACTCCCAAACAACAAACCCATTAACAACGCCGATTGCCGATTTATGCGGTTCGGCGTTAATCAATGACATCATAGATTCATTGAGAATCGTCAAAGCCTCTGGTGAATTTGAATTTACAAACCGGCTACGCCTATTCTGATTGTCGGCACATTGATCTGGTAACCAACGCTGCGGGAATGATTTCACGCTAAAACCTTTGGTTGTCAGTATTTCAGTAACCGAAGGTTTCCCAGTCTTAGTTAGCCAATTTATCTTTTTCAAAGTATGTAAGCCACCCAGTAGAACCAGGATTGGTTTATCACCTGCTTGTTCCAGTTGCCGAGCCATCCATTCATCCCGGTCAACGTCATTATCCATGCTGGCATCTATGGCAATTATATTGATGCACTGGCCTTGTGCTTTAAGTGAAGCAAAGTTTTCAATCATACGTTGATAAGGCGGGTGTTCGATTTGTGGCCACAATTTAATTTCATTGGTCAATGCCCTGCCCTGCATTATCTTGTCGACAGTTGCTTGTTGATCGCTGCCAATTTCCAAGCCAACAACGACACATTGATGGTTTTTGATGGTGTCGGAAACCAGTGTTTGAAAAAACTCACTGGATTCTGGTCTTTTGTGGGACTCGCCAATGATGGTTATTGTGTTCGGTTTTATCTGTTCAAGGATCGGGTCTTGGGTGGCTGCAAGTGAGGAAATTGGAAGCAATAATGCAAAAACTAATCGTTGTACAAACCTTGTAAAAATAACCATAGTGCCAATTCAGTGACAGTTATTAAAGCCGTAAAATCGTAAATGATAATTTACGGCTTTACGATTTTTCGTAATTACGATTAAACTTAATTGATGTTTTGGAAGTTTTTTTCTAAAAGTTCACGTATCTCATCAGCCATTTTAACGCCCTTAATGGCACATTGACTTTTGATTCTTCGATGTAATGAATCTGAAATATCAAAAGTTAGGCGTTTGGTTTTTTCGGTAACACGGTTTTCTACCCATTGATCCGGCTCAATGGCTTTTGCTGTCGGCTTTGTGCCAAAAGTTACTTTTTTGTTCATTTTTTATAATTCCAATATTTCACGAGTAAGCGCATTGATTTCCTGGCTGGCTACGCCCGTTGGTTCTGTATCAAGCACGGTTAAGCCATGAGCGGCACTTTCGGCAAAAGCCACCCTCTGACAGATGGATGTTTTTAAAACAGGTAACGGATAAGCGGCAAGTGCCTCACCGACATCTCGACCTATCGCCGTATTTACTATTTTACGATTAATTACAAATGCGCTTTTAATGTTTTCCTTAAATGTGCTTGCCTCTTGCAGAAGGTCAACAATTTCTTTTGCCGCCCACACATCGTAGGGTGATGGCTGGACGGGAATAATCACAATATCACTGGCCATGATGGCTGACCGCGCAAGTTCATTTACTCGCGGTGGCCCATCGATAACAACATAATCATGGTTAATACCGATAATAGGTAGTTCTTTGTGCAGGTTGGGTTTTGGTAATCCAACAACAGGAAAAGTCGGATCATCGGGACGGCTGGCCGACCAATCCAAAGAGCTGCCTTGCGGGTCTGCATCGACAAGTAAAACTTTTTTACCCATCCGTGAAAGTGCAGATGCGAAATGTACGGCCAGGGTCGTTTTGCCGACACCGCCCTTCTGGTTTAAAAATGCGATTATCATTATTTGTGTTTTTCCGTAATTACGGCGATAAGTTTAATCTTAAAGTCGTATATAAGATTAGTCAAGTTATTAAATACTTAAAAGATAATGCTGCGGTGTTTCGGCGCAACGGGCAGGGATGCCGGTTGCTTTTTGCCACGGATGGCTTGCACGGTGGTTGCCGACAAACTGAAGTGAGCAATTAGGGAGGGAGAGTTTAAAAGCGTACAGGGACGTGTGCTTTTAAGCCGACTGGACGATTTGCGGATTTAATGCGATTCATTGCTCAGGAATATTATTTTTAGAATCTTTAAAAAATCTTTATAGATTATTTATTGACTTTATTATAGATAAATATATAATCATATTATAT
>NZ_FUKI01000114.1 GCF_900163755.1 Crenothrix polyspora | reverse complement strand
CAAGGTCATCGGTTTGTTGGAAAATCCTAAGCCATTGATAATCATGCCTGCAACCGTTTCACCAGCCGATAAGGTCTCTCCCTCATAAGTCCCTAACCGCCCGTCAATCAACTCGGCAATTTTTAAATCTTTGATGACACCGGCAACAATGCCTAAGTGGTCTAAGCGCTCTATGGAGTAGTTCATGCTTGCCCCCGTGTTTTGAGTTATTTTTCTGTGCCTAATTAAATGACAAGTCGGCACTTAAGTCTAAATCAAAATTTAACGGGAGGGTAGCCGCTCAATGTGAGATATGAAATATCAATTGTATTTATTAATCAATAATGATTATGTTTTCACGTTTGTTAGATTAGTTGAATTGACTTTTTTGGAAATTTAATTTCTGAAAGTCTGTATATCAGTTTTCTATAGTTGATAACTGCTCAATGTGAATTTTACGGATAATAAAAAGGATAAATAAAGGATAAAAGGATAAGGTGAAAAATAAGGCATTATTTATTTTTTAAATCATATTGTTACAAAAACGACCCGCGACCTATACTCCCTCACTCGCGACCTATACTCCCTGTTTTTGTATTGTTTTGGTATTTTAGTAATTTGCTTTTGTTGTTTAAAACTTGACCCGCGACCTATACTCCCTGTATTTTTGGTGACCCGCGACCTATACTCCCTGTATTTTTGGTGACCCGCGACCTATACTCCCTGTTCTGTGCTGTTTTTTTAGGTATTTTAGAGGTGAAAAACCTATCCGCGACCTATACTCCCTGCGACCCGCGACCTATACTCCCTGTATTTTAGTCGGATCCGCGACCTATACTCCCTGCGACCCGCGACCTATACTCCCTGTTCTTTACAGATCATGTCTGAATCGCTTACAAGTTTAAGGCTGTCTTCGGCCATTTCACGACGTTTGCTAGCAGCTTTCATTTCCTTTACGAACTCAATAGAGGGATGCAGTGTGTAAATTACGTCCAGAATCTTGCCACGTTGGCCTTGAATTGTATTTTTATTGGGATGCTTGCCTAATAGGGGCGGTTTGCTGGCGAATAACTCTTCGAAGGCTGAGTCTACGGCCGCCACAGCATCACGAAGTCGGCCATATCCTGATAATAATCCGCTGTCTCGGGTGATGGTGGAAAGTCGCATTTCGAATGGATGCATGAAGCTGGCATTGATATATTTTAGGCTTAAAACTTTGTTAAGCCAGCGAGCTAATTGGCTTTTATGGCTCATAAGCCTGGCATAGTTAAATTGTCGGTAAGTTAATTCATCAAAAGATCGGCTGGCAAAAGGGTGAAAATCAGCAAACCATTTAGCTTCTGGGTCTTCTGCCAGTTTGCTTTTTGTTGCCCGAAATAAGTTATTTAGATAAAGGCTGTTGCTGGTGAACTCACCCTCTTTTCCGTCTGCCATGCTTGTGACGATGACAGAACGAGCCATTATTTCAAGGCTAAGGTTGATTTCATTGTAGGTGCGCCCATGCCCGCGTTTTTCCAGCTCTTTGCGTATCATGTGTAGTGTGAAAACCACACCACCACGCTGTTCTTTTGGGTTGTAATAACCATTGTTTTGGACGGCAGCGATTTTTCGTAACACATCTTCTATTAGTTCTTCATTTGCACTTGGAAAATAAGCTTTGACGATGCCGTCTTTGCCTTTTATCGCTGCTGGTTGAATGCTTGCTGTGAGTTTCCGACCTCGATAATGAAATGGAATTTCATAGAGTAGCGGAAACATTCTTGCTTTACGCCATTTTTCTTGTTGTTGTCGTGATACCACATAACGCGGGATACTGTCCCATAAGTCAAAGGCATTGGAGAGGGAATCTCGTTCTGCTTCTGTGTTGCACAGTAAACTAAGGAACAGATCCATTTGGCGTGAACTGAAATCTTCCGGTTTGGGTGGAATAAGTTGTTTTTTTAAGGGAATATTGGCTTTGTCGTTCATGCTATGCTTCTCCTGTCTATTTTTTGGTAGGTATTAAGACTGGAGAACAGAGTAAACTAACCATATTTTACACGCCTAAAGATAAATTTTTAATAAAAAATGCAATGTAACTATCTAAGGATTTTGGTTATTTTTACACTATTACCCAAGATATGTTTTACACTAAATTAATAGAGTAATTCTATATTTATATATTTCGTATAGCATTATGTCACATTGAGTGGTTATCTTCTTTTCAAATATTTTAAAGAGTTTGTCCGGTTTAGTGTAGACACATTATGTTACTCTAATGGTGCGGATAAATAGACATTAAGGAAGGCGCACGAAATAACTTGAGCAAGTTCATGCTTCGACAGGCTCAGCACGAACGGTGGTGGCGTTTAAGTTGTTCAAGTTATTTCATGCCTAAGCGATAAGTGAGGTTTCAACGGCCACAATAGTGACATTGTCGCGTGCCCCTGCCGTTAATGTTTGCAGCAAAAGTTGTGCCACGGCTTGCTCCAATGCCTGTGTGTTTAGTACTGATTCAATGTCCGCATCTGAGACTTCTTTGGTTAAGCCATCGCTGCACAGTAAAAATTTATCGCCGGACTGTAGTTCTTGCATTTGGGCTTCTAGATACAGCTCCAATTCTACACCCGTGGCATGGATAAGCGATTGTGAAAATAACTGATTATTGGCCTGCTCCAAATCGTAACCGTCGTTCAGCAGTTTGGAGGCGTAGTTATGGTCGCGGGACAACTGTTTTAATTGGCCTTTACGTAAGAGATAAATTCGGCTGTCACCGGACCATAAGCAAATAAAATGTTGTCGTTGCGCCAACAAAATAGCCACTGTACTGCCAATAACGGCATGGTTACCCATGGCCGAGGCCATATCGACCAGTTCACGGTTAACACTGTTCAACTGGGCGTAAATAGCGTTAACGGTGCCACCTAGCGTTTTGCCCGGCTGTAATTGGCTTAAAGCATTGACGATAGCCGCGCTGGCAAATTCACCGGCTTCATGGCCACCCATGCCGTCGGCCACCGCCCACAGCCGATTATCCGGTAAATTGACATAAGCATCCTGGTTGATTTTACGAACCTTGCCAATATGAGTTGTTGCGAAGGATGTCCAGGCGAATTTAGGGGGGTGTGTCAGTGCCATTGTTTGATCCCCGTAGCATAGGATAACGGTTGTCTTGCCAACCCCATTGTTGCCAATTGCCATCAAATAGGGCGGCCATCCCCTCAAACGGGGGTAAGCCTTCAGCAAATAAAAACGAAGGCTGCACAACTTCCGAGCCTTGGGTTAACCATAAACTATAGGCGAAGCATTGTTCTTTCAGCACACTGTCCAGCATAGAAGCAAACAGTCCGGTCAAGCGGTCTTCCCCATTAATGGATAAATGCCAGGCCGAATGGTAAGTTTGGCTGTAAAGTTTTTGCATGGAGGAGGGGGTATTGACGAAATGGCCAATCGGTTCTTGCTGTAATTGCTCTATGGCTTGATTAAACACATCAAGACTGTAATTCTCATGTAAGCAAGACAGCGCCAATTGTTCCAAACGGGTAAACCATTGTTGCTTTTGTAGGGTGACAAAAGGGTTAATGCTGGCATCGATCATCAAGCTAATCGTCATCGGATAATAACGGCCAATTTTATCGACACTGGGTATTACCACACCTAACCAGCCGCTGTCGCCGCAAATACCGGGCGATAACACGAAATGGTAGATAGGGCTGGTTAAATAATACCCTAACCATTGCTGTCCCAATTGCCGTTGACTGGTAAAAATGGCTTCTTGCAACCAAATGTCCCACGGTTCAATAAAGCTACGGGGTAAGCCCTTGCTGATAAAATCCCCTTGGGTGGGGACTTTGCCGTAGTAGCCCAAAGTATTGGTTATAGGTTCGGTAGGCATCTAAAAGCCTGTAGGTCGGATAATTGGAAAGGATTGATAGCACTATTGGCATTCAATTCAAATTTGGCTTCGCGCCCTTGTAAATTAAAAGTGACGAAAAACACGCTGGGATTGGACGTTCTGGCCATTTTGGCTTGTTCAAACAAGCGGAACAAAGCCCAAGACCCTTCTTTAGACAGGCCAGAGTTACCTTCTTGCGGTGGCAACAGCTCGATTCTGACTTGCCCTGAGTTGTTAGGCCCAGGCCATTTCATGTCCATCGGTTGTATGGGGCCGTGTGCGTAAGTAAGCACCTGGCCGTCCACATCGAGCATAAATTGCTCTATGCTGGAACTCATCGATAAAGGTTTCAGCTTAAAGCTGACGGTAGGCGCTTTGCCCATACGAAAAAATACATTTTTAATGGTATCGGCAATTTGGAATTGCTTTAAAGACGCGGCCGAGATACCGGAACCGGCTTCGCCATTGCTTTGCCAATGCCAGGTCGGGCCTGATTTTTCTACTGAAGCGGTCAAATATTTTTTAAAGAAAGCATCCATGATACCGTCAGGGCCAAAAAAGTAAGTAAAATCTTCGTAGGTGATTTCCCGTGCATTGTTGGCGATAGGATACAGGCCATTGATGGCTTTTTGGCAAAATGGCACAACTTCCGCTTGCCAGCGGTCATTCAAGTGTTTTTGCACATTATTGCTGACTAAGCTGTTACTGCCATCGGCGACATCGGCCATCATGTTATTGAGTAAAGGAAAGCGGTTGCGTTTGCCTTCCAGCTTAACTTTATCAATAATCTGTACGACTTGCTTACGCTGCTCCAACACCAATTCTTCCCCGCTGGCATGGGCCAACGAGTTCAGGTAAACATACAACTCATTCAGGCTGGACAGTGAGCGGTCAAGCGCCGAGGCGGCATTGTCTTTGCCTTGCACCAAGTCGTGCAGGTCTTTAAAGTGTTGTGTCACCAAGTTGGTGGTAATTTGCGGGGCGGTGGTTTGCTGTGCTTCCGGCGTGGAACTCATGATTTTATCGAGCGCGGATTTGGCGGTGTTGAGGGTTTTGTCGGCTTTGCCCAGTAACGATTTTTCCTTGTCGGCTAAGCAAGCAAAACTGGTTTCCCGATCAACCGCCTGTAAAAACAGTTTTAAGGGCGAACTTTCGCTGGCGACAACACCCAAGAGTTCCACCATTTGCCCTTGGTTGGTAAAGGGCTTCAGCTGGATGTCGGCCAGTAGGCTATCCCAGCGCTTAATATAATCCTCAAAATACAAGCGTGACACGCTTTCTTTCAAGGCTTTCAGTTCGATATCACTGAATTCGGTTTTTTGCCCGCTGCCGATAATCCAATTATCGCCAGCCTGTTGGCTAACAATACGCGCATAGTTCTGTAAAAAACCATCCTGGTAACCGGCGCAGGTAAAAAAAGTGGGGATGCTTTGGGTTAAAGGGTCGCCTTTTTTGCTGGCCAGTACCAATAAAGCATCGCGGCCAGCACTCTCGCTCACGGTGAAACCTGGGCTGTCAGCATCGGCCAGTTCCAATTTTAAACGGGCATAGGCTCTTTCCGCTTGCGGGGTACCGGCTAAGATGCTGCGGGTTTGTTGTATCAAGTTGGCGCTTAACGGTCTGGGTAAGGGTGTGGGTTGGGTTTCTAACAACGTGCTTAAATGTTCAGCCAAGGCTTTACGTTGCTCATTGCTGACATTGGCAGGGAGGTTATGTTGCCAATCCTTGCTGACCCAATCACTGAAGGTATTGGCGTTGTAATGGTCGCTGTCATTCAACATTAAATACACTTTCAGGGCTTCGTAGAGGTAGTCGCTGTTGTTGGCATTGTTTTGCAGTTGCTGTTCAATGTGCGACATCAAGCGTTCGAGAAATAAATCTTTGAGCAACTTACGGTATAACGACTCGGCGGCATCGCCCAGTTTGTCGCGTTGTGACAAGCCAAGATCAAAGTTCCAGCCACCTTGTTGTCGGTCGGCATAACCGCCTGGGATGGAACGCGCCTTTTCCAGCAAGGGCAACAGCGGTAATACATCCGCTAGGCGGGTGTTGACCTTGCTGACATCCTGTTGTAGAGCCTGGGCTTGCTTCTCTACCTCTTGAATATAAGACTTGTTTTTGGCATAACTGGCCAGCCACAGCAGCGTGGCCAAGGTGGTCAGTGCAATAACGGAGAAAAAAGCGCCCCGTTGTAGCCATGCGCGTTTTTGTTCCAGCTTAAGGTTGGCACCGGCTAAACCGGATTCGGCAAAAATAATGTCGGATAGCAGCCGGTTGATAAAAAAACTTTTGTTCTGGTTGTTTTGGTTAGCCAGATTTTGCCGGTTCAGACCGAAACTGTTGGCCAAAGCTCCCATGATGCGGTCTATGGGCGAGCCTTCTTGGGTGGCGCTGGTAAAATATACGCCACGTAACATAATACGGTGCTCATAGCGGTTGGCTTGGAAAGTTTCGTTAATAAAGCCTTGGGTCAAATCGCGCAGCGTGCCGTATTGTTGCGGGAAGGTATAAATAAAATTACGCCGCTCGCCGCCGCGTTCACGTTCTAATTTGTCAATGAGCTGGGCTTGTAGACGTTGTGCGAGTAGGTCAAACTCGGCGCTGAATTGGTCAATATTGACAGTATTGGCCGCGCTGTTGTCATCCAGCGGGAAAGTGAGTCCCCATACTTGCCCGCGTTTGTCACGGTCAAGGTCATCGAAATATTCCATAAACCCTGCGAGCAGGTCACATTTGGTAAACACCAAATACACCGGAAAGCGCATATTGAATTTTTCGTGCAGCTCTTGCAGGCGTTTACGGATGGCTTTGGCGTGGGCTTGTTGTTCGGTTGGGGTTTGCTCCAATAATTCTTTAATACTGATAGCCACAATCACGCCGTTGATGGGTCGTCTGGCGCGGTATTTTTTTAACAGGTCGAGAAAACCCAACCAGGCACTTTGGTCAACGGTTTTGTGGCTGTCTTGCGTGGCATAACGACCGGCTGTGTCCAAGAGCACCGCTTCATCGGTAAACCACCAATCACAATTGCGGGTACCGCCGATACCCCTAATCGCATCTTTACCGTATTGGTCTGATAAGGGAAATTTCAGGTCGGAGTTTTTTAGCAGGGTGGACTTGCCTGAGCCCGGCGGCCCAATGATGATATACCAAGGCAATTGGTATAAAAACTGCCGTCCAGAACTGCCGCCCAAACGGGCTTTTTTTAAGGTGGCCAAGGCTTCTTGCAGGCGTTCTTGCAGGGTGAGCAGTTCTTCTTGGCTGGCTTGTTCATCGGGGTTTAGGGCTTGGCTTGGACTGACCAGCCCTGCCAGCACCTGATTGTTTTGTTGTTTGGCCTTAACATAACGCACTATTTGTATCAGTAACCAAATAACGGCGATAGCGGCAATCAGCCCTAAGCGATGCAGTTCTGGCCCTAAGGGTTCATAATCTTTAAAAGCAAACAAAGGCCCGAGGTACCAAATGAGTAAGCTTAAGCCGATGATGCCAAGTAAGGAAATAAACCAGCGTTGTTTTATAAAATTTAAAAGTTTCATCGGTGTTCAATCCTGTACGGGCTTTGGGGGCTAGTTGTTACCTACAAAAACGGGGTTGATTTTATTTCAGCAAGGTGATTGTTACCCGCCGGTTTTTGGCTCTGCCTTCAGGGGTTTTATTGGGGGCAACCGGTTCATGGTCAGATTTACCATCCGTGATGAGCCGTTCGGGGCGACTGAGCGATTGTTTTAGCACCTCGGCCACCGCTTCCGCCCGTGCCTTGGACAGATGCCAGTTGGAAGGATAGCGGATACTCCGAATAGGGGTGTTGTCCGAGTGGCCGGTGACCACCACTTGCCCTGGCAAACGGTTAAGCGCCTCGGCGATACGGTGTAATAAGTCATTAATGCCCGAATTGACGCTACTGCTTCCAGGGCTGAATAAATTGTCGCTTTGGATCGTCACGGTACTGCGTTGCGTACGCTCTTTAACACCGACATGTTTAAGGCCAATATCCTCGGCCAGTAACAGGGACAGCGTTAATTGTGATGGCGTTGTGGCGGGTGGCGGTGCTTCTACTTCCACAACTTCGGCAGACGGTGGTTTGATGGACAAGAGCGATTCAAACACCGGATCCGAGTCATTGTTCAGCGCAAATAAAAACGCAGTAAAAATCGCCGCTAATAAAGCTGCCGCCACCGCAGCGAATGCCCATAACGGCACGAATTTTAACAAACGGTGACGGCGGTCACTGACACCTTGCCAGTGGGGGGAGAGAACGGGTTCGGTGATGCCACGCTCTTTTTGCAACAGTTGGTACAGCCATTCCCGTATGCTGGCCAGTTTATTTTTGCCGCCGTCAATCAAGCGGTAATTGCCTTCAAAGCCTAACGCCAGACAAATGTACATCAATTCTAATAATTGTCGATTTTGCAAGGGGTTCTGCCCCAAGGATTTTAATAAATCAAAGAAACGTTTGCCGCCATCGACTTCATTATGGAAAATGGCTAGCAGGCTATTTTGCGTCCAGCCACTTTCGTGCCCCCACGGGGTGTTAATCACCGCTTCATCCAATGCGGTACATAAGACATAGCGGCTGTTGGCGATGGTTTGCAGATCAATTTGTTGTTTTTGCGCTTCGTTCTGGTATTGCTCAATTTCTTGGATAATTCTGTTTTTAAGCCCCATAGGGTCCGCGTGGAACTGTGAACTGTTCAGCTTGGTGATTAAGGTCAACAAACCTGAAGCGGCTTTTTCCAAGGGGTTTAAATTACCCAGTTTAGGCGGCGAGGCAGAAAAAACGGCGGCACTTGAACTCGGCGGCGGGGGAGGGGGCGGCGGTTGTTTACCCCTGCCACCGGGAATAGGCCGGATAATGGTTTTATTGTCTGCGGGGTCAGTCGCAAATGGGTCATCTGGAATCATAATTACCGCCTAATTGCCCAAAATTCTAATTCAAGACCTGGGTATTCGCCGGAAAAGTGCATGGCAATGGTGCCGCTTTTTTCCAGCTCTTGCCATAGGGCATGATTTTTATCCAGGCCAAAATAAATCATGCCATTGTGGAAAGGAAGCTGCCTTGGCGCTACCGGCAGGGGATTTAAGCGAATACCTAACACATGGGCATTGACATAATCACTCAATTTTTCCTTGGTGGCAATGGTTGTCTGACGTGGTAGGTTACTGCGTATGGTTTCGGTAGCCAGATCGGCTTTGGCGGCTAAAACAAACTCGGCCGATTGCAATAGATTGCGGTCATAAATAGTGCCGATACGAATTTGATAAGGCCGCTCTTCCAAGGGAATGGGAATAGCCCGTGCTTCCGGCACCCAATTCAAGGCTTCGCGTAAGGCCAGGACAACGGCCTTAAAACTGTTGCCTTGGTCTTCGTGCTGGTAGACTGGTAAGGCCTTAAACCGATGGTTGGGTTCGGTGATGGTAGACAATTCGCCCACCATTTGCACCAGAATGCTAAACAGTTGCTCTGGGTGAAATTGGGCTACAGAGGTTAAATGGTGAAACAGCGGTTCATAGCGGTTGATGATTTGCAAAAATAAAAAATCCCGAATTTCTGCGACACCGCTGGCTCCTGGCGTACCTAAACGTCCTGCCAGGGTTTCGCCCCGCTGGTGCAACAGGCCGGCTATGTCTTTAATGTAAGCCGTTAATAAGGTGGAGGCACTGACATGCAAACAGGTTGGAATAAATTCCGTATCTAAAATAACGCTTTTATCGGGTTTACATTCCCTGATTTTGGCAACTGCCAGGGTAACGTAGGCATCTTGGTGCTGATTCGATAAACGAAGCCGTGTCCATAAATCGCCGCTTTGCACGGTGGCATCTTGGGCGGATTGGGAATGGCAATCTTTAACGGTGATTTCTTGCATCTGATAACGGCTTAATTCATCCTCTTGCCCCTGCCAAACCACTTCTTTGTTGCTTACTCGGCTAATGGGCAGACATAAATACACCAGTTGATCTTTGGTATCGGTAGGGATATCGATGGGTATCGGCGCTGGATGGTGGTCTGGAATGGCAAACGGCGTGCCATCAGGGAACACGCCTTGGCAGGCGGTAAGGGCAAATTTACCCCGCCCCAAACCGAGTTCTTCTTGGTTGATTTCAAGGCGGGTGATGCCAAAAGGGTAAACCCGTAAACCAGCACAACGAGATTCCAACCGATGTTGAAAATAACGGTCTTGTTGTTGGAAATGGGCCGGTTGAAGGAACATGCCTTCTGTCCATATCACTTTGTTATTCGAAGACATCTGTTTACCTTGTTGGGCTGGTTTAAGGGTTATTGCTTGATATGGACTTTTAATTTTTCAAGCACAATTTCAAAGGTGTTGGTGGTATCCGGTTTTATGGCTAATGACGCTCGCCAAACGGCTTTGTTTAAGTCACGGTAAGCGACGGTAACGGCAATGTATTGGGTTTCTTTCGTGACTTCATGCCGTATGGTTTTGCTTTGGCCAGGGTGGAGATGAAATTGTTCGGAGGCCACCAAATCAGACCCTAGCTGGGCTTCATAATTTTGGAAGAGCTTGTAAAAATCCCCCGATTCAAATTTGCCCAAGTTTTTTAATTCGTAAATACGCATCACAACCGGTGACGGTTGGCCTTCTAAGTTAGGGTTGACGGCTTTAGAGACGGTAATTTGCGTATCGATTGCCGTTATTTTTTTAGGCGCTTCCGGTTTGGGTGCAGGAGCCGGAGGCGGTGCTGCCGCAGCGGGCGGTTCAGGCTTGGGTTTTTCTGGGTCGGAGCCGCAGGCGGCTAAGCAGAGACTCAATAAAACGTTAACGATAAGATGGTTACGCATAGGATGCCTTAATACGCTAATTCGGTTAGAAAATATCATCGGGTTTTGATTTTTTGACGTTCCGCAGCTGTTGTTCATAAGTGTCCGCAAACGCTTCACCAAACAGATGATAAAAATTATCTTCGGCTTCTTGTTCAATATCTTTGTACAGCCTTTCAAACGAATCCCATAATTTCATTTGTTTATGGATAGGGATATGGGCGGCGAACGGGTTGTCTTCTTGTAAACGTTGCTCCAGTTTTTTCGGGTCAAAGCGTTTTAATACCGCCAGCAATGCTGTACGCATACCGGCAATAACGGCATATTGGTGCGCCTTAATATCATCAAACGCTTCTTTAATGGCGGCTTCGGGTTGCAAATAGCCCTTGTCTTGGCTGAGCAACAGTTTTACCAACGCTTCTTGCGCATTCACGGAAAATTTGATCGGGTTATTTTCTTTCGCCCTAATGATAGTCACGTCCAAGTGCATTTCATTTTTAATTTTAGCTCGGCCAATCAAGACATCTTGTGCGCCTTGTATGGATTCCCGCAACATTTTGCCAATGATATAAAACGATTCAGGGCTTAGGTTTTCTGCGTAGCGGCTGTCTTCAAGTCCGGCACCTTGTAAAAAGTTTTTCATCACGTCGTTAGAAAAATCTAAGGCTGGCTGAGGTGTCGGTTTAAGTTCCTCAATCGGGCTAAATTCATGAACCCGTTTAGGTTCATCAATAAAGGGAGGCGGCGGATCAGGTAGGTGCGGTTTAGGTTCGGGGGGCTGTGGCTTGTCAAATTTAGGTGTTGTATCTTGTTCTGCTGCTTTGTTGGTGCCGCCACTGGCATTGTCATCAGCAAACCAGTTGTCAGGAATCAGGCTGCTCGTTGTTTTGGCAGGGGTAGGGATGATAAGTGGCTCTGGTTCAGGTGTGTTATAAAGGGGTAAAGATTCTTTGTAAGGGGAGATATGTTCAAAGTCGTTGTCCACCGTAACAGGGCGTTTATTATCACTATCAGGCCAATTGAATGGATCTTCGCTTTTGTTATTGATATTGCTGAGGGCATTGGCGGCGAGTTCGGCAAAAGGATCAGCGGATGTGAAGGGTTTATTGCCTACCAGGTTAGGGTTAATAATAACGGGGCTAATTGTTGCCAATGAGGCTTCTAGCAACTTAACTTCAATGACATAATCGCCAATGTGGATTTGGTCGCCATCATTTAGTTTGGCACTATTGCCCCGTCCTAAGGGTTTGGCTGCTTGGTTGATGAGGACACCATTGGTACTGGTATCGGTGATAAAATAGTCCGAGACGCGGTAGTCAATACTGGCATGATGGTTAGAGATCCATTTATGCTCATCTGGCAATACAAGTGTGCTGTTTTCGTCGCGACCGAGTGTCACTTTTTCTTGCTGAATTATTTTTGCTAAAGGCCGAGCATTATTAGCCCCTGTCGCCATGATACTTAAACTAAGTTTCATACAGTAGATAGCCCCATACTATTGTTTGTGTGGTTTTACAATCATGTAAGCAAAATTAGAGTGAAGTGCTTGCCTGTTGTAATAATGCTAGCCATAAAATACACGAGCGATTCCGCTCTAAATGGGCTGAAAAAGCTCACCATCAACTACCGCCAATAATAGGCAGAATCGTAGACTATTGGTGATTTTTATACTTTATTTTGGCATAGCAAATTTAACTGAACTTTAATAAAAAGAAAAGGTAATATTTACTTGACCATTAATCCATAATGTAGTCTTATATTTTTACACTGTGAACCTTGAATGGCTATTTGTCAAAATCATCAAATATAGTAAACACATCGATGATTTTGGAAAGCTAATTACATTAAGACGATAAACTGTAATTAGTTTTATTTAAGGCTATGAAATAATTATATTTGTCATCTATTTTGTTTCCTGGTAACAGGGGATGAGCTTGTGGCATATGTAACGGCCAACTTATGAGGCGGCACATTGTATTGTCGGTGGGTTGGTTTGTTTTATGGTTTTATAGCAACAGGTGAGAGTTATGCTGTCTTATCCACTAAAAATCATTTTAATTCATGATATTATCCCATTTAAGAAGGCAGCGTCTGTAAGCAAAGGCTTGCTTGCTGTTTTAATCATCATCGTATCTACCTCTGCTATAGCGGCAGACTCAGCCTGGAAGAAAACATTAAGGGCTGATCCCATTAACCATCAATCGGTTTGTTTGTTGGTAAGCCCAGCCAAAACCACATCCGATGGCTACGAATCAACGCCGGTACAGTTATTGTTTAATGGCAGCAGTCTTGTTATTGCAACCGAGTCGGAACTGGATGGGGCTTTTAAAGATTTGCAATTGCTTGTCGATGACAAGCCACCCATGCACAGTGACAAAATTATCAATAAAAATTTCTTGGTATTTGATGCCAACGTAGCAGAATTGCTGAAGCTCATGCGTGCCGGTCAGCAGATCACTGTCAATCTGCGCTTTTGGCCAACCTGGCCAGCAACGCACAGTTTTCCCATTAAATTTAGTCTCATTGGATTTAGTAAGGCGCATGATATGTTAAGTAAAGGTTGTTAGTCTCTTATCTCCCATTTGTTAACCCGCTGATTGCGATTATTATTCACACAAATCCGAGGACGTTTTATGGGGTTACGTATAAAATTCAATTTGGTTCTGTTGTTGGCATTTTTGATGGGTTTAGGTTTAACCGCCTATTTGTCTGACCGTATCTTAAAAGATAACGCCCGTGAAGAAGTACTCCAGAGTTCTCGTATCATGATAGAAGGCGCTTTAGGCACGCGCGCCTATACGTCTAAACACATACGGCCTTTATTGGCCTTGCAAATGAAGCGCCAGTTTCTACCGGAAACAGTGTCGGCTTATGCGGCCGCTCAAACTTTTCAAGCCTTGCGGAGCAAGTTTCCCGACTATACTTACAAAGAAGCCGCACTTAACCCGACCAATCCGGACGATCGCGCCAGTGATTGGGAAGCGGATATTATTCGTGAGTTCCGTAATAATCCTGAACGTAAAGAGTTGATTGTGGAACGCGATACGCCGACGGGTCGGATGTTGCATCTGTCACGGCCTTTGGTGATACACGATGCGGCTTGTTTAACCTGTCATGGCAAACCCGAAGAAGCGCCTAAAACCATGACCGAAATTTATGGTGTCAATAATGGCTTTGGCTGGAAAATGGATGAAACCATCGCCGTACAAGTGGTGACGGTACCTATGTCAGTGCCATTGCTGCGGGCACAAAAAACCTTTGTGACCTTCATGATTTTGTTAAGTAGCGTATTTTTATGGTTATTGGTATTACTGAATGTTTTGCTGCATTTTATTGTTATTAAACCAACGGTGCGTATGGCTCAGATTGCTAATGACGTGAGTTTGGGCAAGGCCGATGTGCCTGAATATATCAAGCCTGGTTCCGATGAAATTTCTTCTTTATCGCAATCATTTAACCGCATGCGGCTTAGTTTGGAAAGTGCCATGAAAATGTTGGGCGAATAACATGGACGACGGTGAAACTACCGTCATTCAACCGGACTATATTGATCGTTATAAATTGATTCGTGTAATCGGTAGTGGTGCGATGGGTGTGGTGTATTTAGCCCACGATGAAGGCATTGATCGTTATGTCGCTATTAAGACGATCCATAACCACTTGTTGCATGGCGAAGATGGCGCGGATTGGATGGCGCGTTTTCGCCGTGAAGTGCGGGCGGCGGGTCGCTGTTTACACCCCAATATCGTTACAATTTTTGAATACGGTACTCACAATAATTTGCCTTACATTGTGATGGAATATGTGCAGGGACGAACCCTGCGGGATCATCTTAAAGAGCAACGCCCCATGTTATTAGGCAATGCCCTGACGATTATCATGCAAGTGCTACAAGGATTGAGTTTTGCCCATGCCAATGGCGTGGTGCATCGAGATATTAAACCGGGCAACATCATGTTGCTCAGTGATGGCCATGTGAAGGTGACCGATTTTGGTATTGCCAGGATAGAGGCGGTGCATAATATGACACAAGCAGGAATGGCTTTAGGGACACCCAGTTATATGTCTCCCGAACAATATGATGGCAATGAGGTTGATTTGCGTTCTGACCTGTTCTCGGTGGGGGTCGTCTTATTCGAGTTATTGACCGGCGTTCGACCTTTTTCCAGAGGTGAAACAGGGGTATTTCTGAATGATTTACCCCGACGAGCAACGCAACTGAATCCGCATTTACCGGTAGAGCTGGATGTCGTATTCGATACAGCGTTAGCTAAAATGCCGGATAAACGTTTTCAAAATGCGCGTTTGTTTATTGCGGTGTTGGAAAATTTGCAATCGCTCAGTACACGATTCGACAATCCAGGCTTTGTCTCTGCCCGAATGTCTTCAAATCCGGCGGCACAAACCCAGGCGGGTACAACACTGCATTGGAATCCGGTTTTGCTAGAGCAAGCCACCAAACGCTTGGTTGTGTATCTTGGGCCTGTTGCTAAACTGCTGGTGCATAAGGCGGCGTTGCAAGCGAATAGTCCAGCGGAACTGATACAGCAGTTGATGCTGGCCATTCCGAAAGATGCCGATAGGCTGATGTTTCAACGGCAGATGCAAATTGAAAAGCACGACATTCTGTCGAACGTGGTGAGTCCTGTTAATTCGCGATCACTTTCGGCCAGTAGTAATAGTAACAGCCAAATGAGTGGCTCGTTAGGATCATTCAATCAGTCTTTGTTGGAAACGGTGCGGCAAGATTTAGCGGTGTATTTAGGGCCTATCGCCAAAGTGTTGGTGAAGCAGGCAGCGGTAAATGCGCAAACGGAATGGGATTTGTATGAGCAATTGGCCAAACATATACCCACCGCCCTTGAACGGGAAGCTTTTCTTAAAAAGGGCGAAAAGGTTAAGCGTAATAGGGCTCTTCTGTAACCGCTCTAGCAGCCGCTTAAATAGAGAACGAAGGAGCTGTGGTGTTTCATTTTTTAAATAATAAAAATAAATTTTAAAATTATTATACAAGGGTAACTGCAATGAAAAAATTACCATTAACATCATTGTTCTCTTTAGCCATCTTTAGTGGCTCTCCTTATGCCGAAGGCATCACGCAACAAATTGAAGATGGGCTTAATTTCCATAATAACGGTAAAAACGGTGCAATCAAGTTTGATCTCAATACCCGATATGAAAATGTTAATCAGGAAGAATCGCCGCTTAAAACAGCTAATGCTTTTACATCTCGATTACAAGCTGGCTTATTATCGCCAAATTTCTACGGCTTTCAGGCTTATGCCGAGTATGAGGGTAATTTGGCGATGGTGGAAGATTACAATAGCCAACGTAATGGTAATACGGGTTACTCCATTATCGCCGATCCTGAAAAAAGTGAATTGAACCAATTGTGGCTAAGTTATAACGGTATCCCTAATACGGTCATTAAAGGCGGACGGCAACGCATTAAGCTTGATGATGATCGTTTTATTGGTAATGCCGGTTGGCGGCAAATGGAAACCACGTACGATGCTGTCTTGGTAACGCATACCAATCAGCAATTACCCGGTTTGGTTATCAACGCTGGGTATATTGGCAATATTCAAACTTTCACGGGTACTACCGAAAATATTGAAGCTCCTTTTCTTAACATCAATTATAAAATGGGTAACTATGGTAACGTTATCGGTTATGGCTATTGGTTGGATTATACTGAAGACAACATTCAAGACCCGAAACAAAAAACGATTGAAAAATCCAGTCAAACCTATGGCTTACGTGCTACGTGTTGCACCAAGCCGTTAGAATCGATAAAAATCAGCGATAACTACGGTTTGGTTTATAACGCCGAGTGGAATTACCAAAGTGACTATGGTCATGGTCAAACGCCTTATGAAGCGCACCGATTTAATTTTATGGGTGGCTTTTCCGCCTATAACGTATTGTTCAAAGGGGCAATGGAGCAACTCAATGGTTCGGGTGCCAACAGGCATTTTGATACGCCGCTAGGCACCAATCATCAATTTCAAGGCTGGGCCGATTTATTTTTAACGACACCGAATGATGGTATTCGTGATGTCTTTGGTTCTGTCAGTGTGCCGTTTCAAGAAGGAAGCTTAGTGCTAACTGGGGTGTATCATGCCTTTTCTGATGATACTGGTCGGCTTGATTTTGGCGACGAATGGGATTTTTTGTTAATGAAGAAATTTGGTAAGCATTATTCGTTGTTAGCGAAATATGCCTATTACAATGCCGGTAATGATCTTGCCTATGCTACGGCCAGTAGTGATACCCAGAAGATTTGGTTACAGGCAAATGTTAATTTTTAATCCGAAATCTTAAGATTAGTGATTATATAAAACGTGTAGGTTGGATTACTGATAGCCCAATCCGACATGTTATTGAGAAGATGTCGGGTTACGGCTAATGCCTAATTCAACCTATGTTTTGCCCGTTATCAATCGAGAATAAAAACGGGTAAGGTGTTGTGAGTTTTACACGCTTTTTTGTGAAATAGTTCACAGACATGAGACATAATTTCTGCATACAATAGCGTGTCTACGTTATTTAAAAAATGATAGTAAAAGTATTGAAAATATTTTTTGTAAACTGCTGACGAGTAGCACTTGATGTAATAAGTCTGAATTTCATTTATGAATGGAGTGGCCGGTGAACAGTTTTGTTCCAGAAGAGTTTCTAAAAGCGATTTCTCCTGAGCTTCCTTGTGGTGAAAACCTGGAAGAAGATCCGGCTTTTGCTCAGTTGGAAATCGAGGCTAAATTTATCGATGAGCGGCAGATGGGCAATACCGTTATCCCTGCCGCAGAACCGGAATGGAAAAAGGTGCGGGATTTAGCCTTAGCCTTGTTGGCGCGTAGCCGTGATATTCGCATTGTCACCCATCTCACCTGCGCTTTACTCCGTACCGACGGTTTTTCTGGTTTAGCCAAGAGCTTGGCATTAATCAGAGGTTTATTGGAAACCTATTGGGACGAAGTTTACCCCGTTAAAGATGCTGAAGATGACTATCCGCTTCTGCGTATCAATACCCTTAGTGATTTAAAAGACTATAAAAAAGTCTTGAATGCCCTGACCTTGATTAAGATCACCCAATCTAAAGTGGGCAATTTTTCCTGGGTTGATATAAAAAAAGCCCAAGACAAATTAACCTCAGGTAAGACTGACGATTCCCCTGGCATGGCATTGATTGATGCCGCATTCCTCGATACACCCGTAGATGTACTCAAACAGCAACAGCAATTCATACAGCAAGCCTTAGAGCATAGCAAAGCTATTATTACCTGTATTACGGACAAAGCTGGGGCTGCCAATATTCCTGATTGGTCGGCGTTGATTAATCAGTTAAAAACCATTGCTAATTTTCTGAGGGATAAAATCCCACCAGAGGAGGAAGCGAGTAAGCTGGAAGCGGCTGATTCGGTAGCTGAACCAGCTAAATCGGCTGCGGTAAAAATGGAGGGTATTCATAACCGTGATGAGGTTATCCGTGCGCTTGATGCTATTTGCAAATATTTTGAGCGTTATGAGCCATCAAGCCCAGTGCCGTTTTTAATGATCAGAGCCAAGAAGTTGTTAACAATGAACTTTATGGCTATTTTGCAAGATTTAGCCCCCGATGCTGTGAGGCAAGCTGAAAACATTTGTGGCGTACAGCAGGACGATAAAAAATAATAAAGATAGACTTTCAGATAAATAATTTCTGTGTATATATTGATAATATTTTGATTAAAAGTACAGCGTTTTCAACTTAGGACAGTTACAGCCACCGTTCGTGCTGAGCTTGTCGAAGCACGAACGGCACACTTCGACAAGCTCAGTGCGAGCTGTAATTTTATTTATGAAAAATGAAAATTATTTCTCTGAAAAACTATAGAGCTGTTGCGATGTATTGTTGTCACGTAACTTCATATGTTTGGCGCAGGTATAGGTGAGCAAAAATTGTTGTTCGTAATCAATTCGGGAGTGTGACATGAGATATGAAGATATTCCAAATGTAAATGCCTGGAAAGTAGACGCATATTCACTTCACCAGTTCCCAATCGATCCGATTGTGGTGAATATAGATGATATGTTGACCAAATATTACCAGGCATTTTCTCCAATGGCCAAGCGGAACCTGCTTGCCGATCTTGAAAAAAGCTGCCTTGCTTGGAAGCCGCCCAAGCCAGGCAATGCTGCTATGGATGCACTTTTGGAGGTTGTAAAACGTCGTCTTGCTTATAGTAGTGGTTCAATAGGCCATGTTTATGACAATGTGGTTTGTGTGAGTTACAGTGTAAAAACGGGGGAGTTCGTACCGGGGACAGATGTTGTTGTTTATCGAGGTAAACTGGATGATGAACAAGATATGCAACAACGGGTCAACAATATGAAAACGGCCTTCAATCAGGCTAGAAATTTTGTGCCGAATCCAGCCCGTGATGACAGCAAGACGCTGAAAATATTTATGGCTCCAGAATTTTATTTTCGAGGTCGTTATGGGGCTTATCCGCCTGAAATTGTTGCACAAATTTTGCCATTATTGCGAGGTGGCGGCAATGGTAGCGATAGTCCTGTTTTTAAAGACTGGCTTTTTATTTTCGGCACAGCCATTTCCGCCTCCATTGATGCAAGACATCATTGTTACACTTGTAAAAGTGCCCAGCATATCGTTTTTAAGCGTGACCCATTAGATCGCAGCAAAACCATTGTTGAGTGTTCAAAAGGAGCGACGCATGATGTTCAAGAGGGAATATTCGGTGCAACCATTGACAATGTGGCGCTTATTCAAAAAGGTAAGCAAGATTATCTGGTCGCTAAGGAATACATGTCAGGCATTGATTTTCGTGATCCTGGTTCTGGAGCTTATGTAAAAATGATGAATGCTGGGGTTCGGAAAAAATTTGAGCCTATCGCAACGGAGGGTTCTGTGGTGAGTCGTTTTGCCTCCAAGTTTGACGATGAACGTATGGGCGGTGGCGTGTTTAACATTGATGGCATTACGTTTGGCATGGAAATTTGTCTGGATCATGAGGAAAATAAACTGGCAGGGGTCGGTAATCTACAGATTTTGCTGATTCCTTCAGCAGGTATGGATATAAAACGTGTTAGAACTATTAGCAATGGCGTAACATTCAATGTTGATGGGGGGCGAGCAAATGCCCATGTTTACGTCAGCAGTGTACCGGGTGTTTGGAAAACCGCCAGGTCTTTTGCCTTAAGCGGTGTGCTGGGAAATATCGAAATATTTGATTCATTGATGATCCCTTATATTTAATCCGAGTTCGCGATAAGACGCGATTACTACATTAAGAAAAATTAAGAATTAGACGAAAACCAGAAAAAACAAAATTGGTCATAGAGCAGTGAACGCCTTTTTGTTGAACATGTTATTGGTGAAAAAACCATACCGAGTTTTGGTTGATCGCCTCAGAACTCATGATGTTAAATTGTAATAATGACATTTTATGACGCTGTGTTGGATTTTGGATTTTTTTATAATTGACTTATATGATCGAAACAAGTTTTTAAATACTAAGACGTTTTGATATTAACCGAACCTGTAACAGGAAAACTAAGGAGAAAATCATGGCTAAAGCGAGCAGTCAAAAATTTATAGCCCGTAATCGGGCACCCAGGGTACAAATTGAATACGATGTTGAACTTTACGGTGCTGAAAAAAAAATCCAATTGCCCTTTGTTATGGGAGTCATGGCGGATTTGTCCGGTAAACCGGCTGACGCTTTACCCGGTGTAGCAGACCGTAGTTTTTTGGAAATTGATGTTGATAATTTTGATGACCGTTTAAAAGCGATGAAACCACGGGTGGCTTTTCAAGTGCCTAACGTGCTAACCGGCGAAGGCAATTTAAGTGTCGATATTACTTTTGAAAGTATGGACGATTTTTCACCGGCGGCTGTCGCCAGTAAAGTAGATGGCTTGAGTCAATTGCTTAAAGCCCGTACTCAATTGTCTAATTTATTAACTTACATGGATGGTAAAAGCGGTGCGGAGGAGTTAATTGCTAAGGCACTCAATGATCCCACGCTGTTGCAATCTTTGGTTGCTGCCGCTAAACCCAATGCGGGAACGGATACCACTGACGCGGCTGGTGATGCCGCTAAACCACAGGAGGGTTAAGTGATGGCGGCCAATGAAACGCAAGCAACCAGTGCTTCGGCGCAGGCAGTCGTAGAAACCACCGCGACCCCTTTTGCCGAATTGTTGCAAAAAGAATTCAAACCCAAGTCTGATCGCGCTAAAGAAGCCGTTGAAGATGCGGTTAAAACCTTAGCAGAACAAGCGTTGGCAAAAACCAATCTTATTTCTGATGATGCCATTAAATCCATTGAGGCCATTATTGCTGAAATTGACAAACGCTTAACCGCGCAAGTCAATCAAATCATGCACCATGAAAATTTTCAGAAATTGGAAGGCAGTTGGCGCGGGCTGCATCATTTGATCAATAACACCGAAACCGATGAAATGTTAAAAATTAAGGTGCTGAATATCTCTAAAAAAGAGGTACACAGCACGTTGAAAAAATTTAAAGGCACGGCCTGGGATCAAAGCCCTATTTTTAAAAAAGTTTACGAACATGAATATGGCCAGTTTGGTGGTGAACCCTTCGGCTGTTTAATCGGTGATTATGAGTTCGACCATAGCCCCACAGATGTTGAGTTTTTAAACGGGATTGCCGAAGTTTCCGCTGCTGCCCATGTGCCGTTTATTGCGGCGGCGGCACCTAACTTAATGAATATGGATTCCTGGCAAGATTTGGCGGGACCGCGTGATTTAACCAAAATCTTTCAAACCCCCGAATACGCTGCTTGGCGTTCCTTACGGGAGTCGGAAGATTCGCGTTATATCGGCCTGACTTTGCCACGGGTGCTGTCGCGCTTGCCGTATGGGCATAAAACCGTGCCGGTGGAAGATTTTGCTTTTGAAGAAGATGTCGAATACGCCGATCATAGAAAATACACTTGGTCTAACGCCGCTTATGCGATGGGTGTCAATATTAATCGGTCGTTTAAATTGTATGGTTGGTGTTCTAGGATTCGTGGTATTGAGTCCGGTGGTGCGGTGGAAGGGCTGCCGGTACATACCTTTAAGACCGATGACGGCGGGGTTGATATGAAATGCCCCACTGAAATTGCTATTACTGACCGGCGCGAAGCGGAATTGGCCAAAAATGGCTTTATGCCTTTATTGCACAAGAAAAACTCCGATTTCGCGGCATTTATTGGGGCGCAGTCTTTACAAAAACCGTTTGAGTATGATGACCCTGATGCCACGGCGAATGCCAATTTGGCGGCACGCTTGCCGTATTTGTTTGCGGTTTGTCGCTTCGCGCATTATTTGAAGTGTATTGTGCGTGATAAAGTCGGTTCCTTTAAGGAACGCGATGACATGGAGAAATGGCTGAACAAGTGGATCAACAATTATGTGGAATTTAACCCCGCTACGGCTTCTGAAATAGATAAAGCCCGCAAGCCATTAGCCGCCGCGCAAGTGGTGGTGGAAGAAGTTGAAGGCAATCCGGGTTATTACACCTCGAAATTTTTTTTAAGGCCGCATTATCAGCTTGAAGGTTTAACGGTGTCGTTACGCTTGGTCTCTAAATTACCGTCAGAGAAAAAATAGGGTGTTTGGGGGTAGGTGTACTGGCTTTATATATTTACGTGATGTTGGGTGTTTTTATAATGGGTTGATGAGTTAAAAAACGCATGTCTGGTCGTGGTAGATATGTTTGTTGTCATTAACGTCAATCCGTTAGAAAAGTTGAATATCGTGTATATGTTTAATGAAGGGAGGTAACGAAGCAGGGGTGTTTATCTGATTCGTTGCAATGGCAAGGATGATAAATATGATGTTTTTCTTAATTTAAGAGGTGAATTATTATGGCTACTAATACCTATTTAAAAATAGATCCTATCAAAGGCGAATCCACCGATAAAGGCCATGAAGGCTGGATAGAAGTTTTTGGCTTTAGTCTGGGGGTGAGTCAACCCATATCTGGGCCGAGTGGCACCGGTGGGCGGGCAGCATCACGGGCTGATTTTACTACTCTTGGTATATCAAAATCAATTGATACAGCCAGTATTGATTTGCACATGTATTGCGCCCAAGGTACACATATTGCCAAACTGGAACTGGAAGTTTGCCAAGAGACTGGCAGCAAAGTTTGTTATTGGAAGTATGAATTGGAAGATGTTATGGTACAGGCCGTAAACGTTAGTGGTGGTGGATCTGGCAGGCCTATGGAATCAGTTGTATTTGTGTTTGACGTTATTAGCTGGACTTATGTTCCAGTTGATAATAAAGGTACTGCTGGCACGGCCATCGGACCTAAAAAGTTCAGTTTGCAATCCAATGTAACAGAATAGAACTACTAGTACACCAAATTGTAAATCAACAGGATTTAAATATTAACTTGATGTAGTACACAACAGCGTTTCATTCATGATTTGAAGATTTTTATTATCCTGTTTTTATATGATTTGATGTACTAGTTTTTATAAGGTTAGGGTTGTTGCATGCAGATGGAACAACCCCGTTCTATTGATAGCCAAGGGATGGCTGAGCCGGTGTAGATACCATGACAGCAGACGAGTATTTAAAACAAGGCAACCTGAAAGACGCTTTACAAGCCCTGCAACAGCAAATACGGGCGCGGCCTGAGCATGCCGAGTACCGTATTTTTCTGTTTCAGTTGTTAGTGGTATTGGGGCAGTGGGAGCGTGCTTTAACCCAACTGAATGTCATTAAAGATCTGGACGCGGCGGCACTGGCTATGGTGGCCATGTATAAACAGGTCATTGCTTGTGAACAGTTTCGGGAAGCAGTATTTTCGGGGCAGAGTGATCCTGTGGTACTGGGGCAGCCGGTAGAATGGCTTGCGTTATTGCAGCAAGCCTTAAAACTTACCGCGCAAGGGCAATATGCGACTTCACAAGAGTTGCGTAGCCGTGCCTTCGAATTGGCACCTTCTGTGTCTGGCGTGATTGACGGCACTGAGTTTGCTTGGCTTGCCGACAGCGATGCCCGATTAGGGCCGGTGCTTGAAGTGATGGTTGAAGGACGTTACCTTTGGGTGCCGTTTGAGCGCATCAGCAAGATTACCATTGAGCCACCGACAGATTTACGCGATGTGGTTTGGTTACCGGCGCATTTTACCTGGACGAACGGTGGTGAGTATTATGGTGTTATCCCTACGCGTTATCCCGGTTCTTATCAAAGTGACGATGCTTTATTAGCCCTGAGCCGTAAAACGGTGTGGGACGGCTATGACGAGGAATTATTTTTAGGTCGTGGGCAAAAGATACTGACGACGGATACGGCGGACTATCCACTGTTGGATGTGCGTTCGATTCATTTTAACGTTGCGCCTGACACTGTCCAGGAAGCTACCGGTGGTTAGAACATTTCCTAAGGTACGATTATTGCCCTCTTTGCTGGATCGCCTGATCGATGACGATCCGCTTAATAATTCCTTGCGCGTACAAAAGCAAACGGTACAAGAATTGGAAACAGCTTTGGCTAAGCTATCGCGTGAGGGTAATTCCACCTCACAGGAGGCTAACCAAAATCAGCAGCAATTAAAAGCACAATTGGAACAGGCCCGTGAGCAATTGAGCGATATTTTAGCCACGGTAGCCGCCGCCTCGTCTTTGCAAGAAATTCGTGCCTGTGTGAAAAGAGATCTGGATTGGTTGTTTAATACCAGCCAGTTTTCACCGCAAGAACAATTGGATGAGTATCCCGACATTGCCCGTTCGGTGCTTAATTACGGTATGCCCGATTTGACCGGCAAGACCGCATCCGGTTTTGATCCGGTGCAAATGGAACGGCTGTTGAAGCAAGTCATCTTGAATTTTGAACCGCGTATCATCCGCAAATCTTTGGTGGTGAGGGTGTTGGCAGACAAAACGTTATTTAATCATAATGCCTTGGCCTTTGAAATCGAAGGCGAACTGGCGGTAGAGCCTTTACCGTTGCATTTGCATTTGCGGACGGAATTTCAGTTGGAAGACGGTAATGTTTCAATTTTGGATTACCAATCGACAGGCCAACGGTCATGAATCCCAGATTTCTCGATCATTATCAGCGGGAATTGCAGTTTATTAGGGAAATGGGCAAAGAGTTTGCCCAGTTGCACCCCGATATTGCGGGGCGGTTGGATTTAGGGGACATCAGTTGTGACGACCCGTATGTGGAACGCTTGTTAGAGAGTTTTGCTTTTTTAACGGCACGCATCCAATTGAAAATGGAGGCCGAATTTCCCGATTTCACCCAAAATTTATTACAGATGGTGTACCCGCACTATTTGGCACCATTGCCGTCTATGACTGTGGTGCAAATAAAGCCTGATTTACAAGGCGGGGTGAGCGAACAAGGTTTTGTAGTCCCTAAACACACCCGTTTGTTCAGTTATGCCGGTATTAAAGGGCGTGCCAAATGTGAGTTCCGTACCGCCGATGAGGTGGCATTATGGCCGTTACAAATTACCGAAGCAAATTATCTACCGTTAGGGGCTGCGTTACGTTACGCAGGTGCCGACAACAGAAACGTCAAAGCCGCCCTACGTTTGCGTTTGGACACGGTGCTGGACTTGCCTTTGCAGCAATTGTCCCTCAATAAATTGCCTATTTATTTACATGGTATTGGGTCTTTGCCGACACAGTTGTATGAGCTGATATTTGGCCACGCAATAGCTGTGGTGGTACAACCACCCGAACAAACCCCTGCTTGGCGAGAAACACTGACTCATGCGATACAGGCTTTAGGTTTTCAACCACAACAGGCTTTATTGCCGTATACCCCGCCTTCTTTCCACGGTTACCGGTTGTTGCAAGAGTATTTCAGTTTGCCGCAGCGGTTTATGTTTTTTCAGTTGGTGGGTTTGCAAGCAGTATTAAAACGCTGTACCGGCACCAGCCTAGAGGTCGTCATTTTATTGGATACTGCCAAGCCAGAATTGGAAGACCTGGTGAAACAGGATAATTTTGTGCTGTATTGCACCCCGGCGATTAATCTTTTAGAAAAACGTGCCGACCGTATTCATTTAAATCACCGCAGTACGGAATACCAGGTGATTGTCGACAATACCGCACAAAGTGACTATGAAGTCCACACGATTACGGAAGTGGCCGGTTATCGCACCGGCAGCGCGGTAGAGCAGATCTTTCATCCGTTTTATTCCATGCGCCAAGCGGCCAACAATGACAGTTTTGCGTACTATACCGTGCAACGGCAGCCCAGCATTGCGGGCATCAGCAGTACGGATAAGTTAAAAGAGTCTTATTTAGGGCATGAAGTCTTTGTATCTTTGGTCGATAGCAGTAATACCCCTTACCGCAGTGATTTGAAACAACTGGGAGTCACAGCTTTATGTACTAATAGAGATTTACCGATGTTATTGGTGCTAGGGGAGGGTCATACCGATTTTACCTTAGAGATCAGCGCCCCTGTGGTTTCGGTGCGTTGTTTGGTCAAACCGTCCAACCCTAAAACTTCAAAAGCCGAAGGGGAATATGCCTGGCGGCTTATCAGCCATTTGTCGTTAAATTATTTAAGCGTCATTGACAACGATGCCAAACAAGGCGCGGTTGCCCTTAGGGAATTGCTGCGGCTTTATGGCGATTTTGCCGAAGCCACGATTGCCAAACAAATAGAAGGCGTGGTGGCAGTCGAAAGCCGTTCGGCGACCATGCGGATTCCTATCCCAGGCCCTATGTGTTTTGGTCGTGGCTTAGAAATTACCGTGACGTTAGATGAATCGGCTTTTTCGGGTAACAGTGGCTTTTTATTGGGGGCGTTACTGGAAAAATTCTTTTGCAAATATGTTTCTATCAACAGCTTCACCCAAGTGTTGATAAAAAGCCGAGAACGGGGGGAAATAATGCGATGGCCGGTACGCACGGGAACACGGGATCTGGTGTAGATCTCTTAAAAGCGCTGGCTGAAGAACCTTATACGTTTGGGTTCTACGCCGCTATGCGCCAGCTGGAATGCTTTTATCGCCACAAACCACGCTTAGGGCGCTCGCTTCGGCCTGTGGATGATGGCGTTAGGTTGGGGCAAACCCCCAGTTTGCAGTTTGCCCCTGCCAGCTTATCGGCTTTTATCATTCGATCCGATGTGCCGCCGCAATTGAAAGTGTTGTTTTTTGGCGTTTTTGGTGCCAACGGGCCGTTACCGTTGCATTTGACAGAATATGCCTTAAACCGGATACGTCATGTCAAAGATCCTACCCTGGCGGATTTTGCCGATATGTTCCACCATCGGTTATTGTCCCTGTTTTATCGGGCCTGGGCGGACAAAGAACCGACGGTACAGTTGGATCGTCCTGAGCAAGACCGCTTTGCTTATTACGTGGGTTCGCTATTAGGATTGGCAGATAGTTCTTTGCGGCAACGCGATCATTTGCCGGACCATACCAAGCTGCATTTTGCCGCCCATTTGGGTTGCCATACCCGCCACAGCGATGGTTTGGCCGCCATGTTAAACGATTTTTTCCAGGTGCCGATAAAAATCCAGGAATTTGTCGGTGAATGGTTGGTGATGCCCAAAGACAGTTATTGTTACCTTGATGACAACCGAATGACAGGGCAATTGGGCATGTCAGCCGTTATTGGTACGCGCAGCTGGCAGTGCCAACACAAGTTCCGCCTTATTATTGGGCCGTTAACCTTGGCTGAATATGAAAGTTTTTTACCAACCGGACAACGGCTAAAAAACATATTGGCTTTGGTTAATAATTATGTGGGTTTTGAATTTACCTGGGACATGAATTTGATTTTAAAACAACAAGACGTTCCCACAGTAAAGCTGGGTCACTATGGGCAACTGGGCTGGAGCAGCTGGTTGCAAGCCCACAATAGACCATCCGATGCTAACGATTTATACCTTGCCAGGGAGACCATCACATGACCGCCATCAGCCGTACCGCTTTGTTTGGTAAGCTCAACAACCTTGCCTACAAGGGCATTGAAAGTGCCACCGTGTTTTGCAAGATGCGCGGCAACCCGTATGTGGAGATGGTGCATTGGCTGCACCAAATTTTACAGTTGCAAGACTCCGATCTACACCGGATTATCAAACGTTTTGAACTCAATCCGGCGCATTTGGCACGGGATTTTATCGATAATCTGGACCGTCTCCCGGCCGGTTCTACCTCCATTTCTGATTTATCTTCCCATGTGCAAGAATCGGTGGAGCAAGGCTGGTTGTATGCCAGCTTAATGTATAACAGCAACCAGGTACGCACCGGCCATTTAATGGCGGGTATCGTGAAAACCAATGATTTGCGTAATGCGCTCAATGCCATTTCCGGCCAGTTTAAAAAGATTAATGCCGATATTTTGCTGGATGAATTGACGGCTATCGTGTCCGGTTCACCAGAAGATGCCTTGGCGGCGCATGATGGTAGTCAGCTGGCGGGAACAGCATCGCCTGGTGAATTTTCAGGGGCGATGCCGCCAGCGCAAATGGGTAAACAAGCCGCGTTAAAACAATTTTCGGTGGATTTGACCGAAGCGGCGCGTAAAGGCGAGTTGGATCCTATTGTTGGCCGCGATGAAGAAATCCGGCAATTGATCGATATCCTGATGCGCCGCCGTCAAAACAACCCGATTTTAACGGGCGAGGCCGGTGTCGGAAAAACCGCTGTGGTGGAAGGCTTTGCTTTACGCATTGCGGCAGGGGAAGTGCCCCCCCCGCTGATGGATGTCAGTATCCGCACCCTCGATTTAGGGCTGCTGCAAGCCGGTGCCAGTATGAAAGGCGAATTTGAGAACCGTTTGCGTCAAGTGATTGAAGAGGTACAGGCCTCAGAAAAGCCGATTATTTTATTTATTGACGAAGCCCATACCCTGATTGGTGCCGGTGGTGCCGCCGGTACGGGTGATGCAGCGAATTTATTAAAACCGGCCTTGGCGCGGGGTACTTTACGTACCATAGCGGCCACCACTTGGGCTGAATATAAAAAGCATTTTGAAAAAGACCCCGCCCTAACGCGGCGTTTCCAAGTGGTGAAAATTGATGAACCCAGTGAAGAAAAAGCCTTATTGATGATGCGCGGGGTGGCGGCTGTGATGGCGAAACATCACCGTATTTTGTTGTTGGATGAAGCCTTGGCCGATTCGGTCAAGCTATCGCACCGTTATATCCCTGACCGGCAGTTACCGGATAAATCCGTCAGTGTGTTGGATACCGCTTGCGCCAGGGTGGCGGTGACGCAATACGCCGTACCAGCCGAACTGGATGACAGCCGTCGGCGCATTGAAGCCCTGAATATTGAAGCCGGTATTATTGACCGTGAAGTCGCTTTAGGCATTGATACGGGGGATCGTAAACAAAAAGTCGATGATAATTTAGCCCAAGAGCAAGAACGGCTGCATGAGTTGGAAACGCGCTGGCAGGCGGAAAAAATCTTGGTGGAACAAATTATCAATTTGCGCGCCGAGTTGCATCCTTTGCATGAAGGCGCGGCAGACACAGCCTCGGCAGATGCTAAGGCAGAGGTAACGGACGACCAGCGTAGCGAAAAACGCCAGCAATTAAAAGCCTTGCAGGCACAATTGACCGCCGCCCAGGGTGAGCGCCCCTTGATTTTCCCGACGGTGGATAGCCAGGCGATTGCTTCGGTCATCGCTGATTGGACCGGCATTCCGGTGGGGCGGATGGTGAAGAATGAAATCGAAGCCATCTTGAAATTGGGCGACACTTTAAACCAACGGGTTATTGGTCAACGCCATGCTTTGGATATGATTGCCCGTCGGGTGCAAACATCGCGTGCCGGTCTTGATAATCCTGGTAAACCGATCGGTGTGTTCATGTTGTGTGGGCCATCCGGTGTCGGCAAAACCGAAACCGGCTTGGCCTTGGCCGAAGCCCTCTATGGCGGTGAAGAAAATATCATCACCATCAATATGAGTGAATACCAGGAAGCCCATACGGTATCGACACTGAAAGGCTCGCCGCCAGGTTATGTCGGTTATGGCGAAGGCGGCATTCTGACCGAAGCGGTGCGCCGTCGGCCTTATAGCGTTATTTTGTTGGATGAGGTGGAAAAAGCCCACCCCGATGTCCATGAAATTTTCTTTCAGGTCTTCGATAAAGGTTGGATGGAAGATGCCGAAGGCCGGTTTATTGATTTTAAAAATACCATCATTCTGCTCACCTCGAATGCCGGTACCGATTTGATTATGAATCTGTGCAAAGATCCGGATTTAATGCCGGAACCGGAGGGCATTACCAAGGCGTTACGTGAACCGCTGCTAAAAATATTCCCCGCTGCTTTATTGGGACGTTTGGTGACTATCCCGTATTACCCGCTTAACGATGACATGTTGAAAGCGATTATCACATTGCAATTGGGTCGTATTGGTAAACGGGTACTGCAAAACCATAGTATTCCTTTTAGTTATGATGCGGCGGTGGTCGATGTAATCTTGAATCGTTGTAGCGAGCTGGAGAGCGGTGCCCGTGTGGTGGATGCCATTTTAACCAATACCGTGTTACCGGCTATCAGTGCCGAATTTTTGCATAAGATGCTGTCAGGGGAAGCTATTACCGCCATTAAAGTGGGTGTGGACGGTAGTGAGTTTAATTATCAATTTGCATAGGGTGGTGGGTTGTTTTAAGATACAAACGTAGCCATTTAAATGGGTGAACAGTATGGCCGTCACGCAAAAGAACCGTGAAATAGAAATCATCGTTCCCGCTTTGGGGGAGGATGTTTTATTGCTGCGCAAGATGAGCTTCAATGAGGAGTTGGGGCGTTTGTTCACGCTCGATTTGGATATTCTCAGCACAGAAAATATCAAATTTGAAGACCTGCTCGGCCAAAATATCACAGTTCGTTTTAATATTGCCGGTGAGAAGCAGCGCTTCTTTAACGGTTATGTCGGCAGTGTGTTGCAGGCCGTCGATGAAGGCCGTTATGCCCGTTATTATGCGACTGTTTATCCCTGGCTTTGGTTTTTAACTCGCACCACCGATTGCCGTATTTTCCAGAATATGAGCGTCCCCGCTATTATCGAACAGCTTTTTGGCGAGTTTGGTTACGCCTATGAAAACAAATTAAACGGCAGTTACCGGCAATGGGAATACTGCGTGCAATACCGCGAGACCGATTTCAATTTTGTTAGCCGTTTGATGGAGCAGGAAGGGATTTATTACTACTTCACCCATGACAATGGCAAACATACGCTGATTTTGGCGGATGCCTTGGGTTCGCATGAGCCAATTCCTGATTATGCCACGATTGTCTATCGCCCACCGAGCAGGGCGGCTTTGTATGAGACAGGGTGCATCACGGATTGGAGCCTGAGCAAACAATTGCAGCCTTGTGTATATGCCTTAAATGATTACAATTTCATCCGCCCCAGTGCCGATCAACATGTGACATCTAAAATTGCCCGCACGCATGAGGAAGCTAATCATGAAATTTATGATTATCCAGGGGAATATGATGAAAAAGGTGACGGCAGCCAGTATGCCCGTACCCGTATTCAGGAACTCCATAGTCAATATGAACAGATGAATGGCCAAGGATCGGTACGGGCTTTAGTGTGTGGCGGCTTGTTTTCGCTTACCGACTATCCGCGCGAGGATCAGAACGACCGGCAGTATCTTGTCACTTCTGCCAACCATGCTATACGTATCGATGATTTTGAGTCGAGTGGCGGAGGAGGAACTGCTTATTCCAATAGTTTTACGGTGATTGACAGTAAAACGCCTTTCCGTCCTGCCCGTATTACGCCTAAACCGATTGTACAAGGCCCGCAAACTGCTGTGGTGGTTGGGCCTTCTGGTGAAGAAATCCATACGGATCAACACGGGCGGGTAAAGCTGCAATTCCATTGGGATCGCTACGGTAAAAAGGATGAAAATTCTTCTTGTTGGGTACGGGTGTCGCAGTTGTGGGCCGGTAAAAATTGGGGTGGAATTCATATTCCGCGTATGGGTCAAGAGGTGATTGTCGAATTTTTAGAAGGCGATCCTGACCGGCCGATTATTACGGGGCGCGTTTATAACGGCGAACAAGTGCCGCCTTATGCCTTGCCTGCCAATAAAACCCAAAGTGGTATCAAAAGCCGTAGCAGCAAAGGCGGTAGCGGAGCCAATTTTAATGAAATCCGTATGGAGGATAAAAAAGGCTCGGAGCAGTTGTATATCCACGCGGAAAAAAATCAGGATAACATCGTCGAAAATGATGAAACCACAGAAGTGGGTCGTGACCGTACCGAGCATGTCGGACGTAATGAGAAAATTACTATTGATAATGACCGTACTGAGAAAGTCGGGGTTAACGAAACTATCACCATCGGCAATAATCGTACCGAGAAGGTGGGTGTTAATGAAGACATCACGATTGGCGCAAACCGCACGGAGAAAGTAGTGGTTAACGAAACCATTACGATTGGCGCGAACCGGAGTAAATCGGTAGGGGCGAGTGAAACGGTGTCGGTTGCTTTACAACGGACGCATACGGTGGGCATTAATGAAACCATTGGTGTCGGTGCCGCGCAGGAAATTGGGATTGGGGCATTCCAGGCCGTTGCTATTGGTGCTTATCAAACGGTTAACGTGGGTGCGTATCAAAGTGTCAATGTGGGAGCCAACCAGAGTACGGATGTGGGGGCTAACCAGTCGTTGTCCGTTGGGGGTAATCAATCTGAGGCTGTTTCTGGCAATGCTTCTAAGAATGTCGATGGTGATGATGCGCTGAAAGTGGGTAAGACGTTGGTGATTGATGTGGCGGATTCAATAACCATTAAGACCGGCAGTGCCAGCATTACCATGAAAAAGGATGGCACGATAACCATAAAGGGAAAAGATATTACTGTAGAGGGTTCAGGTGAAATTAATGTTAAAGCATCCAATAACATCACGATGAAAGGGCAGAAAATTCTGCAAAACTAATCCCAATAAACCCCGATTTTATTTTCTTTAACGGGTGATAAAATCAAGGAGCATGGCAAATGGCGACAGAACAGCTACTAAAACCTTCAGCACCTGTTGATCAAAAAATCGATGGCGTAGTGATTGGTCTTTTTTTAAGCATCAATGAGGCGGGTGAGCCATTAGTCGCTTTTCCAGGTAATCCGGTGGAAACGGCGATTCCGGCGCGTAGCACCACGGTATTAGATAGGGCGGATATTGGTAAAGAAGTCGCCTTGTTATTTGAAGGTGGTAATCCGTTACAACCGTTAATTATTGGCAAAATTCACCATGCAGAGACGGTAAAGCCAAGCCAAGACACCGAACAAGCTTCCGCCGAATTAGATGGTGAGCACATCGTGCTGTCAGCAAAACAAACCATTACATTGAAATGCGGCAAAGCCAGCATCACCTTGACCAAGGCCGGTAAAATTATTCTGCGGGGGGCTTATTTGTTAAGCCGTTCGTCGGGGGTTAATCGTATCAAGGGCGGTTCGGTGCAGATTAACTAACCGCCTCACTAATCAATAAAATAGCTTATGGAACTTCTCAATTCTACCGGTATGCTGGATGGCTATACGATGGGCATGAAACCCGATGGTCGTGAATTGTTGGTTGTTGCCATTAAGGCTACATTTACCATCCCAAAATCTGGCGAGAAACCTCAACTTGCTGAGCAACAAGCCCCTTTAATTATGGCTGATACCTTTACGGGTGAGCCTGGTTATTCTGCGCCTTTTTATGAGGTGGATTATTCGCCTATCAAACACCGTTGCGATGTGCTGTTAAATGGCAGTGCCTATGCGCCCCAAGGCCGCCCAGCTCGGATGGTGCAAGTGGGTATGAGGGTAGGCACTTTGGTTAAGACATTTAACGTTGTCGGCGATCGTTGTTGGAATGCTGGTGTGGTTATTACCCCAGAGCCACCTGCTGAATTTACGGTGCTGCCGATCAGTTACGATAAGGCTTTCGGTGGTCTGGATAATTTCCATGACGATAAAAACAAGCACAGTGCTTATATGCTCAATCCGGTCGGCAAGGGTTATCATCAACGTTTGGCCAGCGAATTGGTGGATGGCATGCCGATGCCTAATACTGAGGAGGCTAACCGGCCTGTGCAAACCCCCAATGGTGATTATAAGCCGATGGCGTTTGGGCCGCTAGGTCGGGGCTGGTCGCCGCGTTTGCAATATGCCGGTACTTACGACCAGGATTGGATAGACAACATTTTCCCTTTTTTACCGGCCGATTTTCAGGAAGCTTATTACCAAGCTGCCCCAGAAGACCAACAAATTCCCTATCTTAAAGGCGGTGAAGAGGTGGTGTTGATTAATTTGTCACCGGAAGGCCGTATTGCTTTTACGTTGCCAGTTATAGAGATGCCCGTGGTGTTTTTCCGTAAAAAAGGCGAACGCCATGAAACTTTCGCGGTAATCGATACGCTTGTTATCGAACCCGACAAGGGGACTTTTAGTTTGACTTGGCGTGCCAGTTTGCCACTAAAGAAAAATATGTTTGAGATTCCGCAGGTTTTAGTTGGCAAGATGTCGCCAGGTTGGTGGCGGGCGCGTGAGTTGGGCAAGACCTATTATCCTTCGTTAGCGCACCTTGCTAAGGCTAATAAAGCCGCAGCTGAGGAAGAAGAATAGTGGCAGGTTTTCCTTTGGCCATTACGGGCGTGGGCATGGTGACAGGTGTTGGTTTGAATGCGCCTGCGTCTTGTGCGGCTATTCGCTGCGCTCTGGATAATTTTCAGGAAACCCGTTTTATGGACAATGGCGGTGAATGGATTATGGGCTGTGCAGTGCCGTTGGAACAACCTTGGCGCGGTAAAACCAAGTTGATTAAGATGGCGGCTGCGGCTATCAACGAATGTTTGGCCAATAATAAGCTTATCGATCCTAATGCAACGCCTTTGTTGCTGTGTTTGTCGGAACATGAGCGTAAAGGCCGTGTGATTGATGATGACAATCAGTTTTTTATCGATTTACAGGCTGAGTTGGGCGTGGAGTTTCATGAAAAATCCTGTGTGATTGCCAGGGGGCATGTGGCGGTGGCGGTGGCTTTGAAAAACGCGCGGCAATTGTTGCAGGAGCTTAATATTAAGCATGTTTTGATTGCCGCAACTGATAGTTTGTTGGTTGCACCTACCTTAAGCCATTATGAAGACAATGAGCGGTTGTTAACCAGCCAAAATTCTAATGGTTTTATTCCAGGTGAGGCGGGTGCTGCTTTGGTGGTGGAGCCAGCTTATGCTAAAGCTGAGCCACAATTGATTTGCCAGGGCTTGGGATTTGGGGTTGAGAAGGCGCATGTAGATTCGGAAGAGCCTTTGAGGGCGGATGGGTTGACTGCGGCGATTAAACAATCTTTGAGTGATGCAGGTTATGAACAAAGTATTCTTGATTTTAAAATCACTGATATTTCGGGTGAACAATATTACTTTAAGGAGACGAGTTTAGCTTTTAGTCGTATAGAACGCTCTAAAAGGGAAGGGTTTGATATCTGGCATCCTGCGGATTGTGTTGGGGAGGTAGGTGTTGTAATCGGGGCGATCATGATTGCTGCATTAAAGTCCGCTAGTGAAAAAAACTATAGCAAAGGTAACTATGTATTGGCGCATGTTGGTAATGATGATGGTAAGCGTTCTTCCATGATTTTGGCTTGGCAAATAGTAGGGAATAAGTAATGGCGAATGAGGTTTATGCCAATGGCATGGAATTGGCCTGTAAATCGGGTGCGGGGAAAACTATCTGTGCATTTCCCGATGTTTGTTTTACACCGCCTGAAAATCCGGCTACCCCACCCGGTGTTCCCGTGCCATATCCGAATACGGGGATGGCATCAGATACCGCAGAAGGAAGTAAAACGGTGAAAATATCTGGCGAAGAGGTCATGTTAAAAAACCAGTCTTACTTTAAAAAGTCAACAGGTGATGAGGCAGGTTGCGCTGCGAAAAAAGGTGTTATTTCAAGTAAAAACACTGGGAAAGTGTATTTTATAAAGTGGTCGATGGATGTTAAGTTTGAAGGGGAAAATGTTGATCGGCATTTGGATATGACTACCAATAATCACGGTAGTCCTCCAAATGAGGCGATTCCTTGGCCATTTGTAGATAATATGGCTATAGACGCATCTGGTAATACTGATGATCCTTGTGCAAAGGATAAACAAAAGGAAAAGGATAAATGCGAAGAATTTGAGAAGAATAATCAAGATCCATGTGTGGAAGCTGGTCTTGGTGGAACAAGTAGGCCTAGGTCTCACTCAACGGCTGCCCCTATGATACAACAGCGTATTAAATCGAAAGCAAATGACTGTATTAACGCAAGACGCTGTCGTTTACAACCGTATTCCAAAACAAAGAAGGATGGCGGTGGTTGTTGTCCATCGCAAACAGGCAATCATGTCATACCAGCATCTTATTTCGACGGTATAACCGGATATAACCATAATGATGCTCCAACCATGTGTGTTGAGGGTACTAGTTGGCATTCTGGAAATCACGGATATCTTCATACCGCACAGTCTATTTTGGATGACTTTTACAAAGATTCATCTGGTCAGCTATCAATTCAACAAGCTGCCAAGAATGGAGGACAAGCTCAGAAGGAAATTTTTAAAGAACAAAGTTGCGATGAAAAATGTATCAAAGCACAAGTTATAGATGGTCATAAAAAGATGGGGTTAAATGAGGAAACAAAAGTAACTCATAAATCAATTGCTGAACAGGAGGATTACGTCGCACGACTCGAGGATGTGTTAACAGGAAACATTATTCCATAAATTATTTTGGGTATTTTTAATGATATTGAAAGATGAGCATAATTTAATTGCAGATGGTATAGCGAGGTC
Organism: Crenothrix polyspora; assembly: GCF_900163755.1. Classification (GTDB taxonomy): domain Bacteria; phylum Pseudomonadota; class Gammaproteobacteria; order Methylococcales; family Methylomonadaceae; genus Crenothrix; species Crenothrix polyspora. The sequence continues at coordinate 7,554 of NZ_FUKI01000114.1, read as the reverse complement.
ATCAGATTTAATCGGTGTAATCATATTGGACTCGAAAGATCGTTTGTCAAATCCAAATGTTTCTTTTTTTGCTGTATGGCATATTGATAAATGGATTGCGGGAGTATCTTGTAAGAGCAGAGTTTCAAGTCTTGGAGTAATCGGGATACCTCCGAATAAATTTGTACTTCTCAATGAAAACGGTGAATTATTGTTTGTGGGTGGCGGTCAGCAAAGTACGGAGGTTATATCCCGAGATGTAAATCTACCTCTTCTTAAATTATCCTCCATTAATGGTTCACTATATGCTTCTGGAATGGGGCGTCAGGTATATAGACGACTTAGTGCTAATAATTGGGTTTCGATACATAATGGAATCTTGAATGCTAATGCAACGGAATTCGTTGGTTTTCAAGTTTTATTGGGAGAAATTGGCAACTCGATATACGCTGCTGGATGGCGTGGCGAAATCTGGCAATACAATGGTTCTGATTGGTCTAATAAAAACAGTCCTACTAATATTATACTATCTGATGGAGTGATAACTTCTAGTGATGATATAGTTTTTTGTGGAAGAGCTGGAATTATTATCCGTGGTATTGGTGACAGGTGGGATCTGATAGCAGATGGTTTTATCAGTGATGATTTATGGTCTGTAGTAGAGTATAAAAATAGTCTGTATTTTTCCTCACAGCGCGGAATATATCGGTTAGTTAATAATGAATTGGAACAAATAGACATCTATATAGATGGTTTTCATGGTACGCATTATCGATTACAAGTGCTTGAGGGTAATTTGTTTAGTTTCGGTGAAAAAGACATTCTTATTTTTAACGGCAATTCATGGACGAGGATTGCTACTGAATAGCCCTGTAACCGGTAACACGTAAGATGGGTAGAGTGGAACGAAACCCATCAAAAACGGCGGCACAATGTTATGGATGTTGGCGGACGGTTGGAATGACAAGACCGTAAGACCGTAAGATGGGTAGAGGCGTGAGCCGAAACCCATCACAAACGAAGGCACGGTGTGTGATGATATTTGATTTGGTTGAAAGGGATGGTTCACTTCATTTTGGCATGAACGGATTATGAGCATGGATTTGATGGGTTTCGGCTCACGCCTCTACCCATCCTACGCCTATTTTCGTTAAACAAAAAAATTGGGTAAATGACTGATTATCGACGCTATCGGGTGAAGGGAGGGACTTACTTTTTCACGGTGAATTTGGTTGAGAGGAAGCGGAAATTGTTAACGGAACAAGTTGATCTATTGCGGGATGCTTTCCGCACGGTCAAAAAGGATCATCCGTTTCAAATAGATGCCATTGTGATTTTGCCCGACCATTTACACACGGTATGGACTTTACCAGAAGGTGACGATGATTTTAGTTTACGTTGGCGGCAAATTAAATCCGCTTTTTCCCGAAGGATTGAATCGGGGGAGCGGATTTCTAAAAGCCGGATTCAAAAACAGGAGCGCGGCATTTGGCAACGACGGTTTTGGGAACATGCGATCCGTGATGAACGGGATTATGCCAATCATTTGGATTATATTCACTTTAATCCGGTGAAACATAAGCTGGTAGATCGCGTAATCGATTGGCCATATTCCTCATTTCACCGATATGTGAGGATGGAGATGTATCCGGTCGACTGGATGGGTTTTGAAGATGAATCGTTGGATTATGACGGCCGTACGTCGGATAGTTTGTAACCCGTAAATCGGAACCGTTTACGGATTGCAACGAATATTTTATTTCTGGACATCTATGGAATTGGGATTTTTTATGATGCAGTGCAGCTATCGACGGTGGTTTTAGTAGACTGTTGTTGTTTTTCATTTGTGTGGCAAGACAGCAACCTAAAAAAATCCTACCATTGAAATAGGGGATTGTATGTATTGGGATGTTGTCAAGGTTGTGCCAGAATCTGATTTAAGTTTGGGCGTATCTTTTAAAGATGGCACAACCGGTAAAGTGTTATTTGAAAAAACGCACTTAACCGGCGTGTTTAGTTTTAAATTAGGGGGGGTAATCTTAATAATCAAGGAAAAGATAAAAAATAGATTCCTCTTGCGGAAATCCTGATTAAATATCTAAAAAATTCAATAGCTTAATATAATTTTCTACTTAGGAGATAGTATGGCCGGTTCAATAATTCCAGGAATATTAGGGATGAATCCGTTTTCAAGTAATATACAATCTCAACAAGGAACATTATCTAACAGTTCAACACCAATAAATATTGGCTCAAACATCATTCCATTTGCTGGTAAACGTACTATCGCATCGGTTACCAAGGACTGGGAGCTGCCAAATCCTACCAATACACCTGCTATCACCATCAACGGTAAAACGCTGGCAGAAGCATTTGCCGCATTGAACCGTTTACCTCAATGGGGGCAAGGTGGAGGGACGTTAAAAACAGATCCAATTCCACTAGGTGATACAACCGATCTGGATGTTAAATTATATGCCAATCTAGTTTTGCGTTTGCCCACCTGGACAGGATACCAGGCTGCATCAAAAGCAGCCCAAAATGAATGGGATAACATGTTAGCCAAACTCAGGATACATGAACAACGGCATGTAGATATAGCCATAGAAGAGGCTAATGCACTTGCATCGGAATTAATTGGAAAAGACATAAACAAAATTCCTAGCTTAGTCACCAATGCCAATGCAACAATGCTAAAACGCCAACGAGCTTTGGATAAAGATACCGATCACGGAGCTAAGCCTGGAGTACCTTACGGTGATGTAATATTAGATGCGAGTATTACGTAAATCTGTAAGGTAAATATTCACCCAGCCACCTTATTGACATTTGCAAGTTATTGATTATTTTATAATTAGATTATAAATAATAAGACATGCAAAAAAATAAGCTATTGAAATATATAGTTTTCATAAGGGGCTGGACGAATATTTACTCTGTAAGTACCCTAAATACTTAAGCCGCAACTGTAACTGAAGGGAGTAACAATGAATCTAAATTACATTGATTTTATACATCCCAACCACATCAATATCTTTATTGCGGCGGCACAAGAGTTTAATTGCCATATCCTAGTACGTAAGACAGGGCAAGCGGCCCTGAACTGGGTAGGGAAACGCGGCTATACTGGCAAACGTGCCGATATGAAAGCTAAAACCGCCAATCAAAATGTGGGGCGCTATCAACTTGCAGGCCTGGTCTGCTCGCCATTTGTACAACCCCTTGCATTTACGGGTGAACGGTTGGCCTCCGCACAAAAAAAATGGTCAAAATGTCAGCACTTAATCACAGTGCCTTCTAACACGATGGGGTTCGACGATCAACGCCAGCCCCGTGGTTGTCATACGCCTTATCTACTGCAAACAAATACTGATCATAAGCATTACGGCTGCGTGGCTTTAGTGGACATGGGCTTGCTAATACCAAGGTACATACACGGGGATTATGATTTGTATGCGATTATTCCAGCAAGTAAAGCCTTTGATCCAAACGCCCTTAACCCTCTGGCATCCAAATTAGGTTCAACCATGAGACCAAGCTCAATGGGGTTAGAGGCATACGAACGTCTGTTTGTAGACAACAAAGAAAGCCAATTATCTTTCCGCGTGGCAACCTATATCAATAACCGTATTGAAAGTATAAGCCCAGATTTATTGGGCGCACTGATGGTAAATCACGGGGAACAGCTTAACTTAGGGAAATCAGGCCAGACTTTTGAACCGGTGCTGGCCATTTTAGCCAAGCAGGAAAATGGTCAATGGCTGAAAATATTGGCGAGCCAATTCGAACATGAACAATTTTACCGTAATGTGTTGTAAAGGGAGTTTGGGAGTAACAAGATGATATGCTCGTCAATTAATTGGAACACCTGAATAATCTAGTATTGGTAAAACGATAATATGAAACCAGATTTATGAATAATATCCACCCAGTCATTCCACACATCATCGATCAACACGCTGAAGAAGCCGCTTTTCTCTGGCTGTTACGAAATAGGGCTATTCATGCGCCGCATTACAGCCTAAAAGATTTAGCCAAACTCGATAACCGCGTTGAAGCGCACATTGATGGCTTAAGAATTGCCGGTGATTATGGCTGGGATGTCAGCATAGCCAATCTTGAAGCGGCCAAAGAAGCCGGTGAAGCGTTTGTGGCCGGTATTTTAGCGTTAGAAGGTAACCGCATTGAACGCATTAACGCGGTATACCAAATTGTTGAAACCACACCCGCGTTAGTCAATGGCTTGGTGTCTGCTTTTGGTTGGGTAGCGCCGCCGCTTTTACAAGGTAAAGTTAATGGACTCTTAGTGTCCCAATCGCCGCTATGGCGGCGGGTGGGTATTGCTGTGTGTGCGATTCACCGTGTGAATCCAGGTAAATTTTTAGAGCAGGCGATTATAGATGAGGATGTTGGATTAAGAACCAGAGCTTTAAGGGCGGCTGGGGAACTGGCGCGGGTCGATTTAAAACCCATCATCCTAGATCAAGTGAATGAGCCTAATCCCACGATTAGTTTTTGGGCGGCATGGGTAGCGGTATTGTTAGGGGATAGGGGCAGGGCGCTACAATCCTTACAAAATCATGTGTTACAAGCGTCTGAATTTACCATTAAGGCTTTACATATCGTTTGTCGGGTACTTGAGCCACATCAGGTGAGAGAACTACTCAAGGTTTTGGTCACCAGCGATAGTAGGCTGCGCGAAGCTATTATCGGTATTGGTGTCAGCGGCGATCCTTTGTACATGCCCTGGTTAATTAAGCAAATGGCCACACCGGAACTGGCAAAAATTGCGGGCGAAGCCTTCAGTTTTATTAGTGGCGTTGATATTGCCTATGATGGGTTGGAAGGTGAAATGCCCGCTGACTTTACCGCTGGGCCGACAGAAGATACAGGCGATGAGAATGTGGCGATGGCTCCAGATGAGGATTTACCCTGTCCAAATCCACCGCTGATGGAACGCTGGTGGCAGCAAAACCAGCAGCAATTCAAAGCCAATAATCGCTATTTATGGGGTAAATCGATCGACATGGCGCAGTGTCAAACGGTGTTAAAAACCGGTAAGCAACGGCAACGGCAAGCGGCGGCGTTAGAATTGGCGTTGATGCAAGCCACGGCACCCTTGTTTGAAACCAGAGCTATCGGTAAAAATCAGCAACGGCTTTTATAGTGCTTACTTCCCCAATGAGATTATCCCTATAACCATTTAAACGGGAATCGACATGCAGGACGATAAAACCATCATAAAGAAAAACCTTTCCCAAAATGATGACGATTTGGATCGCACGGTAATATTTCAAGCAGGGTTAATAGTCAGTATTATTGACGGTAATGAGGGACAAACGAGCCCAGAAAAACTGTTTCCACAGGGTTTTACAGTGGGGCGTGCCCAAGACAACAGCATCACCCTACAAAATGAAAAAATTAGCCGCCATCACCTTGAAGTTAAAAAAGAGCAAGGCGATTGGTGGATCTACGACCTGAATAGTGCCAACGGCATTTATCTACACGACAGACAAATTCAACACAAGGAAAGATTACATTTACCGGCTTTAGTTACATTAGGAAAAACGGGGATCACGCTAAAAATTCAATCAACCCATCAAGTTGATAATGAACAAACCCAAATAGTCAAAAGCGAAACCTCGATTCCTTCGGGATTCCACACCGAAAGTCCGCAAGGCAATTTATCCAAAGAAGCCATTAAACAACGCCTCCTCTCCAAAGACGAAGTAAAAGATGCCGGTGATTTTACCCGCATGGTGCGGATTATGATTAATGAAGATCGTGTGCATCGGAGTAAAAATTACAAAAAATTAATTTCAGTTTTAGGCATCTTATTTTTGGTGTCGGCGGCTCTGGTCGGTTACCAGCAAACCAAATTGACCCATGCGCGTGACTTAGCCTTAGGCATGTTTTATGACATAAAAACCCTCGAAGTCAGTTTGTCACAATCGGAAATCACCTTTGAAAGAAGCGCAGAAATCTTGGATCAAACATTAAAGGCCGTTGCTAGCGATAAATTTAAAGTAGAACAAGAACGTATTCGCGCTGAACAGCATAAAATCTCGGAAGAACGCATCCGTTTGGCACAAGAACGCATGCACCTGAAAGATATGAAGGCTAAATATCAAGTGTATGTGCAGGAAGCCGAATCTTTACGAATCCGCTTACCATTCAGTTCCAACTATGAAGAAAAACTCATTGCCAAAGTGGCCAGGGAATTTGGTGAAAGCGAGTTGGAGTTACCCGATGGTTTTGTTGCCGAGGTTAAGCGCTATATTAAATTTTGGCAGAGCACACCGCGCATGCGCAATGCGATAGCCGTATTGGAAAAGAACAACTATGGGCCTACTATTTTGTCGGCGTTGGACAAGGAGGGGCTACCCACACAGTTTTTGTACTTACCCATGCAAGAAAGTAGTTATAACTCGCGGGCGATTGGTCCTGAAACCCGTTATGGTATTGCTAAAGGCGCTTGGCAATTTTTAGACAGTACCGGCAAGGATTATGGCTTAAAACCAGGGCCTATGGCCAGTATTCGTGTCTATGATGAACAAGATGAGCGTTTTAATTTTGCTTTGGCTAGCCGCGCAGGTGCAAAATACATTAAATATATTTTTAGTACCGAGGCACAGGCATCCGGCTTATTGGTTGTCGCCAGTTATAACTTCGGTGAAAACCGGGTACGGAGCTGGGTTAAAAAAATGCCGGATAACCCCCGTGATAAAAATTTCTGGAAATTTATCCAACAATACAAAAGCAGGCTACCTAAAGAAACTTATGACTATGTCTATTATATTTTTTCAGCGGCGGTGATTGGTGAAGATCCTAAGTATTTTGGTTTTAATTTTAAATCACCAACGGCATTAACTATGGCAAAAAGTGAATAAGACAGATTAAAACGTAATTTAATAAATACTTGGCCAGTAAAAAACATGACAAATGATGATGCAACTCTAATTGAAGCGCCGAAAATTCCTAAAGGTATTGAGCCAGGTTGTTTACTGCTCAATACTTATGTAGTAGAAAGCAATCTTGGTGAGGGAGGCATGGCCATAACCTACCTGACCCACCACAAGGAGCTGAGCAATACTAAACACGTTATCAAAGTCATAAAAACCCATTTATCTACGGATATTGCTTCAGCATTCAGTTTGACAAATGCGGAAGCCAATACCAAAGTTATAGATTTGCTTAAACGCGAGGCCGAAGCCTTAATCAGTATCAGCCATCAGGCGATTGTGGGCTACCAAGGCTTCCAAAAAGATGATATCCATGGCTATTGTTTGGTCATGGAATATGTGGAAGGGCCGACATTAAAGCAATTATTAAAACAACGCCGATTGACGACAACCGAAGTTTTACAGTTGCGTAACCGTTTGGCAGAAGGCTTGGCAATTGCCCATGCCAAAGGCATATTTCACCGTGATATTTCCCCCGATAATATTATTTTGGCAGATGGCAAGGTAACGGAAGCTAAATTAATTGATTTTGGCATTGCCAAACGCCGTCTTCCAAATTCTTCTGAAGGCACTATTTTTGGCCCAGTGTTTGTGGGTAAATATGCCTATGCCG
>NZ_FUKI01000115.1 GCF_900163755.1 Crenothrix polyspora | reverse complement strand
AATAGTTACAGCGTAACCGTTCGCACTGAGCTTGTCGAAGTGTGCCGTTCATGCTTCGACAAGCTCAGCACGAACGGTGGCTGTAACTGTCCTAAGTTGAAAACACTGTAGAACTTACCCAGGCAATTTGCGACGAATTTTTGAATGCACTACAGCTATTTATTCTGGCCAATCAAGTGATATTAAGCTTATCAATCAAAAGGATTTTCATCTGTCATAATCAAAAAGTTATAGCCGCCTTCGCCACATTTTTCGTACAATTTATCAACAATTTTTTTAGCTTCAGCAACACTTTCATTCGGGCCTCTAATGTAATAAGGCTTATTATCTTTGCCATATTCATAGGCAACTGGACAAGCACTCGCATCAATAGCACCAAATAACGCGGCCATTTTTTTATAATCCGGATGACTACTAAAGCCCAAGTTTTTAGCGTATTCCACCGCCCCTTCCAATAACTTCCTGGCACAACTTTGATGAATCGATACAAAATGCCTACCATCACTCGTAGCTTTCTGCTTCAAATACTCATATTCATCATTTGATGCAACTCTAAAAAAAGTATTTTTCACACCCAAACAAAACACATCGACAATAAAAATACTTGCAGCCAGCTGGCCATTCGGAAGTCGCCGAGCAATAACAACTTCACCAATACCTAATTCAAATAGACTATTCGCAACCACACTTTCATAAAGCGGGTAGTCGGCACAACTGACAGCACTGACACTCATAAAAGACTTAATCGCCTGAACAACAGCAGATTTTTTTTGTTTTTTCTTTAAGAGTTTCTTTTGTTTTTGTTGTTCAGATAGTGCCACATTATTACCTATAAGAATTCATTTATTAAACTAAAGCTGTTATCCAGCACATTTATTCGTCCTTGAATATTACACAGCTTCTCAGGCTAATAAAAACAATAATGTGGAGGAACGTTATTTTACATACATTTCCTATGATAATTAGGCAATCAACTGAACGCGTATAAGCTCAGCTAAATAGTTACATTTTTAGTAGATTGGATTACCATACAACTTACCCCTCATAACCGCTCTACTTCCCCATTAATGAATTTATCCGAAATCCCTCTCAATAAACGTTTTAGAGGCTACTTACCTGTTGTTGTCGATATTGAAACAGCCGGCTTTAATCCGAAAAAACATGCCATGCTGGAGATTTCTGCCATTATTGTTGAGTACAACAGCGTTAATGATTTAGAAATCACCGAGCGCCATGCCACACACGTCGTGCCATTTAAAAACGCCGAGCTAGACCCTGCCGCGCTTAAATTTAATGGCATTGATCCTTATCATCCCTTTAGAATGGCGCTGGAAGAGAAAGAATCGCTGGACTTGATTTTTAAGCCGATTAAAGACGCGTTAAAACGCAATAATTGCTCACGGGCAATTTTGGTGGGACATAACCCCGCGTTTGACATTGCTTTTTTAAACGCCGCTATCCACCGCACGCAAATTAAACGCAGCCCTTTTCATCCGTTCAGTACTTTTGATACCGCGACATTAGGTGGATTAATCTATCAACAAACGGTATTGGCAAAAATTGCCGAAGCGGCGGGCTTAAAATGGGATAATGAAAAGGCGCATTCGGCACTGTACGATGCCGAAATGACAGCGGAATTATTTTGTATGATGGTGAATCGTTGGCGGGCGTTGCACGTTCCGGTTGCACCATAGCGACTTTTTTGCGTGTTTTCCGTGAACAATATTATTGTCCACAGAAAACACAAAAGTCACAAAAAAAATTTATAATATAATTAGTTAGCGCGTTTAAGAAACTTATCGACTAAGCAGCAACCGCACCGACAGAAGACAACAAAGTGGCCAGTTCGCCTTTTTTGTACAAATCGATCATGATATCGCAGCCACCGACCAGTTTGCCGCCAATATACAGTTGCGGATAGGTCGGCCAACTGGAATATTCTTTTAGGGCTTCGCGTAACTCAGGGTCTTCAAAAATATTAAAATGTGCATACTCAGCTTTGCATGCGCCTAATATCTGTACCGCCTGCCCCGAAAAACCGCACTGCGGAAAATCCGGTGAACCTTTCATATATAACACGACAGGGTTGGTCAATTGCTCTTCAATTCTTTCTATAACAGACATGGTGTTTAGCCTCTTTAGCTATTTTTAAAAATATATTGGGCTAATTCTATCAACTTTAAAGCGCTTTAAGAAGCGAATCTTATCATCTCGCTGTTGCTTATAATCACATTGAAATTTATAATCAACGGTTTTTTTAAAAGTGCGGCAAATAAAACCGTACTCACGTTTTCGGACACGCGCCATGACCAGTCACATTATGCCCACTTACGGTCGGTTACCTATCACGTTTGACAGAGGCGAAGGCGCTTGGTTGTGGGATGATCGCGGACAACGCTATCTGGATGCACTGTCTGGCATTGCCGTGTGTGGTTTAGGCCATGCTCACACTGCTGTACATGCTGCGATTTGTGCGCAAAGCAAAAAACTACTGCACACTTCCAATCTTTATGGCATTGCTGTCCAAGAGCAGCTCGCCCAGCGCTTGACTGAAAAGTCCGGCATGGATAACGTATTTTTCTGCAATTCCGGCGCAGAAGCCAATGAAGCCGCTATTAAACTGGCACGTAAATTTGGCCATCAGTCAGGTATAGAAAATCCCGCTATACTGGTGATGGAAAAAAGCTTTCACGGCCGCACCTTGGCGACACTCAGCGCTACCGGCAATCCTAAAGTGCAGCAAGGCTTTGCGCCACTGGTGCAAGGCTTTATTCGTGTGCCGTACAACGATGTTGCCGCAATTGAACAGGCGTTAGCGCAACATAGCAACATCGTGGCGATTCTAGTCGAACCCATACAGGGCGAAGGTGGCGTTAACATACCCGCAACTGATTATCTTAACCAGATACGCACGCTCTGTGACCAGCACAATATTTTAATGATGCTGGATGAAATCCAGACCGGCATAGGTCGTACCGGCACATTTTTAGCTTATCAACACAATGGCATCTTGCCAGATGTGTGCAGCCTGGCCAAAGCCTTAGGCAATGGCGTGCCTATTGGCGCGTGTCTGGCACGGGGTAAAGCGGCACAGATTTTAACCGCTGGCACACACGGTTCCACGTTTGGTGGCAATCCCTTGGCGTGCAGCGCGGCATTGGCCGTGTTAGAAACCTTGGACAATGACGATTTAATCGCCTTAGCCGCACAAAAAGGTGATTTGATCAGTGCCGCATTAACCGTCGCCTTGCATAACAATCCCCATGTTGTTGATATACGCCACAAGGGTTTGATGATCGGTGTTGAGCTGGATAAACCGTGTAGCGAGTTAGTCACGCTGGCCTTGCAAGCGCATTTATTGATTAATGTCACTAACGAGAAAACCATACGCTTGTTGCCGCCATTGATTATTGATCCACAACAAATTGAACAACTGGTAGCCACTTTAGCGATGATTATTACCGAATACACAGCAGCCACACTATGAGCATCCCGCCTAGACATTTCATCAGCTTGCTTGATTTAACCAGCGACGAGTTTCGTTTTTTAATCCAAAGAGCTATCGAGCTAAAAAATAAACGTGACCCTGATTATCAGCCTTTAAAAGGTAAAGTGCTGGCCATGATCTTTGAAAAATCATCCACACGCACGCGTATTTCTTTTGAAGCGGGCATGGCACATTTTGGTGGCAGCGCGTTGTTTTTATCACCAAGAGATACCCAGCTAGGACGCGGCGAACCTTTGCAAGACAGTGCCAAAGTCATTTCCAGCATGGTTGATTGCATTATGCTTAGAACCAACAAGCATGAGATGGTAACCACGTTTGCACAGCACTCACGCGTACCGGTTATTAACGGCCTAACGGATACCCAGCATCCGTGTCAGCTGCTTGCAGACATGCAAACTTACTTTGAGCACCGGGGCGACATTAAAAATAAATTGGTGACATGGGTTGGTGATGGTAATAATATGTGCCATTCTTATATACATGCGGCCATGTTACTTGATTTTCAGCTACATATTGCTTGCCCTGTTGGTTATCAACCTGACCCAGCGTTTGTTACTGCGGCGGGTAGCCGAGTTAAGCTGTTTAATTCGGCTAAAGAGGCCGCTATGGGTAGCGACCTGATAGTCACTGATGTGTGGGCTAGCATGGGACAAGAAGAAGAGCAAAGACAGCGTGAGCTGGCTTTTAAAGATTATCAGGTAAATACGGAAATTATGCGTGTCGCTCATAAAAATGCGCTCTTTATGCATTGTTTGCCCGCGCATCGTGGTGAAGAAGTGAGTGCCGACGTAATAGACGGGGCACAAAGTGTTATCTTCGATGAAGCCGAAAATCGTTTGCATGCACAAAAAGCGCTCTTAGAGTTTCTTTTGTGTATTCAATAGCCTATAGTGATTCCAAATAGAAAATTATATCAAAGGGATTCCAGTGAAGAAAATACTCAGTGCATTTTTCGTTTTAATAATGACGTGTGGGATAGTGCAAGCTAAGCCGCATTATCGCAGCCATACTAAACATACAGCGCCTGTCGCCGAGCAACCGCCTGTAGTTGATCCCGCCGCTGCTGTCGCGATAAAAGATCCTAACGCCCCTTTAACACCGCTGGAATTTACGTTAACCAAAGATAAAGAGCTGTTAAACAGAGAACTTACTGACTTAAAAAAGACGGCGGCCAATGCACTACAAATCAAGATTGAACGTGACGACCTTCAACAAAAATTTGCCAAATCTATGACGGAATTAGAACAACTTAAAGCCGACAATAAGGCACTAAAAGACAGCGCCAATCAAGACTGGTTCTTGTACGGTGGTGGGCTTGCCTTAGCAGGCGTACTGCTTGGTTTTATTCTCCCAAAAATCAGTTGGGGTCGTCGCAATACCTGGGGTTCTTTTTAATCTCGGTATAGCCACGCCTTTACTTTCTTGCCTTACATTAAACGCATCATCCCCAGGAAATATTTACATGAGTCAATCCGGTGACAAAAGCACCCGCGCCCATTCTTCTTTAGTTGTTGATGGCATGGAACGTGCGCCCAGTCGCGCCATGTTGCATGCTGTCGGCTTTAGCAACGATGATTTCAAAAAGCCGCAAATCGGTATCGCCTCAACCTGGAGTATGGTGACACCGTGCAATATGCACATCAATAAACTGGCCGATGCAGCGGCGGTAGGCGTTAATAACAGCAACGGCAAAGCCGTCATCTTCAACACCATTACCATCTCTGATGGTATTTCTATGGGCACAGAAGGCATGAAGTACTCGCTGGTATCGCGCGAAGTCATTGCCGATTCCATTGAAACAGTGGTTGGCTGTCAAGGCTTTGATGGCGTTGTGGCTATTGGCGGCTGTGATAAAAACATGCCCGGTTGTATGATGGCAATTTCACGGTTAAATCGTCCTAGCGTGTTTGTGTACGGCGGCACTATTATGCCAGGCTGCCATAAAGACAAAAAATTGGATGTGGTATCAGTATTCGAAGCCGTGGGCGCTAGAGCCAATAATCAGATTGATGATGCTGAACTTGCCGCCATTGAAGCCAAAGCCATTCCAGGCCCTGGCTCTTGTGGGGGCATGTATACGGCCAACACAATGGCTTCGGCGATTGAAGCCTTGGGCATGAGTTTACCGAATAGTTCAGCGCAAGCGGCCATTTCTAACGACAAACGATTAGACTGCGAACGTGCGGGTGCTGCGGTACTGGAATTGTTGAAAAACGACATTAAACCCAGCGACATCATGACCAAACCGGCGTTTGAAAATGCTATTACTGTGGTTATCGCGCTAGGTGGCTCTACCAATGCAGTACTGCATTTGTTAGCAATGGCCAATGCCGCGAACGTTGACATTACCTTAGATGACTTTACCCGTATTGGTAAACACGTTCCGTTAGTGGCTGATTTAAAACCTAGCGGCAAATACCAAATGGCGGAACTCATCGAAATTGGCGGCATTCAACCACTGATGAAAGTGTTGTTGGATAAGGGTTTATTGCACGGTGATTGCTTAACAGTTACCGGTAAAACCATGGCGGAAAATTTAGCCGATGTCAATCCCTACCCTGATGGCCAGGATATGATCCGCTCTTTGGATAATCCTATTAAAAAAGACAGCCATTTAGTAGTGTTATACGGCAATTTGGCTTCGGATGGTGCGGTGGCTAAAATTACCGGCAAAGAAGGCTTGGTATTTACCGGCACAGCCAAAGTATTCGATGCCGAAGAACAAGCCCTGCAAAGCATCTTGAACGGCGACATTGTTAAAGGCGATGTGATTGTTATCCGTTACGAAGGCCCGAAAGGTGGCCCTGGTATGCGCGAGATGCTATCGCCTACTTCTGCCATTATGGGCAAAGGTTTGGGTAAAGAAGTGGCGTTGATTACTGACGGGCGCTTTTCTGGCGGCACACACGGTTTTGTGGTGGGACATATTACCCCTGAGGCTTATGTCGGTGGTGCATTGGCGATTGTTGAAAATGGCGACACCATCACCATTGATGCCGAGCTTAACCAATTAACCTTACATCTGAATGATCAGTCAATAACGGATCGTTTATCCAGATGGGTGCAACCTGCGCCACGTTATACCCGTGGTGTATTGGCTAAATATGCCAAACTGGTTAATTCAGCATCATTGGGTGCGGTAACCGATAATTTGGATTGATAAGCGGGTGGCGTTTAATGCTTGCTCATGCCTAGTACTCAGTCACTCTTTAAATGTCGAATAACAGCCCCCATAAACAAGTTTCACGTAA
>NZ_FUKI01000116.1 GCF_900163755.1 Crenothrix polyspora | reverse complement strand
AAGTTATTTCGTGCGCGTTCCTTAGGACAGTTACAACCACCGTTCGTGCTGAGCTTGTCGAAGCATGAACGGCACACTTCGACAAGCTCAGTGCGAACGGTTACACTGTAACTATTGAACTGTGAAAACGCTGTATTTAATGCCTTTCGTGTTTTTTGTAGGCAATCCTGTTGACAAGTGTATTATTAAAAACCACAGAATACCCCACATGAGTGCTTTTTAAAAAGCTAACAGAGATATTTTGCAAATAAATCATCACTAACGTACCATGTCAGGTGAATTTTATCATTTAATTTTAAGAGGCAATTTCTATGGCTTTAAAACCAGGTACAGTAAAAAACGATACACTGATTGGCACTGCTGCTGATGATACGATGAATTCCAATAATTCAGCTGGGCAAGATAAAATGTTTGGGTTAGCAGGCAGTGACATTTACATTGTTAATAGCACGGGCGACAGGGTGGTAGAAAACAGCCATGAAGGCCTTGACACAGTTAAAAGTGCCATCACTTACCTACTCGGTAACAATATAGAAAACCTGACATTAACCGGTTCGACTGCTATTAATGGTACCGGCAATACGTTAAATAATACCTTACTGGGTAATTCGGCCGCCAATAAACTGTCGGGGGGCACAGGTAATGACACGCTTAACGGCAATGCTGGCAATGACACACTTAACGGCAATGCCGGTAACGACGTGTTAGATGGCGGTATAGGCAATGACACACTTTATGGCGAGCTAGGTAGCGATGTTCTGACAGGCGGAACAGGTATTAATCACCTGTATGGTGGGGGTGGCGTAGGACAAGATACCTATTACTTAACAACGGGTGCCACAAACCCTGATACTGTGCATATTGCTGATGGCGACAGTTTATTGCAAACCAATCTATTTGGCATTCCCATAAACTTTGACCGCATAAATACTTTCGATACCTACGATAAACTGGATTTAGCTTCATCGGTCATTATCGCTGGCATCAGTAAAGACACCGCAGACTCGGCACACTTTGGGGCTTATAAAGTCACCAACGGCATTATTACATTACAACAGACACTTAATGGTGCCGATATCAGCATCAATACACTTGGACTGGCGCAAGAAGCTTACCAATTTATTAAAACCAATATTCTCAGTGTCAATATAAATAAGGCAGCGGCATTTTTAATTAACATTCCGGCTTACGGGGCACATACCGCTGTTTTAGAACAACACTCCGCTAACGCCATCACTTCTGTGGATATTGTGGGTGACGTGACCGGATTTATTGGTATCAATGGACATATCAGTTAAGCGGTAAAATTTATATTTATTCTGGTGTAAAAAACAGGCAAACAGCCCATTGCTGTCTGCCTGTTTTTATCTTTAGGAACGTGCAAAAACCGATCAAAATCGTCAATTAGCCTCGCAATAGGTACGAGCGCTGTATAAGTTTTTCTCATTTTTAGTTAAGTTGAATCCACCAAAAATAACATTAATTTATTAAATTCCTACCGAGCCAGTATTAAATTTATACATAACAATCAATATATTAAATAAATCGCGTCGATCTTAATCCATCGGTAGTGTGCAAATAATTACGCAAAAACACAACACAGTCGTTATATAATGCCGAGCTAAGCAAGCAACTCACAGACCCTAGCAGGGAGAGTAAACATCATTCAGCCATTTGTTACAAAAGCTCCCCCTCGGCCGCATACAGTGGCTATCATCGGCGGCGGCCCTGCCGGTTTAATGGCGGCGGAAATATTGAGCACCGCCAACCTTAAAATTGATGTCTATGATGCGATGCCCTCGGTCGGGCGAAAATTTTTATTAGCGGGTAAAGGTGGCATGAACCTTACCCACGCCGAGCCATTTAATGATTTTTTAGCGCGCTATCAGTCACATGCATCTAATTTAACACGCCTGTTAAATGATTTTAATCCCGACGCTTTACAGCACTGGGCGCATGGCTTAGGTATAAAAACTTTCGTTGGCTCGTCTGGGCGCGTATTTCCTAAAGACATGAAAGCCGCCCCGTTGTTACGTGCTTGGCTGCATCGCTTGCGTGCGAGTGGTGTCAGTTTTCACAGTCGTCACCAATGGCAAGGCTGGGTTGACAACAGCCAACATCTGCGTTTTCACACGCCAGAAGGTGAACGGCAGATTCACGCCGATGCTATCATTTTAGCGTTAGGTGGTGGCAGTTGGAAAAAGCTGGGCTCAACCGGCGCATGGCTGTCATTATTGGCTGACCAAGGTGTGGGGGTCAACGCACTAAAACCGTCAAATTGTGGTTTTAACGTCACTTGGAATGCGTATTTTCGTGAGCATTTTGCCGGACAGCCGGTCAAAAATGTGCGTTTGTCTTTAGCTTGTCCACATAAACAAGGCTTTAAACAAGCGGGAGAATTTATTGTTACCGAAAACGGCGTGGAAGGTGGTGTGATTTACGCGCTGTCTGCTTTGGCGCGTGAACGTATTGAAAGTCAAGGCTATGCAGAGATTCATATCGATTTAGCCCCCGATAAAAGCATAGAATATGTTATCAATCGACTGGCACAAGCACGCGGCAAACAATCACTGAGTAATTATTTACGCAAACGTTTACATTTGGACACGATTAAAATCGCTTTACTGCGCGAAGTACTCAGCCTTGCTGATTTCGATGATCCTGCTAAGCTTTGCACTGCTATTAAACAGTTGCCAATACGACTAACCTCAACCCGCCCCATTGATGAAGCCATTAGCACAGCAGGAGGCGTACGCTTTGATGCTTTAAACGATCAGCTAATGATAAACCAATTACCCGGTGTTTTTTGCGCCGGTGAAATGCTGGACTGGGAAGCACCCACCGGCGGCTATCTATTGACCGCTTGCTTTGCTAGCGGACGTGCCGCAGGCTTGGGCGCATTAACCTGGCTACAATCGCAACAAGATAATTTCTAATAATGAATCTGCCCAAAAAATTGTCTACGAACGCCACGAAATATAAAGCCATTTTTCATGCTTTTCGTGGACAAATGTCACTTTATTTGGGATATTCTTTCATGTCAATCACCTAACACATTCTAGGAAATACAAATGCCCCTAGCAAAACTTTTACACCCTCAGTGATCTTAACAGCACAGGTAAAAGCATAATGAAAACACCCAAAAGAATGGAACCTTTGGTGCGTGATGGACTTATTACCGAAGTCTTGCGACCTTTAAAAAGCGGCAAAGAAGCTGAAGTTTATGTCGTGGTGTCGGAAGGGGAAGTCCGCTGCGCCAAAGTTTACAAAGAAGCCAATAAACGCGGCTTTCATAAACAAGCACTGTATCAAGAAGGCCGTAAAGTACGTAATAGCCGACAAGCACGCGCGATGGAAAAAAGCACTAGCTATGGCCGCAAGCAACAAGAAGCTGCCTGGCAAACTGCCGAAGTTGATGCACTTTACCGTTTAGCTGCGGTGGATGTGCGCGTGCCCAAGCCTTACAATTTTGTGGAAGGCGTGTTGTTAATGGAGCTGATTACCGATGTCAACGGCGCAGCGGCACCACGGCTCAACGATCTGGAATTAACCTCCGAACAAGCCTTGGAATATCACAAAATTTTAGTCACCGAAGTGGTAAAAATGTTGTGTGCCGGTATCATTCACGGCGATTTATCTGAGTACAATATTCTCGTTGATGAGCATGGCCCAGTCATTATTGATTTGCCGCAAGCCGTAGATGCCGCTGCTAATAATAATGCCGCCAAAATGTTAGAGCGCGATGTTGATAATCTAGCCGCTTATTTTGGCCGTTTTGCCCCTGCTCTATTAACCACACAATACGGTAAAGAAATCTGGAAACTGTATGAATCGGGTAGCTTGCATCCTGCAATTGAACTGACAGGACGCTTTAAAAGCAGCACACAAAAAGCCGATGTTAAAAGCATTATGCGCGAAATTAATGACGTGCGTGAAGAAGCTATGTTACGTAAAGAACGTCTCAATCCAACACGGGTCAATCCCAATAAAAGACCTTATGATTGATATTCCTGATAAATCTGTTGTATTTTTTTCCCGTGTTTCATGGACAATAGATAGCGTCTGCAACATTGCCTGAAAAAAACATGTTAGAAAAATCCCTTGCTTTTAGCCGACTCGATAACGCTTTTGCGCGCTTTTTAAGCCAACGCTCGGCTTTAATTGACGACCAACAACGCGCCTTTGAAGACCTGGCTAGGTTTATGTCCTATCACCAAAGCCAAGGCCATAATTGTATTCGCATTAATCAGGAACACAAAAGCCTCGTTTTAGCCTCTGGCTTAGCTGTGTTAGCTGAGCAAGCCTACACACCATTACCTTTAGTTGTCGAACACGATCGTCTGTATTTACATCGCTACTGGCATTATGAAAACCAGTTAGCCTTAAAAATCCAAGCCATGACGCACACTCGCCAACCCCCACAGCCATTAGATACCGCACTTGATCGTTATTTCCCCCCAACAGCAGAAATAGATTGGCAGCGGGAAGCAGCAAAAATAGCGCTTACGCAATGCTTTAGTATTATTACTGGCGGCCCTGGTACCGGCAAAACCACTACGGTGGTTAAAATTCTCGCTTTGCTGCAAGAATTGGCCGAGCCTCCGCTGCATATTGCGCTTGCCGCACCTACTGGTAAAGCAGCCATGCGCTTGCAAGAATCTATTGGTGCAAATAAAGCCGCGCTGCCGTGTACCAATGCAATAAAACAGTTAATCCCCGAAACGGTTACCACGCTACACCGTTTACTGGGCGCAACCCCTCCTTCACCGTATTTCCGCCATGATGCCGACAATCCTTTAGTACACGATTTAATCGTAGTCGATGAGGCCTCTATGGTTGACTTGGCACTCATGAGTAAATTATTAGCCGCTCTAAAGCGGGGGGCGCGATTGATTTTATTAGGCGATCAAGACCAGCTAGCCTCAGTAGAATCCGGCGCGGTATTAACTGATTTAACCGCCGCATTACCTTTACACACGCTTGAACTGAAAAAATCGCATCGCTTTGGCGGTATCATTAAAGAATTTGCCGTCGCGGTTAATCAGCAGCAACCAGAGGCCGCATGGCAATGCCTACAAAAACCTAATGAGACAGTATCGTTACTGGCATCTGATTTAATCAGTTATATTGCCGAGCAGCAGAATAACTATTTAATGCTGGTTAAAAATGAGGCGACGTTTAGTGTTATTTATAATGCGTTTAATCGCTTTCAGGTGCTGTGTTCCAATCACCAAGGTAAAAAAGGTGTACGCGACATTAATTATCGGGTAGAGCAAAAATTATTCGCTCAAAAACGCATCTATTTATCCGGGCAATGGTACGCAGGACGGCCTATCATGATTACCCAAAACAATGCCGCATTGCATTTGTATAATGGAGATATTGGTCTGTGCTTGCCGGATAAAGACCAAGATAATAAACTAATGGTATTTTTTCAAGATGCCAATGGCCAGATTAAAAAGCAGCTACCATCACGTTTACCTGCGTGTGAAACCGTATTTGCGATGACGATTCATAAAAGCCAAGGCTCTGAATTTGAAGAAGTCTTACTGGTACTGCCAGATACAATTAACCCAGTACTGACTAAAGAACTACTGTACACAGGCATCACCCGTGCCAAAAAAACCATTACACTATCGGCCAGCAAGGCGATTTTTACCGCCACCGTCAGCCAAAAAATTGAACGTGTTACCGGCTTAATTGATAAGTTTAAGCAGGTAACAGACAGCCCAAATCAGTAATGCCGCTGCACCGAAAATTTAGCCAAAGCAATTAAAGCATCTTTGTATTCAGAAGCGTCTAAAACGGCCAATGCATTAATCGCTTTATCAATTTCTTCGTCAGCGCGTTGCTCTGTATAAGCAATTGCTTGGGTGCTTTGCACGATGGCGTAAACCTCATTAAAAGCCTCACGATTACCTTGCTTAATTGCGTCAATAATAATTTTGGCTTCGCTAGGGCTGCTTTTTTGAATCGCATGTATTAAAGGCAGCGTCGGCTTGCCTTCAGAGAGGTCATCGCCCAGATTTTTGCCCAGCTCTTCTTGACTAGACGTGTAATCCAACGCATCATCAATCAGCTGAAAAGCAATCCCTAAATGCTGGCCGTATTCTGCTAAACCGGCTTCAACTGTAGCCGACGCACCTGATATTACGGCACTTAAACGTGTTGCTGCACTGAATAAAATAGCGGTCTTTCTGGCAATGACTTCCAGATATTTTGCTTCGGTAGTTTCTGGGTTATTGCAGTTTAACAGTTGCAATACTTCGCCTTCGGCAATCGCGGTAGTGGTTTTGGACAAAATCTCCATCACCCGCATATTGCCAGTACGCACCATCATTTCAAAGGCGCTCGAATACAGGTAATCGCCAACCAATACACTGGCAGCGTTACCCCACACTGCGTTGGCCGATTCTTTACCACGCCTTAAATCAGATTCATCAACAACATCATCGTGTAACAAAGTGGCAGTATGGATAAACTCAATCACCGCTGCCAAAATTAAATGATTATGGCTGGTACCGCCTAATGCCTTGCCTGCCAACAACAACAGCATAGGGCGTAGCCGCTTGCCGCCATTGCCAACAATGTAGTGGCCCATCTGATTAATAAGTACAACATCCGAACTTAATTCATCAATAATTAACTGATCAACGGCCTTAGCCTCAGTTATTGTTAAAGCCTTGATAGAATCGAAATTGATGTGTGGGGCGGTTGCCGAAGCTGAATATAATTGCGATACCATCATTTAACGCTAAGTGTATGAATTTTGATTGCTTTCATGAGAATAATCTATGAAAAATAAAGTAACTGCGCTATTATACCCGAACAGGGACTGAATCAGACAACCTATTGAATAAAGTATGCTACTGGTAAACGGCCTGCTTTTATTATAAAAGCATCATAATTTAGGCAGGTATTAAACTTATGTTTGACTTGTGTGGTCTTTAAAAATATAATCGTCTGTTCAGTTATTTCACAGATTAATGCTTGATGGAGCTTGCTCGGATGTATGCGGTAATTCAAACAGGTGGTAAACAGTACCGCGTTGAAGAAGGTACTTATTTAAAAATAGAAAAGCTAGAACTCGAAGAGGGTGCTAGCGTCGAATTTGACAAAGTGCTGATGATTCAAACAGACGACACTGTCAAAATCGGCATGCCTTTTCTTGAAGGCGGTAAGGTAACAGCTACTGTACTTTCTCAAGGCCGACATAAAAAAATTAAAATTATTAAATTTAGACGACGTAAGCACCACATGAAACAAATGGGGCATCGTCAGTCTTACACAGAAATCCAGATTACTGGCATTTCTGCTTAACCGATTAGGAGTGACAGATGGCTCATAAAAAAGCTGGTGGTAGTACCCGTAACGGGCGCGACTCCAATGCAAAACGCTTGGGTGTAAAACGTTTCGGTGGTGAAAATGTGCTGGCAGGCAACATCATTGTTCGTCAACGTGGTACCCATTTTCACCCAGGCACAAACATGGGAATTGGCAAAGATCATACCTTGTTTGCCACAGCACCTGGTAAAGTGATTTTTGAAGTGAAAGGTCCTAACAGTCGCAAGTATGTCAGTATAGTTGCCGCTTAAAGCAACTTGTCTGGCTTTGCCTACAATGCAAAGCTAGCGACTTCTAAAAGCCTCGCCTGATTATCAACGGCGGGGCTTTTTTGTTACTATCGACCCAGTATTAAACTCAGCGTGTAAATTATGAAATTTGTTGACGAAACAGAAGTACGTGTCGAAGCCGGCAATGGCGGCAACGGCGCAGTAGGTTTTCGGCGCGAAAAATATATCCCTATGGGCGGCCCTGACGGCGGCGATGGCGGCGATGGCGGCAGTGTGTATTTGATTGCTGTGGAAAATATCAATACCTTGGTGGATTTTCGCTATCATACTGTACACCGTGCCCAACCAGGGCAAAAAGGTATGGGGCGTAACTGCACTGGCAGAAAAGGCGACGATTGCTTTGTCCCCGTACCCTTAGGCACGCAAGTTTCCGATGCCGAAACCCAAGAAATTATTGGCGATTTAACCGAAGCGGGCCAAACCTTATTGGTTGCACAAGGCGGTTTTCATGGTCTTGGTAATACCCGTTTTAAAAGTAGCATCAACCGAGCGCCACAACAAGCCAGCAAAGGCTCGCCTGGTGAACACCGGATGCTCAATTTGGAACTGACCTTAATTGCCGATGTTGGCTTATTAGGCATGCCCAACGCAGGTAAATCCAGTTTGATTAGAGCAGTATCTTCCGCCACCCCCAAAGTTGCCGATTATCCATTTACTACCTTATACCCTAATCTGGGCGTGGTACGTGTCGATGATATGCGCAGCTTTGTGATTGCCGATATTCCTGGTGTCATAGAAGGTGCGGCAGAAGGTGCGGGATTAGGTTTACAATTTCTTAAGCATTTGGATCGCACCGGTTTGTTGCTGCATGTTATTGACATAGCACCCTATGGCAGCGACGTAACACCAGTACAAGCCGCACAAAAAATCATCCGTGAAGTGGAGAAATGGAGTGTCAATCTCGCCACTAAACCGCGCTGGCTGGTGCTCAATAAAATTGATCAACTGCTGGAAGATGAGGCCGACGCACAATGCCAAGAAATTATTGACACACTGGGCTGGCAACAGCCGGTGTTTAGAATTTCTGCTATCAATGGCGAAGGTACACAAGAATTATCCTATGCCATCATGGCATTTTTAGAACAACAACGACAACAATCCCATGAGCCGGTCTGAGTTTACCCACACTAAGCGCGTCGTCATAAAAATAGGCAGTTCTTTACTCACCCGTGGTGGACAAGGCTTAGATAAAACCGCTATCGCCGCCTGGGTTAAGCAGATGGCTGATTTAAGAAGCCAAGGCATTGATGTGGTATTGGTGTCATCCGGCGCAGTCGCCGAAGGCATGTGCCGATTAGGACTAAAAGCCAGACCCAAAACCCTGCACGAATTACAAGCCGCCGCCGCCATTGGTCAAATGGGTTTGGTACGTGTGTTTGATGATAATTTTCAGCAACATAGTTTGCACGCTGCGCAAATTCTGCTCACTCACGATGACTTATCTAATCGAAAGCGCTATTTAAATGCACGCAGTACGCTGTTAACGCTGATTAATTTTGGTGCAGTGCCCATTATTAACGAAAACGACACCGTCGCCACCGAAGAGATCCATTTTGGCGATAACGACACGCTGGCTGCACTGGTTGCCAATTTAATCGAAGCCGATTTACTGATTATCCTGACCGATCAACACGGTTTATTTACCAGCGACCCCAGCGTTAACCCTGATGCCACGTTAATCCCTGAAATCAGTGTTAATGATACTCGCTTAGAAACGATGGCCGGTGAAAGTCGCAGTGGTTTAGGTCGCGGTGGCATGTATACCAAGGTACGGGCGGCACGATTGGCTTCCCGCTCAGGTGCTGCCACCGTTGTTGCTGCCGGTGTTATCGACGATGTTATTAAAAAAGTGCTGGCTGGTGAACAGCTAGGCACACATTTTTTACCCGATGCAGAGCCTTTAGTATCCAGAAAACGCTGGCTAGCGGGGCAATTACAACTTAAAGGCCAGTTGATTCTTGATGCCGGTGCTGCCTATGCGCTGAAAAGTGACGGCAAAAGTTTATTATCTATTGGGGTAAAATCGGTATCGGGCCAATTTGAACGCGGCGAATTGGTAGCTTGTCTGGATGAAAGCGGTGTCGAAATCGCCCGTGGCCTGATCAATTACGGCAAAACCGAAACCCAATTAATAGCCGGTAAAAACAGCGCAGAATTTGAAGCTATTTTGGGCTATTTGGATGATATGGCGCTTATCCATCGTGACAATATGGTGTTAATTTAAGTTACGCGTTTCAGTACCGTACACTTTTTAAACCAAGCCAAAGCTAGTACATCAAATCGAAAGTCAACGGGATTAACCTCACACCATCAGAGGCTTGCCGATATA
>NZ_FUKI01000130.1 GCF_900163755.1 Crenothrix polyspora | reverse complement strand
CGCCTGCCCTAGCATCAGTCACTACGGCTGGATCACTGGGCGCTACATCGGTTGCCGGGGTCGCGGCATCAATCGGCGGCGGCACTGCACTGGCATCGGGGGGGATTGCTTCGGCATCCGCTGGCGGTGTACTGGCTTTATTTTCCAAGGCCTGCAAACGCTCGTCAAAATCCGCATACTGGGTTTTCTGCTGCTTCTTTAACTCGGCAATTAAAAAAACCTGATCCTCTACCCTACCGGTCAGTTGCTGAATTTCCTTTTGCATCTGCTCCATACGGTTCATCATTTGATTAAGCGTATTAATAGATGGCATGGGTGTTGGCGGTTTAATTGTCTGCGGCGGATACGCACCGGTATTATTCACCGGCGGCAAATTCTCTGCACACGCGCTGGCAGAGACGGCACACAAGGCTATAATAGCAAGACGCATGTTCATTTAGCGCCCCTGATAGACCAATTCAACACGGCGATTTTGTTCCCAAGCCGATTCATCACTGCCAAACGCCGCTGGCTTTTCTTCACCGTAACTGACATTATCCAGCTGACTATCGGACGTGCCTTGCAAGGTTAATTTACCGGCCACGGTTTTGCCGCGTTGTTCGCCCAGAGCAATATTGTACTCGCGTGAACCACGCTCATCACCATGACCTTCCAAGGTGACACGTTGGCTAGGATGCGCCGCCAAATACTGTGCGTGCGCGGCAACAATCGGCACAAAATCCGCTTGGATTTCACTGCTGTCTAAACTAAAGTAAATAATGCTTTTTGATAACGGGTTACGCGGGTCGCTGAATTCTGGCCCGATAGCCGCATTGGGGTATTTACTATTGCCGCTGCCGTTCATACCACCTGCGCCATTCATGACACCGGAACCGTTTAAACCTGATCCATCGATACCACCTGCACCGTTCAAGCCGCTGGTTGAAGCATCGGTATTAACACCGCCAGGGCCATTAAGCGTGCCCGCTGCTAATGGATCGGTTTCATCATCACTACTGCACCCTACCAGTGCGGTAATAACCAATAATGTCAGTATTGTTTTATTAAACTTCATCACTATTCCTTGCTGGTTTGAAACCTCCATTTTTCGGAGGATCGGTAGAATTTGACGGCATCGCACAAGCAATACTATCGTTTACAATAACCACCTTTTAACGGAGGTCGGTTAATCCACCCAACACTATCTACGGGAATAATGTGCTGTTCACAACAATGCGCGTGGATTGAAATATTGGATTTGTCCTTAAAATAAACTGAGTGAGCAGGGCTCTGCCTGTAATATTAGGGAGCCCAAGCCGGTTCACGGACTTCACCGCTGTTAAATACCATTCTTTGCTGCATTTTACCATCTAATGTCACTGCGGATAAAAATCCGGTCTGACCTTTTTTAGACGCATATAAAATCATGCTGCCGTTAGGCGCAAAGCTTGGCGACTCATCCGACGGCCCATTGGTTAAAACGTTAATGCCTTTGCTGTTCACATCTAACACTGCAATCCGGTAATCGCCGCCGTTGCCATGTACCATGGCAATGTTTTGGCCATCCGGTGAAAAACTGGCACGGGCGTTGTAGTCACCGCTGAAAGTAATGCGTTGTTCTTCACCGCCACCCTGGCTGGAGGTTATATACAACTGCGGCTTGCCACCGCGATCCGAAGTAAACACAATATTGTTGCCATCTGGCGACCACACCGGCTCGGTATCTATCGAAAAGCTTTTGGTAATTCTGCGTAACACGCGTGACGACACGTCCAACGTATAAATGTCAGGGCTGCCGTCTTTAGACAAGGTTAACGCCAACTTGCTGCCATCCGGTGACCAGGCTGGCGCACCGTTAATACCCGGAAATTCGGCGACCCGTGTACGCTCGCCGGTAGCCAGGGTTTGCACGTAAATCGCCGCATTGTGTTTTTCAAACGACACATACGCCACTTTCTTTTTATCCGGCGACCACGATGGTGACATTAACGGCTGCGTGGATGAAGCGATGGTTTGCGGATTAAAGCCGTCGGTATCAGACACCTGCAATTTATGCTGGCTTTCCTTGCCTTTTCTGTCACTGGTAACATAGGCGATACGCCCGTTAAATACGCCTTTTTTGCCGGTGAGTTTTTCAAAAATCAAATCAGCGATATGGTGGGCGGTGCGGCGTAAATCATCTGCCGACGAGGCCATTTGATAACCCATCATAGCGCCGCCTTTAGACACATCCAGTAACTGAAACTGCACGTTGTACTGGCCACCATTACCGTTAATCTGACCAACCGCCATATAATTTTGCCCTAAACCCTGCCATTGTGGAAACTGTACTTGGCTAGCACTGCTAGGCTGGCTGGGCATAGAGCCGCGCGGCATCATTCTAAAATAGCCACTGCGTGCCAAATCGGCATTAATGATTGCACCAATATCCACCGGTGCGCCTTGTGATGCAAAGGGCACAACCGCCACCGGTATGCCATCGACCACGGTGCCTTCATTAATTTCAATGGTCAGTTCGGCATGGCAAAACACACTGTAGCTGCCTAACGCAACAACCATCACTATTTTTTTAAAAAAATTCACATCCATACTCCTTTCCTAAAATTTGCTAAACCGCTGTGTGGGTTAATCGAGACTGTAAGCGCTAGCATTGGCCATCTTTTAAATAAAGAGCTTAGACTAATTGCCACTATAACAAACATTTTATTGTTACTATCTTATCATTCAATGCTGTAACAACTCATTAGCCACGGGAAAAAACGTAAAAATAAAGTTACACTAGTACATCAAATCGTATAAAAACAGGATAATAAAAATCTTCAAATCATGAATGAAATGCTGATTGTGTACAGCATAAAGCTAAATTAAAATCCTGTTGACTTCCAATTTGGTGTACTAGTTTCATTATAGCTACACCAAAACCGAAATTGACTCTATTCAGTGATAACGATCGCACACCGTGTGTTTATGCCTTAGTGGGTAGTCTGCTTTATTAAGTTCGTCAATTTTACGCGCTTGTTCTTTAGTTGGTTTACTTGACCATTACAGTTTTAATGTGGCTGTTCAGGGTCCGGTAAGCGTAAAGACACCCAAAAAGTCGCTACAAACACCAGTCCACCTAATGTTACCAAGGTAGCGACAGGTGAAATATGTAACGATGCCGCATAGGTATAAGCACCAACAGCCAATAACATGGCCAGATTTTGAAAGAAATTCTGCAACGACACGGCACTGCCACTGCCAATGCTTTTTTGGCCTAACGCCTGTAATACGGCATTAATCGGCACAATAAACATGCCGCCCATTATGCCAATCACAAATAATACCGCACGCGCTGGCCACAGCGTGTTTGTTAAACTGAGTAGTGCTATTAAAATAGCCATTGTGTAAGCTGCAAATCTGGCGCGGCGTAAATGTTCCAAAGGAATCAAGCGCGGCACAATCGCAGAGCCTACAATAATACCTAATGCCAAATACAAGGTGAGCTGAGCAATATCGCTAGCGCTGTTTAGCATTAATACTGCCGGAGCCCAGGCGACAATAATTAAGCGCAAAGTGGCCGCCGATGCCCAAAATAATGAGCCGCCTAAAATAGCAAACCGTGAGCGTGGTGTGGTAAAAAAGCCGCTCATCTGCTGACCAAATTCAATTAACCGTGAAGCAGTGGCCGGTTTTTTAACCGGGGTAACCGGCAAGTACATTGCCACCCACGCTGAAATAACAAACAAGCTAATCGTGCCCACTAGCGCCCAATGCGTGGAATAATCGGCCACTTTAGCGCCCACCACCATGCCTAATAAAATTGCCAAAATAGTTGAGCCTTCAATCCAGCTATTGGCTTTTATTAAAAAATTATGCCCGACCAGTTCCGGTAAAATGCCGTATTTTGCAGGACTGTATAAAGCCGCGCCAATACCGACAATACAATAGGCAATTAGTGGCTCTACGTTCAGCAGTAATAATATCGCACCTGTTGCTTTAATAAGATTAGCAACAATTAACACGCGGGCTTTGGGATAATGATCGGCAAGACTGCCTACCCAGGGCGCAAGCACCACATAAGCAATTAAAAAGGCGCTTTGCAAGGCCGGAATATACCAACTGGCTTGATCTGTCGAGTGCATCACCATTGCAATCACCGTAAACAAGATGGCATTGTCGGCAAATGATGATAAAAACTGGGCAATCAATAATATATAAGTCTGTTTGGGCATGGTCATAGGCTTAAAGGACTGGCTGTCGTTAACTGAGGCTGTATCACACAAGGCGATGAGAGTTCAGCAAGATTCATCACACAGTCAGCTTAAGTCGTCTGATGAAATGCAATAACGATTATTATAGACGGTATCATTGGCAGAATTTAATATCTGCTACACGCTGACTTGCCACCTGATATTAACCGAAACCACATGTCTATTCCCACAGCACGCTTATCAGGATACTATTTTTTTTATTTTGCTACCTTAGGTGCTTTTTTACCTTACTGGAATCTTTATCTTAAACACAACGGCTTTAGTGCTGTACAAATAGGTGAATTTTCGGCGCTTATTGTAGCCACACGTATTATTTCACCCAATTTGGTTGGCTATATTGCTGATCACACCGGCAAAAATATGCCGATTATTCGTATAACATCGTTGTACACCGTGTTAATTTTTGCGTATTTTTTATTTCCGCAAGATTATATGCAGTTAGTGCTCATTACAACGGGATTTGGCTTATTCTGGAATGCGTCTTTGCCACAGTTTGAAGCGGTTACTTTGTATCACTTAAAAAATCAAACCCATCGCTACAGCCAAATCAGATTGTGGGGCTCGGTCGGTTTTGTCATTGCGGTTATGGGCTTTGGGCGGTTTTTAGATCATTACCCGATTACCCAATTACCGATGATTATTATCGTGTTATTAATAGGTTCTTGGCTAACAACACTGGTTACTCCGGAAGCTAAAGCCATTAAACACAGCGATACGAACATTGGACTGCGACATATTTTAAAACAACCGGCAGTGCTGGCTTTTCTTGCCGTTAATGCTTTGCTGCAAATATCGCACGGACCATACTATGTATTTTATTCCATTTACCTCAATGATAATCACTATAGCTCGACAATAACCGGCTGCTTATGGGCGTTGGGTGTGGGCGCTGAAATTGTGTTATTTATGACTATGCAGCGTTTATTAAAGCATTTTTCGCTGCGAATTTTGTTATTAATGAGTCTTTTGTTAGCAACATTGCGCTGGTTGATAATTGCCTGGTGCGTGAATAGTTTAAGCGCTTTATTTATGGCTCAATTGCTACATGCGGCAAGCTTTGGCAGTACCCATGTTATTGCTATCAGTTTGGTGCATAAATATTTTGGACAACAGCATCAAGGCAAAGGACAAGCTTTATACAGCAGTGTCAGTTTTGGTGTTGGCGGCACAGTAGGTAGTCTTTACAGTGGTCATTACTGGAATATATTAGGCCCTCAGCTTATTTACACCATAGCGGCAGTGTGTTGCATTATCGCTTTTATAGTGACTTATTTGTGGCTGGAACGGGAAAATAATGGCACATTAAGCTAGAATTACATCATGAACAGTATTGTTTGTGGCGTAATTAAACAGTACGTATCTCAATTTAAAAATATTGAATTTTAGGATATTGATGTGTTTGAAATTATAAAAAGCGGTGGCTGGATGATGTGGCCGCTCATCTTGTGTTCGATTGGCGCAATGGGTATTATTGTCGAGCGATTCTGGTCGTTACAAAAAAAGAAAGTTGTGCCACCTGAGCTTGTACCACAAGTGTGGAAGCTATCGCGTGAAGAAAAGATTGACAGCGTTTTATTGCACCGCTTAAGCGCTAATTCGCCGTTGGGTGCAGTGCTGGCCGCAGGGCTTTCGCATCGGCACTTAGGCCGCGATGTCATGAAAGAATGTATTGAAGAAGCCGGTCGTAAAGTGGTACATGATTTAGAACGTTTTTTAAATCCATTAGGTACTATTGCTACAATCAGCCCATTAATGGGTTTATTAGGCACTGTCTTTGGGATGATTGAAATCTTCTCCTCGCTTATGAAAAACAGTTCCGGCGATCCAAGTGTATTAGCTGGCGGCATTTCTGTCGCGTTGATTACCACGGCGACTGGCTTGGTTATCGGTATTCCCAGTTTAATCTTCCACCGCTACTTTGAGCGTTTAGTGGATGAATACGTGGTTGATATGGAATGCGAGGCCTTAAAATTGGTAGATATTTTGCAAGGCGACCGCGAAGAGGATATCGATGAAATTCCGGCGTAAACCTAAAGAAAAACTTGATATTACCTTAATATCGATGATCGATGTCGTCTTTGTATTGCTGCTGTTTTTTGTGGTATCGACCCGTTTTAACAAGCAATCTGGCATCAGTATACAATTGCCAGAAGCGGCTGGTGAGCAAACCGCTGAACAACCCAAACAAGTTAACTTAATCATCAATGCCGAAGGCCAGTATTTTATTGAAAATGAAGACGGCGAACCTGAACAATTGGCCGATCAGAAAAAGGAAACCTTGTTGGCCGAATTACGTAAACGTGCAGAGACATCTGCTCAAGAGCCGTTCATTATTAAAGCCGATGATAAAACCCCGCATCAATATGTTATTACTGCGCTGGATTTTGCAGGGCAAGCGGGTTTTACCCATATTACCTTTGCCACGCAGGAAGAACACGACGATAAATGATGCCCACACAGGCACCGACTTTCTGGGATAAAGGCGCAAAACTTGGTATCGTATTGCTACCGCTGGCGTGGGTATTTACGGCCATTGTTCGAGTGCGGCGATTTTTTTACCACACAGGTATACTCAAGCAACAGTATTTACCCGTACCGGTTATCATAGTCGGCAATATTACGGTGGGCGGTACAGGCAAAACACCGTTAGTTATTTATATTGCCAAGCTGCTGAAGCATGCGGGCTATAAACCAGGTATTATCAGCCGAGGTTACGGCGGTAAAGCCACATCGTGGCCGCACAGTGTTACGCCACAAACCGATGTCAGCTTGGTGGGTGATGAAGCGGTATTAATCGCCAGCCAAAGCGCTTGCCCAATGGCGGTTGGCCCATTAAGAGTCGATGCAGCACGTTTATTATTAAAGCAAGCCGGTTGCGATGTTATTATTTCCGATGACGGTATGCAGCATTACGCACTGGCCAGAGCGATTGAAATTGCTGTCATTGATGGTGATAGGCGTTTTGGCAATGGTTTTTGCCTGCCTGCAGGTCCCTTACGCGAACCGATTAGCCGGTTAAAATACGTCGATATGGTCGTGGTTAACGGTAATAAAGCAGCCACTCATGAATTTTCTATGCAGCTAAACGGCGCAATCGCTGTTAATATCCTCAGCGGCGAACAAAAACCGTTATCGGTATTAACGGGCATTGCTTGCCATGCTTTAGCGGGAATTGGTAATCCTGAGCGTTTTTTTAAATCGCTGCAAGCTGCCGGTATCGCTTGTGATACGCACGCTTTTCCCGATCACCATCGGTTTTCAAAACACGATATAACGTTCCAAGATGACAAGCCGGTATTAATGACCGAAAAAGATGCGGTAAAATGTACGCTCTTTGCAACGCATCAGCATTGGTACGTGCCAGTTAACGCGGTTTTAACCGCCGAATTTACTGAGCAACTGTTACATTTACTCAAAACCAAACCTGTATGATAGATAAAAAACTGCTCGATATACTTGCCTGCCCGATTTGTAAAGGCCCGCTACTGTACAAAAAAGATCAGCAGGAGCTGATCTGTCGCCCCGACCGCTTGGCATTTGCCATACAAGATGATATTCCGGTGATGCTGGAAGATGAAGCCCGCACCTTAAGCAGCGAAGAAGTCGACGTTTTATACCAAAAATGAGCTTACGCTTTAAAGTTGTTATTCCGGCCAGATTCGGTTCAACGCGCTTGCCTGGCAAACCGTTACGGCTGATTGCTGGCAAGCCGATGATTGCCCATGTTTGTGAGCGCGCACAAGAAGCGGAGGCCGATGACATCATTGTCGCTACTGACGATGAACGTATCGCAGCCACAGTAACCGCATTAGGCATTAAGGTAGTGATGACACGCCCTGACCACCAAAGCGGCACGGAACGGTTGGCCGAAGTGGCGCAGTTGTGTGGCTGGGCAGTTGACGATATTATCGTTAACCTGCAAGGTGATGAACCGTTAATTCCACCCGCGTATATCCGTGATGTAGCGGCCACTTTAGCAGAGCAACAACACGCTGGTATTGCCACATTGGCGACATCGATTGACGATGCAGCAGAGATTTTCAATCCGAATGCAGTGAAAGTCGTAGTGAATAAACTCGGTTATGCGTTGTATTTTAGCCGTGCAGCTATTCCGTGGGACAGAGACGGCTTTGCTAATGGGCAGCAAAAACCGTCAGGTAACATGGCGACTCTTAGACATATCGGCATGTATGCTTACACGGTGGGATTTTTGCAGCGTTATTGCCAATGGCAGCCGTCGGTTTTGGAAACGGTTGAGTCGCTGGAACAACTCAGAATTTTGTGGCATGGTGAAGCTATCGCCGTTAAAACAGTAGACCATGCACCGCCTGCGGGGGTGGATACCGAGGATGATCTCATGCGTGTTGAACGGATCTTTGCTGGTAATCCTTAATCTATCCATCGCTAACTATGCAGAGCCGCGTAACGATGGAATTCATGCTCTAACATGCGCATAATTTGACAACTTGTCTTAACAACAGTACAAAGACTACTTTTTTCTTTAACCTACACACCGGTTTGCCAAGAGCTGTAAATGGAACAATTTCATAGAATAAGTCGATTACCTCCCTACGTTTTCA
Source organism: Crenothrix polyspora (assembly GCF_900163755.1). Classification (GTDB taxonomy): domain Bacteria; phylum Pseudomonadota; class Gammaproteobacteria; order Methylococcales; family Methylomonadaceae; genus Crenothrix; species Crenothrix polyspora. Next base: position 41,707 of record NZ_FUKI01000130.1, on the reverse strand, counting down.
ATATCGTCAACGAACTAAAGGCCAAGGCGCGGGCAGCAGGTGAGGATATTATTGATTTTGGCATGGGCAATCCCGATCAGCCGACCCCGCCGCATATCGTTAATAAACTGATTGAGGCCACGCAACGCCCCGATACCCATCGCTATTCGGTATCTAAAGGTATTCCTAGGTTACGCCGTGCCATTTGTAACTGGTATAAAAATCGTTACGATGTTGATTTAGATCCTGAAACCGAAGCTATCGTGACTATCGGTTCTAAAGAAGGTTTGGCGCATTTAGCATTGGCCACGTTAGGGCCTGGCGATGTGGTGCTAGTGCCTAATCCCGCCTATCCGATTCATCCGTATGGTGTGGTGATAGCAGGTGCAGATTTGCGCCATGTACCGATGACATCAGAACTGGGTTTTTTTGATGAACTGGAAAAAGCCATCGTTGAATGCTGGCCGAAACCGAAAATGTTGATCCTGAATTTTCCTGGCAATCCTACCACGCAATGTGTGGAACTGGATTTTTTCGAGAAAATTATCGCGTTGGCGAAAGAACATAACATCTGGGTAGTGCAAGACATCGCTTATGTAGACATCGTGTTTGATGGCTATAAAGCGCCGTCCATCTTGCAAGTGGAAGGTGCAAAAGACATTGCCGTAGAATTCTTCTCCATGTCCAAAAGCTATAACATGCCCGGCTGGCGCGTGGGCTTTATGTGCGGCAACAAGGAATTGGTTTCAGCCTTGGCGCGAATTAAATCCTATTTAGATTACGGCACGTTTACACCAATACAGATTGCAGCGATTGCGGCTTTAGAAGGCCCGCAAGATTGTGTGCGCGAGATTGCCGCCATGTATCAAAAACGTCGCGATGTACTCTGCGAAGGCTTGAATGCAGCGGGTTGGCCGGTGGAAAAACCCAAAGCGACGATGTTCGTGTGGGCAAAAATTCCTGAAGCGTATCAGGCGATGGGTTCGTTGGAGTTTTCCAAGAAACTGTTACTGGAAGCCAAGGTCGCGGTTGCACCAGGTATTGGTTTTGGCCAGTATGGGGATGACCATGTCCGCTTTGGTTTGATTGAAAATGAGCATCGGACACGGCAGGCGGTGCGTGGCATTCGCACTATGATGAAGAAGGATGGGGTTGTTTAAGCACTGTTGGACTTTAACTTGATTTTCAATATACCGCATTGTTCTTGCGCCGTAAAATGGCGCACTCTGCTTGAGTTGTGACTGACCATTTTTTTGATTATCTATTCAGGTGACTTCGGTGAAAAAGCGATTTACTAGTCTTCATTCTGCACTAATGGCTGTTTGCTTGCTATTGACAGCGCTGCCAGGCCAAGCGGCAAACTTAAGCATTATCACCGTAGACCCAACAGGGAAACCCGTAGGTAGCCTTACCAATAAGGGTTACAGCTTGAGTTCAAATGGGCGCTATGTGGCATTTTCTAGCGGGCAAAAGCTCTCGATACACGATACCAACAGCAGCGTCGATGTTTACATACGTGATATTGTTACCAATAAAACACTATTAGCCAGTATTGATCTTGCCGGTAGAGCCGCTGGCAAAGTGGATACGTCTTTGACTCCCCTTTTAACACCGGATGGGAGATATGTAGTCTTTGGTAGCAACGCCAACGATTTGGTATCCAATGATACTGACGATAAGCGTGACATTTTTATACGGGATCTAAGCACCAATACCACAAAACTTATTACCGCCAATAAAACCGGACAGGCTTCTTCAGGGAAAGAAAGAAATTACCAGATCAGCGCAGATGGCCGCTTTGTTATCTTTGAAAGCAATGCCAATGATGTGGTAACAAACGATACCAATAACGCCTGGGATATTTTTGTTCGCGATACCAAAACTAATACGACAAAATTAGTGAGCATGAATAGCGCCGCTACAGACAGCGGTAATGCCGAATCCGTGTTTGAAAGCTTTGGTACTACGGGTCGATTTATTAAATTCCGTAGCCGTGCCGATAATTTGGTCGCCAATGACACTAATGGCAAGGCCGATTGCTTTGTCCGCAACCTGCAAACCAATCGAACAATTTTACTACAAAGCTGCGATACCTTCGCCAGCACCGACAACCGTTATATGGCTTTTAGCATAGAAAAGAGCTTGACTAAAAACGACACCAACAACAAAAAAGATGTGTACAGGCATGACTTGGAAAAAAATACCCTGGAATTGGTCAGCATTAACAGCAAAGGCAAAGCCAGCATTAATTCACAGGCTGAGGCGCGTGCCATGAGCGATAATGGTCGTTATGTGATGTTTGACAGCAATGCGACGGATATGGTTAAAAACTATAATAAAAATAGTCAATACGTTTCCAAAAACGTTTATGTCCGTGATCTAGTGAGTAAGACCACCCGTCTGGTCAGTATGAATGCTGCGGGCAAAGCAATTGGCGGCCACGGTTTTCTACTCAGTGATAATGGGCAAACCGCGTTGTTTAGTAGCGATACCGCGAAAATACCGTATCAGTTTTCCGATGGCAAATGGGCGCTTTTTTCCCGTAATTTGGCTACCAATAAGACAACTTTGTTTTCGGTCACATCAGCTAAACTACCTATTGTAGGAAAATATCAGGATAGTTTATTTGATGATTTTAATTATCCACAGTTAAGCGCTGATGGGGCGGTTATGGCATTCAGTAGCCAACGCAAGGATTTGACTGCACATGATAACAATCAAACGATTGATGTTTTTGTTAAGTCACTTAAAAATGGCTTAACCCGTCTTATCAGCATGAATTACACCGGCTCTAACAGTGGTAATAGAAGTTCAGATACACCTGTATTAAGTGCAGATGGTAAAGTGGTTGTTTTTAAGAGTAGCGCTCACAATCTGGTAGCCAATGACACCAGCGTTGGCAATAATTTTTTTGCAAAACGTATCCGATAATATTTATTACTTACAGCGTTTTCACAGTTCAATAGTTACAGCGTAACCGTTCGCACTGGGCTTGTCGAAGTGTGCCATTCATGCTTCGACAAGCTCAGCACGAACGGTGGCTGTAACTGTCCTAAGGAACGTGCATGAAATAACTTGAGCAAGTTCATGCTTCGACAGGCTCAGCACGAACGGTNNACGGTGGTGGCGTTTAAGTTGTTCAAGTTATTTCGTGCGCGTTCCTAAGTTGAAAACGCTGTATAGTTTATCGCTGTGTTTAAAAATCCAATTTTGTAAGACGATATATAATAATTTTTTAACTGGAGTGTGCTTTGAAACCGGTAAAAGTAGGTGTATTAGGCTTGGGTACTGTCGGCGGCGGTACAGTGAATGTGTTAAAGCGCAACGCGGTGGAAATTGCCCGCCGTGCTGGTCGCGAAATTGTCATTACCCGCGCCTCGGCGAAAGATTTAACCAAAGCCCGTATCTGCGACACGCAAGGTATCGCCTTAACCACCGATCCTTTCGAGATCATTAACGATCCTGACATCGACATTATTGTTGAACTGATCGGCGGCTGCGGCGCAGTCAAAGACATGGTGTTGCAAGCCATTGCCAATGGTAAGCACGTTGTTACCGCCAATAAATCCCTGCTGGCTCTGCATGGCAATGAAATCTTTGCCAAAGCCAGCGAAAAAGGCGTGATGGTGGCGTTTGAAGCCGCTGTCGCTGGAGGCATTCCTGTTATTAAAGCCATCCGTGAAGGCTTAAGCGCCAACCACATAGAATGGCTGGCCGGTATCATCAACGGCACCGGCAATTTTATTTTGACGGAAATGCGCGACAAAGGCCGTGACTTCAACGATGTGTTGGCCGAAGCGCAAGCGCTGGGTTATGCGGAAGCTGACCCAACCTTTGACGTTGAAGGTATTGATGCCGGCCACAAGTTGACTATCCTGGCTTCGATTGCCTTTGGCATGCCCTTGCAATTTGATAAAGTCTATACCGAAGGCATCACCCAAATCACCCGTGCGGATGTCGAGTACGCCGAACAATTGGGTTACCGCATCAAGCATTTAGGGATTGCCCGTAAGACACCGGAAGGCATAGAGCTGCGCGTCCACCCTACCTTAATCCCTGATCGCCGCTTAATTGCCAATGTCGATGGCGTGATGAATGCCGTGGTGGTTAAAGGCGATGCCGCAGGCCCTACGCTGTATTACGGCGCAGGTGCGGGCTCAGAACCTACGGCGTCATCAGTCGTTGCCGATGTGGTGGATGTGGTGCGTGCCTTGACCAGCGACCCTGAAAACCGCGTACCGCATTTGGCGTTCCAGGCTGATGCGTTGGTGGATATTCCGGTGCTGTCTGCCGATGACTTCAGGACGGCGTATTATTTACGCCTGAGTGCCGAAGACAAGCCTGGCGTGTTGGCAGATGTGACCCGGATACTTGCCGACCATCACATTAGTATTGAAGCCTTGATTCAAAAACAACCGTTGGCCGGTGAAACCGTGGTGCCCATTATTTTGCTCACCCAAATCACCCGCGAACAAGAAATGAACGCTGCGATTGCCAAAATCGAAGCCCTGCAAACTGTTACCGGAAAAGTTAACCGCATCCGATTGGAAACCTTAGGATAATTCATGTCTAACCACACACGCTACACAGGTCTTATTGACCGCTACCGAGATCGTTTACCCGTCAGCCCCACCGCCCGCGTTATCAGTTTGGTGGAAGGCAATACGCCGATGATCGAGCTACAGAATATCCCCAGAATGATCGGTAAGGACGTAAAAATCTATGTCAAATTTGAAGGTTTGAATCCGACTGGATCGTTTAAAGATCGCGGCATGACCATGGCCATCACCAAGGCCGTGGAAGAAGGCAGCAAGGCGGTAATTTGTGCCTCCACCGGCAATACTTCGGCTTCGGCTGCGGCGTATGCGGCACGCGCTGGCATTAAAGCGTTTGTGTTAATTCCTGATGGCAAGATTGCCCTGGGCAAGCTCGCGCAGACTTTAATGTACAACGCCACCATAATCCAGATTAACGGCAATTTTGATGACGGTATGCGTCTGGTTAAAGAAGTCGCCGAGTTGGCGCCGGTAACGATTGTCAACTCCATCAACCCGTTTAGGTTGGAAGGCCAAAAAACCGCCGCCTTTGAGATTGTGGATGATTTGGGCACGGCGCCGGATTACCATTGTTTGCCGGTGGGCAATGCCGGTAATATCAGCGCGTATTGGAAAGGTTATAAAGAATATTCCACCGATAGCGCCACCCACAAAGCTGTCACCAATAAGCGTCCTGTGATGTGCGGCTATCAGGCCGCAGGCGCTGCGCCGTTTGTGGCTGGCCATCCGATTGACAACCCTGAAACGGTGGCGACGGCGATTCGTATTGGCCGCCCGCAATCGTGGGATTTTGCCATTGCCGCGCAGCAAGAATCCGGCGGCTGGTTTGACAAATTCACCGATGATGAGATTCTGGCCGCGCAAAAACTGCTCTCGCAATACGAAGGCATTTTTTGTGAACCTGCTTCTGCAACGTCTATAGCAGGGGCTTTGCGGGATATTAAGTCTGGCAAAATACCGGAAGGCAGTACGATTGTCTGTACGTTGACCGGCAATGGCATTAAGGATCCGGATATTGCGATTAAGCAATGCGCGGATGCCAAGCCGATTACTATTGATGCGGATTTGGATGCGGTTAAACGGGCAATTTTGGATTGTTTGTAGAAGAATGTTTCCCATAAAAGTCAGGATGATTTTATTCGCTGTGTATTGTCACACTCAGAAAAAAAGCGTTAACTAATCACCTCTGACTTTTAAAATTTGGAGTGCTACCAAATGAGTGGATTAGATCAAGAAATTTTGACCAGACTCTCAACATTGCCAGAGCAAGAGCAACAAGAGGCGCTCGATTTTATTGAATTTTTGCAGGGTAAATCAGCGCGTAAGTTGAGAAATTCTAGCTACCAAAATAAGACGGAATCATTTAAAAATACATCAAAAACCCAACAAAAGGTGATTGATGAAACAGACCTATCGCCAATCTATCAAGCATTTGAACAAGCTGGCTTGATTGGTTGCATAGAAACCGATGAGCAGCTTTCCACAACGTACAAGCAAAAACTGGATTTTTCGTTTAAACACGGCGCTATTGAATGATTATTGTCGATAGTGGTTTCTGGTTTGGCTTGTTTGACCGAAAAGACAGCAATCATCAAGTCTGTAAGGCTTTTTTAGCACAATGCCGCGAACCACTTATTACAACCTTTCCTGTGTTAACGGAAGCATTGCATTTGCTTATGCGCCGTGAGAATGTGCGTTTGGCTTTTGATTTTCTAACGCTGTTACAAACATTGCAACATCAGGGAAATTTTTCTACATTTCCATTAACGGATGGTCATTTGTCGAGGCTTACCAATCTGATGGTGCAGTATGCTGATTTACCAATGGATTTGGCCGATGCTTCATTAGTGCTATTAGCCGAAGAGTTGGGGCACGGTCGTATTGTCTCTACCGATAAGCGGGATTTTCATACTTACCGCTGGAAAAATCACCAGCCGTTTACTAATTTATTGGAACAGATTTTGTGAGCTAAAGTTGGTATGTTGGATTAACAGCTTTGTCGTTAACCCAACATATTGCATCTATAAATGTTGGATTGAAAAAAACCGCAACTCAACCTACGCTACTTATTTAGTAGATGACGGTTGTTTTTTCCAATCCCACGAATAATCAACCTAAGAGTATTAATGAATCGCTCGCCATATTTCAATTATATAGAAGAAAAACTCAGCACACTTGCTACCAGGATTGAACTACGTGGCGGGTTAAATATTCTTGATTTGAACATTCATGCAGAGAGTTTTTATACACATTTTTTTAACCTTCTTTTTGGTTGGAAGCTGATAAATTTAAATGCAAAGCAGCATAATGTAGCGGGTGCTGACTTAATTGACTCAGAAAATAAAATAATCGTGCAAGTTTCTGCCACAGCAACTAAACAGAAGATTGAGTCAGCCTTCAATAAAAAAAATATTTCCAATTACCCAGACTATTCTTTCAAATTTATATTCATTGCTAAAAATGCAGGTGACTTGCGAACAAAAACATTTGCGAACCCTTACAATTTAACATTCGATCCCGCTGCCGATATTTTTGATGTATCTGCTCTTTTGCAATCTATTTTAGTTATGGAAATTGAGCAGCAGAAACTAATCTATGATTTCCTGAAAAAAGAACTTAAAAGTGAGGCTGACCCAGAAAAAGTTGAGACCAACTTAGCAACCATCATCAAAATTCTTTCCAAAGAAAAATGGAGTCCAGATGTACTGAGCTTTGAAACACTAGCCTTTGACCCAGAAGAAAAAATTTCATACAATCAGTTGGGTACTGCTGCCAGACTTCTGATCGAAGACCATAAAATCTACTACTATCGCATTGAAAAAATCTACAGTGACTATGACAAACAAGGGGCCAACAAAAGCATTTCGATTTTAAATGGTATCCGCAAGGAGTATATTAATCTTGTTGACACAGTTTCCGCCAACCAATGTTTCTTAGCCGTCATCGAAAAAGTAAAGGAGAGGATACATACAAGTGCTAATTACACTCCAATTGCTGATGAAGAGCTTGATTTATGCGTGCAAATCCTTGTTGTTGATGCTTTTATTCGATGCAAGATTTTCAAAAATCCTTCAGGAGATTCCAATGCTAATTCCTGACAACATTCATCCTGAACAGACTATTTATTTTAATGGTGCCTATGTACTCAAGGCCATACAAGAACATCGAGTAATGAATTTTCTTGATCTATATATAGAAACAAAAACTGAGCAGGATATGAGTATGCCCGTTTTTGTACTATGTCTTGATTGGCTTTTCCTGCTCAATTTAATCAAGTTGAATGACAGTGGAAAGGTTGAATTGTGTTTTTAAAATCTCTGACTATTGCTCAAGGTGATGGTGAAATAATCCAAAACATCCGTTTTCACGCTGGTCTGAACTTAATTGTCGACGAAACGCCTATTAACCACGGTAAAGAAACCGGCAACAATGTTGGCAAAACAACGGTTTTAAAACTAGTTGATTTTTGTCTTGGAGCTAAGGCCAAAGGGATATATAGCGACCACGAAAACAAAAAGCAAGAATACAAGCTCGTTAAAGATTTTTTAATAAATAATAGAGTATTAATTTCATTAGTTCTTACAAATGATTTTTCGCAGGAAAATCCCCAGGAAACACTTATTGAACGAAACTTTCTGCCCCGTAAAGAAAAAATTCAACGCATAGGCAACGAAAACCTAACTGATGAATTATTTAGCAAAACGCTAACAGACCTTCTTTTTCCAGGGCATTATGGAACTAAGCCAACTTTTAGACAAATAATTGCCCACAACATCCGTTATACCGATGTAAGCATCAACAATACACTTAAAAATCTTGATAGCTTTACTCGTGATGATGAATATGAAACACTCTATCTTTTTCTTTTCAATTGCAATTTCGAGCAGGGAGATGATAAGCAAGAATTACGTTCTCAAATCGATATTGAAGAAAAATTTAAGAAACGCCTAGAATCTGACCAAACAAAATCAGCATACGAAACTGCATTGGCTTTACTTGAATCAGAAATAGAAGAACTTGAACGTAAAAAAGCATCACTCAATTTAAATCCGAATTTTGAATCAGACTTGGATAATCTTAACAGGTTAAAATATCAGGTTAATCTCACTTCTTCCGAAATTAGCCGACTCGAACTACGAAAGGATTTGGTTTTAGAAGCTCAGCAAGATATGCAGGCAGGTAAATCTAACATCGATATACAACAATTACAGCAGATATATCAGCAGGCAACTTCTCTAGTAAGTGGGATACAAAAAACATTCCAGGAGCTTAATGATTTTCACAATCAAATGGTTACCTCAAAAATTCGGTTTATAGTACAGGATTTACCAAAAATTGATGCAGAGCTTATTGCAAAACGTGAACATTTAAGCCGCCTTTTAACACAGGAAGCTGAGCTAAGCGCAGCCATTACACGCAGCGACTCTTTCGAAGTACTTGAGCGATTGATTACTGAACTTAATGTCAGGCATCAAACAAAAGGTGAATATGAAAATACGCTACGTCAATTAAGCACTGTAGAATCAAAATTGACCGAACTTAATGAAAAACTTGCCAAAATTGACAATGAGCTTTTTTCTGAAGAATTCGCTCATAAAATCAAAGAACAAATAAACAAATTTAACAAACATTTCTCATCTGTGTCGAATGAATTGTATGGTGAAAAATATGCATTAAAGGTTGATACAAAAACCGGAAAAGGACGCCGCCTTTATGAGTTCACACCATTTGACCTAAACAATTTCAGTTCGGGCAAAAAACAGGGCGAAATTTCCTGTTTTGATATTGCTTACACACTATTTGCCGATGAAGAAAATATCCCTTGTATGCACTTTCTGCTCAATGATAAAAAAGAATTAATGCACGATAATCAACTTATAAAGATTGCCAATCTAGTTAATGCAAAGGGAATACAGTTTGTTACATCAATTCTGAAAGATAAGTTGCCAGAAGAACTTAATAAAGATGAGTATGTAGTAGTTAAATTATCACAAGGGAATAAACTTTTCAGAATTGAAAGCCAAACTACAACTCGATGAGATACACTAAAAATAGGATATTGCCTACGTAAAGAGGTGCATCATTCGAGAGCTAAGTTTGTAGTCTAGATAACAGCCTTACCGAACGCGGTAAGGTGTATATCTTGTTTAACATATAGGCATCAAAATATTGCATAAACAAACCTTATGAAAGGTAGATAACTATGGCAAAACTTGGAACTAAAGAAAAACCCATCATCGTCCGTGTTCACACTGATGAAAAAGCACAATATGTAGCTGAAACCTGCGTAAAAAATGGCTGGATTTATATCATCGGCTTTGAACCTGACAAACCGGAAGATATTTCAGACTTAGAGAAGGCCTTGAATCCACCCAAACCCGCTATCTCGGCAAAGATTAATCGTAACGATGCTTGCCCCTGCGGTAGCGGAAAGAAATATAAAAAATGTTGCGCCGCTAATAGCTGATATACCGCATTGCTGAGATGACTTGTGCCTACACAGAATAAAATAAACCCCAACAAACTGCTGTTATCCAAATGGACAGCCGTTGCACCCCAGAAAAAAGAGCGTCACTTTATAGTGACCAAACTTATCCATGCAGAAAATGAAGACATCATCGCCTGCGAATTGGAAGCTGTGCTTACCAATACTGTCTACGAAACTGATTGGCAGGAACTGAAAAACACAACTTGTTGGCTAATGGGTTGGCGTTAAAGTGTCTATAGTCTTATTAAACTGATCGCCTATATGGGATTATATAATTGAATTTTAATAGATAATTTTCTTTTAAATACACAATATTTAATTTTATGCGAGACGAGCAATGTGTGTCGTTGCTCGCCTTGCTTTAGTAAAACGATAAAAGCTTTACTTCACCAAATTCCATCGTCCAGTTTGTGGGTTTTGGCATGCCAAACGAGTTTCAGTAATGCGTTCGCCATTTGGCAGTACTGCGCTTTCTTGCAGGTTTTGGCATTTTTGCTGCGTCTGCGGATTAATGTTTTGTTGTCCAATGGGGTTGAGTGCCAGTGTGTTGCCAGTTTGTGGGTTAGTCCATTGTTGTGCTTGGGTGATAGCGCCTGAATTGACAGCACTGCCTAATTGTTGGAGTCTAAAATTCTGGTCGGCCTGGGAAACTTGTGAGCCAATTTGACCGTTTAATACATTGCTACCCATACTTTGAATAATGGCACTTAACACCGCACCACTCACACCGCCACCTAAAGCGCTGTTGGCGACAGAACCCAATATGGAATTACCCGCATTACCATACATGCCGCCGTTATTACCGTACATGTCACCTCCGTTATTGCCATACATGCCACCGCCACCACCCATGCAGCCGGTTATTGCAAGTGTTGTCGCTAAAGAAAGTGTTATTTTTAATGTCTTGGATAGTTTCATTTTGTGTAAAGCCTAATAATGGGAAGGTGGTGGATTATTGCTATTTTTAAGAATGTTTAAGTAATATTACCGTGTAATTACTGAATAGTAACTGAATGTAGCATTTATTTAATATAAAAATGGGTGAATTCAACTAATCAATGTGATGCGGCTATCGTGATTGCAAAACACGACATTACCGAACAAGCTGGTATAGTGACTCTAAATTCCTATTTATCAGCGCTTAAAGCTTAATCAACTGCCATGAGTTTCACACAAAAACTATCCGATTTGAATCAGCTACAGTTTGACAACCGCTTTATTAGCGAACTGCCTGCCGATTCTGTAACCAGTAACACACGCCGCCAGGTTGTCGGTGCATGTTATTCTCGCGTACTGCCTACGCCGGTTAAAAAGCCCCAAAAAATTGCTTACAGCAAAGAAGTTGCTACCTTATTAGATTTATCTGATGAAGTTTGTGAATCAGAACATTTTGCCCAGATATTTACCGGCAATCAACTTGCCGCCGGTATGGAACCTTACGCCACCTGTTACGGTGGTCATCAATTCGGTAATTGGGCAGGGCAATTGGGCGATGGCCGTGCCATTAATCTGGGCGAAATTATCAATCAGCGCGGCGAACGCTGGGCACTGCAACTTAAAGGTGCAGGCGCTACACCGTATTCGCGTACTGCCGATGGCTTAGCCGTACTGCGCTCATCACTGCGTGAATTTTTATGCAGCGAAGCCATGTACCATCTGGGCGTGCCCACTACCCGCGCCCTGAGCTTGATGCTAACCGGTGAATCGGTGCTGCGCGATATGTTCTACAACGGCAATCCGCAAACAGAACCAGGGGCTGTCGTGTGCCGCGTTGCACCCTCGTTTACCCGTTTTGGCCACTTTCAGCTGTGCAGCGTCAGAAACGATTTTGCTTTATTGAAACAATTGGCCGATTACACCATCCGTACCGATTTTTCGCATTTGGATGCTAGCGCGGCGGATATTTATAGCCAATGGTTTACTGAGATTTGCCTTAAAACTGCCGATATGATCGTGCATTGGCAACGGGTTGGCTTTGTACACGGGGTAATGAATACTGACAATATGTCTATTTTAGGGCTGACTATTGATTACGGCCCTTACGGTTGGCTGGAAAATTATGATCCTAACTGGACTCCTAACACCACCGATGCCAGAGAACACCGTTACCGCTACGGCCATCAGCCGCAAATTGCCTTTTGGAATCTCAGCCAATTGGCTAATGCACTCTATCCGCTGATTGGTATGGTAGAACCCTTGCAAGTAGGCTTAAATGCTTACATCAAGGCTTTTGAGGATGGCTGGCAAAACATGATGGCGGGAAAATTGGGTTTTGCTAGCTTTAAGCCAGAAAGCGATGATGATTTATGTGCCGACTTGCTCAAGCTTTTGGAGCAGGTGGAAACCGATATGACATTATTTTTCCGCCAGCTTGGTCACATTAAAACCGATGCGGTAGCGCTGGATAAAACCGATGAGGAATTGGTAGCGCCATTAATGTCCAGTTATTACCTAACTGAGCAATTAAACCACAATTACACGGCACAAATGGGTGCATGGCTGCGTCGATACATTCAGCGCTTACACGCCAATCCATACAGTGATGCCGAGCGCTTAGTCGCCATGAATGCCGTCAACCCAAAATATGTGCTACGAAATTATCTAGCACAACTGGCTATTGATAAAGCTGAACAAGGTGATTTCTCACTGGTTGACGAATTATTGGAATTACTGCGCCATCCTTATGATGAGCAACCGGAGCGTGAAAATTTTGCGGTAAAAAGACCCGATTGGGCACGGCAGCGGGCGGGGTGTTCTATGTTGTCGTGTAGTTCGTAATTAATATTACACGTTGGCTTAATCAAAACAAGGTAGCAGCCAGCCAGTCAGCCTGATTTTGTTTGGTGTTGCAAATGTAGGCTATCAACTTAGGAACGCGCATGAAATAACTTGAACAACTTAAACGCCACCACCGTTCGTGCTGAGCCTGTCGAAGCATGAACTTGCTCAAGTTATTTCGTGCGCGTTCCTTAACGTGGGACAAAAAAACAATAACATTCAAGTAGGTTGGGCTGCCTGCTGTTTGGCAACCCAACATTTTACAAGGCCTTGGGAATGTTGGGTTGAGAAAAGCGTTCAACCCAACCTACATTTTGTCCCGTTTTAAATTGGTAGCCCAAATGTATAAACCTCGTAGGTTTTACGCTGGACAAAAAAGCATATCCAATATTTAAAAAATAACAGAGTAATAGCCTGAAAATCATAAACAACAGCACAAACATTACGCAAGCACAGATAGTGTAGGATAATGAGCGCCAAACTATGTGGTGTTGGGCGTGTTATAGAGCAAGGTTCAGTTGAACTCTCAATGCTATAGGCTGCCACCGCATCACCCTTCTTGTCTTTACATCGCCGTATTAATGTCAACTTCTGATTTAATCAAACAACTCACTAATCAATTACCCCAGTGCCTAGGCCAAGACCGGCATGGCTTAAAGCGCCGACTGGACAGTTGCCGCACCGACTACCAAAAAGGCAAGCATTCCGATGAAAAACTGCATGGGCTGGCGCGGCAGATAGAAAAATCGCTGGCGGCCAGAAACAAACGCCTGGCCAGTATCCCAGCGCTGAATTTCCCTGACTTGCCGGTGACCGACAAAAAAGACGACATTGCCCAACTAATCCAAGACCACCAAGTGGTGATTATGTGCGGTGAGACCGGTTCCGGCAAGACTACGCAGTTGCCCAAAATTTGTCTGTCGATAGGCCGAGGCACGTCAGGTTTTATCGGCCACACCCAGCCACGGCGTATTGCCGCCCGTACCGTTGCTGACCGTATTGCCGAAGAACTGGGCGAACCTATGGGCAAGTCGGTCGGTTATAAAATTCGCTTTAATGATCGTACCCATGCCGATTCGCTGATTAAATTAATGACCGACGGCATTTTGCTGGCTGAGTCGCAAAATGATCCGTATCTTAACCAATATGACACGATTATTATTGATGAAGCGCATGAGCGCAGCCTGAACATCGATTTTTTGCTCGGTTACATGAAATGGCTGCTGCCCAAGCGCCCCGACCTAAAGCTTATCATTACTTCGGCGACCATTGATACCCAGCGCTTTTCGGCACATTTTGATAATGCGCCGATTATTGAAGTGTCTGGCCGTACTTATTCGGTGGATACCCGTTACCGGCCTATCGAACAAAAAGAGGAGGAAGATGAAACCAGCGATGATTTGCAAAATGCCATTCTCGATGCCGTTGATGAACTGTATCGGGATTTGCGCGGCGATGTATTGATTTTTCTCAGTGGTGAGCGGGAAATTCGCGAAACCACCGAATCACTGAAAAAACACCATCCCAGCAAATACGACATCTTGCCGCTGTATTCCAAGCTCAGTGTCAGCGAACAAGAGCGGGTGTTTAATCCCAAGGCGGGCGGCAAGATACGCATCGTGCTGGCCACCAATGTTGCAGAAACCTCGCTCACCGTGCCCGGTATCCGCTGTGTGATTGACCCCGGCCATGCCCGTATCAGCCGGTACAGCCACCGTAGTAAAATCCAGCGCTTGCCGATAGAACGTATATCCCAATCCAGCGCTAACCAACGGGCAGGGCGCTGTGGTCGTGTGGCGGAAGGTATTTGCATACGGCTGTATTCGCACGATGACTATCTGGCCAGGCCGGAGTTTACCGAGCCGGAAATCATGCGCACCAACTTGTCGGCGGTGATTTTGCAGATGGCGGCGCTCAATTTGGGCGATATTGCCGACTTCCCGTTTTTGGAACCGCCCGACGACAAGATGATCCGTGACGGCAAGACCATGCTGGCCGAAGTCAATGCGCTGGACAAGACCGGCAAGCTCACCGATATTGGCAGACAACTGGCCAAGTTCCCCACCGACCCCAAGCTGGCGCGGATGCTGCTGGCCGCTGCTGAAGAGCATTGCTTGACCGAAGTCAGCATTATAGTGGCGGTACTCAGTGTACAAGACCCGCGCGAAAAACCCGCTGATAAAATGCAACAAGCCGATGCCAAACATCTGGCGTTCCGCCATCCTGAATCGGACTTTTTGACGCTGCTCAACGTCTGGAATAGCTTTGAGGAACAGAAAAAGCATTTGTCTAACAGCAAGTTGCGTAAGTATTGCACGGAAAACTTCCTGTCCTACATACGGATGCGCGAGTGGTTCGACATTCATGCGCAGATCATGCAGGTGGTGAAGGGGGATTTAAAGTTCCACCCCAACACCGACCCTGCCAGTTATGAAAAAATCCACCGCGCCTTGCTGACTGGGCTGTTGTCTAATATCGGTTTTCGGCACGACCAATACGAATACCTGGGCGCACGGGGCCTGAAGTTCTTTATCTTCCCAGGTTCTGGTTTGCACAAGGTTAAGCCTAAATGGATCATGGCCGCAGAACAAGTGGAAACCAGCAAGGTGTATGCGCGTACCGTTGCTCGCATCGAGCCGGAATGGATAGAGGCTTGCGCCCCGCATTTGGTTAAGCACAATTACTTTGACCCGCATTGGGCCAAGAAAGGCGCGCGCTGCATGGTGTCGGCACGTACCATATTATATGGCTTGACCTTGCAGGCCGGACGCAAAATTCCCTATGATCATGTTGATTCTAAGGCGGCAAGGGAGATTTTTATCCGTTCCGCCCTAGTTGACCATGATTACCACAGTAACGCGCCGTTTTATGTCGCCAACCAGAAGTTATTGGAAGAAGTCGGCATTATCCAGCACAAGGGACGGCGTGTGGATTTGGTGGAAGATGAGCAATGGTTGTATCAGTTTTACGATGCTAAGCTACCTGAGGAAGTTTTTAGCGGTGTTAATTTGGATACCTGGCGCAAAACTGCCGAACGCGCCAATCCGAAAATCCTGTTTTTAACTAAAGAAGATTTGACCCGCGAGCAGGAGAATTTTGTTAATGAATGGGATTTCCCTGACAGCAAAAAAGTCGGCAATTTGACGTTTGCCCTGCAATACCGTTTTGAGCCGGGCCATGATGAAGACGGTGTTACCGTGTTGATTCCGGTGCATCAGCTTAACCAGGTGTCGCAAACGCCGTTTGACTGGTTGGTGCCAGGGCTACTGGAAGAAAAATGTGTTGCGCTAATGAAGGCACTGCCCAAGCAAATCCGCAAAAATTTTGTGCCGGTGCCAGAGACGGTTAAACGCTGCCTGGAAATAGAGCCGGACTTTAAGGGCGCGTTGCAAGAATGGTTGGGTAATCGGCTGCGCAAGTTGACCGGTGAGGCGATTCCGCTCAATGCCTGGGAAATGGACACGGTTGCGCAGCATTTAAAAATGAATTTTCGGGTGATAGATGATCAGGATCGGATGCTGGATTACGGCCGCGATTTAAAAAAGCTGCAAGCCAAATACGCGGTTGAGGCGGGTGACAGTTTTGACCAGATTGCCTCGGATGAGTTGCAATATACCGGTTTTATTCAGTGGGGTTTTGACGATTTGCCGGAGACTTACGAGTTTATCCAGAAAGGCCAGCGTTTTGTGGGTTTTCCGGCCATTATTGACGAAGGTGATGCGGTCGGTGTGCGTATTTTTGATACGCAGCACAAAGCCGCTTATCAGCATCAGAGCGGCTTAATGCGGCTGTTTCAGTTGCAGTTGCGCAAGGAATGCACTTATACGCTCAAAAATATGCCGCAATCGGCGGCAGTGGAATTGGCGTATCAGCGTTTACCAAAACACCCGTTGATTCAAGATGATAGTGATGTATCTTATAAACAGGATTTGTTACGCTTGATTTTGCACACTGTGTTTGTGGCAGGCCGAGAAATACGCACGCAACCAGCCTTTGAGCGCAGCTTACAGGAAAATAAGCCACAATTTATGGGCATAGCCAATGACGTGGGCAAGCTGGCGATGAGCATAATGCAATTGTACGGTGCAATTAAAATTCAGTTACAAGCGTTTAACACCACTGATCCATTGGCA
Source organism: Crenothrix polyspora (assembly GCF_900163755.1). GTDB lineage: Bacteria > Pseudomonadota > Gammaproteobacteria > Methylococcales > Methylomonadaceae > Crenothrix > Crenothrix polyspora. Next base: position 24,773 of record NZ_FUKI01000130.1, on the reverse strand, counting down.
AAAGACATTAGTGACCAGTTGGGTTTTTTGGTTTATGCAGGCTTTATCCACAATACACCTTATCAGCAACTTAAAGCCCTGCCGCGTTATTTAGCCGCTGTCCAGTATCGCATGGACAAGCGTGTTAATGATCCGCAAAAAGTGCAGGACGTTAATCGTTATGCACTGCGTTATTGGACGGATGTGGAGAAGCGCATGAAGAAAGCACGGGTTGTACCTGAGCAGGAAGTTTTTCGTTGGGCATTGGAGGAGTTTAGAGTTTCCTTGTATGCGCAGCAGTTAAAAACCGCGTATCCAATTTCTGCCAAGCGTATGGATAAAGTTTGGGAGGAGCGGCAATTGGTGCAATAAAACCCCCGCTTTGTCAATACTTATGCACAGATAAAATCAGCTACGGGAAAATGCTGGTGCTTAGCTAATTCAGCATAAGTCAAATTATTAACTAATTGATTATTAAGTGAATTATAAAATTGTAGTATTTATAGACAATGTAACAAAACTGTAATAAAAACCGTCGTTAAGCGACGTATCACACACGTTATCCACAGAGTTATCCACATAAATTGTGTATAACTGTTTACAGTTGTGCTGTGTTCATTATCTTGACATTGTGCGTATATCTGGTAGAGAATCAATGGTAACAATAGTTGGTGCGTTGTGCCTTGCGCCGTGTAAATACACGCAACTTTTATGTTTTTTAGCTTGACCAAGCCGAGATAAGTCAACATATTTCGTGAGATTTCAAATGCTACCATGCTAGTGTTTGTTACGATATGATTTGATTTAACAAAAAATTGTGTAAAATCAAGAAAATTTAAATGTTGAATAGCAGGAAAAATATGATTATTTTGAATAGATGTTCGCGTTTTTTTAAGCACGGGTTTGGCGGCAGTGCATTAATGTTAGTCAGTGTGTTGCCCGTGTTGAGTACCGCTCATGCGGCAACCGCCGTTGTAAGACCTAAACAAGTGGTGTTGTTGCTGCATGGTTTAAATTCTAATCTTAAAACCTGGAATAAGCTGGTTAGCAATAATGCAGGCTTTGATGGCCAATGTGGTAATCCGCGTGATGCTGATTTTGCCAGCGTTAAATTAACACCCAATAGTGAAGGTGTGTATTGTATGCGGGTAAACTTTGGTATGCTGGATCGTAATATCAGTGCGCCGAAAGGTTTGGATAAAAAAATCTGCGCCGAAAGCGGCGGTTGTCAAGGCGATTACTCAACATTTGACAGCTTAGGTAAAGAAATCGCGTGGTCGGTTAATCGTATTAAAAGTCGTTTTGGACCGACAGTACAGATTGTGTTGCTAGGCCATAGTCGCGGTGGACTGGCGGCCAGAGCTTTTTTACAGAGTCCAAGCCCGTTTAAACAACATGTCGTCGGTTTGATAACCACGGGTACGCCGCACGCGGGTACGCCGCTGGGCCGTTACCATAATTATCTTGAAAAAACCTGTTTGCCAGAATCAAAATATGATGGATTTTTTGATACAGGTGATTGTGCCGATGACTGGCGTTTTGTTAATTCAACACCCATTAAAGTTGTCGCTGGCTTGGATTTAAAAGCCCCTACTATTGGATTTTTATCAGATATTTCACCTGAAATCAATGTGTTGAATAAGAAAATCAGCGCATTACCGGCCATTAAAATGACGCAACTGTCATATGGTAATATTAAGTTTGGTTGTTTAGGTGGCGATGTTATTGATAGCCAAAAAAATTGCGGCTACGATATATTTGGCAATATTTGGCAATTTAAACCTTCTCGTGCCAGTTTAAACAATGTGTTAAATGGACAGGTGCGTGATACTTTTAGAGGCGATGGCATTGTGCCGGTTGCCAGTCAAAAAATGAGTGCATTAAAAGGCTGGAAATTGCCTGTTAAAGGCTACGCTAAATTAGAGCGCGTCCATGTTGTTGAAACACAACAGGTGCTTGATTTAACTACGGCATTAACCAATATGTATCAACAGGTAGGCTGGGTACTTTGAGTTAGAAAACACTAAATACCCCGTGTGTTTTTGTATACGTTGTGCATAGCTTTCAATCCATTGGAAATAACACTGTGATAAATTCAAAAATTTTTCCTGGCGTAATTGTCGTGTCTTTATTAGTGGCTGCACTTGTTTTTTCTGTTAAGCAATGGCGACAACCGGTGTTGCCAGTAAAAGATGATTCTACGGCAAATACAGTGATAAAACCGCTAAGCACTGGTGAGCAGCCTGTGCCAGAAGAGTTTATAGAATTAACCTCTCAATTGGCTAATGATACGGGTAATCAGAATTTTGCGTCTGTGCCGACACAAACTTTGTGGGAAAATTTGCTGGCAGGTTTTCATACCGGTAAAAATACCCAAATAGGTTTAGAAAACGCCCTGATTGCGCGTTTACGTAAAGAACCCAGTAATAGTATTTATAATGAGCTTTTGGCGCAGTTTAGGCCGGGTATTTTAGATGCGACCGCTCAGCAAGTGTTGGTTAGTTTGCTGGGCGAAGTGGCTAATTATAATGCCGCTGATGCATTAATGCGTTTGGTAACGGGGGGCTTGGTGCATGATCCTGATGTTAAATTATCTACTTTTCATGCGATCAGTAAGTTTAGCCCTGAGTCATGGCATGAGCATGCTAATACAGAGTTAGCCCCCGTATTTGAAGCCGCCTGGCAAACGCAAGATCCTGAGTATTTGGCTGCAATCGCTAATGTAATGGCCAGCATAGGCACAGCATCGACGTTAGATATTTTCATTCAAACGTTAACCGAAAATACGGATGCAGAGCGCAGCGATATTGTTAAGCAGGCGATGACCAATTTAGTGAATCCGGCGTTAATTCCTAAACTTGCGGCGTTGTTAAAAACATCATCTGAAAATGTTAGCTTAGCCAGTGGCGATGCATTAGCCAATATGGGCGATATTAATGCCGCTTTGGAGATATTTATCTGGGCTAAACAGGCGGATGCAAGTCGGGTTGATTTTGTTAAAGAATGGTCGGAAACCGCCATGAATACGACACCGGAATTTGTTGATTATTTAACAGAAAACTTAACAAAACAACCCTTTGCTGCCCCAGAAAATAAACAGGCTTTGTTAGGTGTTCTAAACGATGTGACCAATGGTGTCGAGTAATTGGTTACTAACCGGGGCTACCCACTTAAGGCGGGATAGTTTCAGATTAAGCTGTTCGTGGTGAGCTTGTCGAACCATGATCGGCTTAACCGCCCACCCTTTGACAAGCTCAGGGTGAACGGTTAAGCCTTGCACTGTGCCCCGTCTTAAATGGGCAGCCAGAAAAGCTTCAACCCAACTTATATTTTGCCTCTTATTAAGCTGGTAGTCTATAGAGCGGGGTGTGTATCAGTTTATTTTTGGTAATCATTCAGTCCCCCTCTTTGAAAAGGAGGGGTTAGGGGAGATTTTTAAATAAATCCCCCTCCACCCCTCGTAAACTCTCCCCCTTTTTCAAAGCACTGCCATTAAGTTAAGGATTTTTCCGTTCGTCCTGAGCTTGTCGAAGGATGGACGGAAAAATCCGAGTCCCGCCGCAACACAGCCGTTCATGCTTCGATAAACTCAGCACGAACGGCTGTGTTGCTTAACTTAATGGCAGTGCCTTTTTCAAAGGGGGAGGTGAATACATACTATTTTTGAGGTGTTGCCACCGACGTGTTAACCGGCTGGCTTAACCAGACTTGCATACTGGGTAGTTTGATATCGTTGGGTTTTTTGGGATTGTTTTTAGACGGGCGGGCTGTGTAACCGGTGCTTGCTACAATATCCAACCGTTGATCGCCATTTAAATCACTTAGCGCCAGTCCCCATACTTCATCAATACCGCTTGCGGGTAATTGTGTGCCTTGTTCGTAGTGCCATTGGCCTTTGCCGTCGCCTAAAACAATGTGCAGGCCAGCGGGCGTGTCGTCTATTCCATCCAGTCGGCCACCAATGACCGCATCAATATGGCCATCACCATCCATATCACCTAACGCGATGGCAGTTGCGCCTGCTTTAAGAGCGGGTAATATATCGGTGGATTTTTTCCAACTGCCATCAGCATTTTGCAAATAAGCTTCTGCACCGCCAATATCATTAGCGATTGCAAAGTCTTTTAGGCCGTCAGCATTTATGTCGGCGACTGCCAGTCTGCGGTACGTGCCTTGCATAGTGGTTATTGGCAGGCCAATAGATTTAGGTTGCCATTGGCCTTTGCCGTCGCCTAGCCATACGCGTGGGCCGTTATAATAGCTTGCGACAATATCCAGATGTTTGTCATTGTTAATGTCGTGCAGTTGTACGTCTACCGCCCAGCCTGCATTAGAGTCTTCATTGCCAGGGTCTTGTATGCTGGGCAGACCGTCACTTTTGGTTTCTCGCCATTTTTTGCCGTTGCTTTTGCCTAAATAGACGGTAAAACCGCCTTCATCAGCCGCAGCAGACACTATGTCTAACAAGCCATCCTCGTTAATGTCTCCCAGAGCCAAGTCTGCCGCACCGTTTAAAACGTTTAAGCCAGGGTTAATTGCGGCGGTTTTTTGTTGCGCTTCTGAGTTGAGTTGTTTGGCTAGTTGCCAGGTGTTTTGTTTATTACCCAGATAAACCAGAACCCCTGCACAATGGTCAGCAATGGCCAAATCTAAAAAGCTGTCTTTATTAATGTCGCCTATTTTTAAGCCGCCGCCGCAGGTGTCGTTGCTTTGGCTTAAGCCTTGCGAACTGTCTTGCCAGGCATTTTGTGGCTGACTTAGCCACACGCGTGGGCTTTTATCGTCACGCGAGTGGCTGGCTAAATCTAAACGACCATCGTGGTTAATATCAGCCAGTACAGGGGCGCTTTTCCAAAAACCAGATGCCGGTAAACCTTGTGTATTAAGTTGATAACGTAGGCGCTGCGAGGCTTCTATGGGTGCGGCGGTGGCTTGTTCTGGCACATTGTTAGGCGTGGTGGTGCAGCCCATTACCGCTAAACCAAGCACGCTACAGAAGTAAATGCGTCTCATTTTTTTATTCCATCGTATTTTATGTTTTTGGGGATTGCGTTTATTTTGCCAGCTTCTGGTGTCAGTGGAATATTAAAATACCAGTCACCTTTTTGTTTAACCCAGCTTTCTATCACGCTTCTTTCTTGTGCGTCCAGTTTTGCCGTCAGTGGATCGTTAGGTTTAATGGCAAAAGTAATTTTAACCGTGGCTTCATCTGGTTTGGCTTTAACAACTTGCGCCCAATCAACACGGGTAGATGAGTACAGGTATTGTGCTTTTTTCTTTAAAAATGCTTCCGCCGATACGCTGGCGCGATAATCCGGTGGCAAGAAGTTAGTGTAAAAGCTTTTCCAGTCTTGGCTGCTTTTGGCTAACCACGCATTTTTTGCCCGCTCAGTCAGCGTGCTTTCTTCGCTGGGTAAACGTAGTTTAGGCGGCAGGGCAGGGTGTTTTTGGCGCTCTGCTTCGGATGCGGGATGCCAGGTATCGGTTTTTTGCCACAGTTGCCACAGTTGGCTGTGGCGAGTTGGTGCATCAGCAAAGCGCCAGATTTTGGCATCAAAATCAGTGAGTACCCAGGCTAAGTTATCAGCAATTTCCAGGTCTACGGTTTTGGGGTTAATGGGGTCAAAAACGCCGGTATTGTTGCGGAGTTCACTGTATTGGGCGCGGCTGAGGGTGGCTTTGTCTTGTGCGTCTAATAAATCGTATGTGGCATTCCAGTCACGTTTGGTTTGTGCTGTCCAGTAGCGAGCAAGCTGGGCATCCAGTTGTGGGTCTTTGTCTAGGGCATATGCCGGTGTGTTTGCCATGAGGCTGGCTAACACGATCAGCATTAGGCTGTTAGGGGCTGTTATTTGTTTCATGTGTTATCCGTAGTGTGTATAAAAGAGGATGAGTTGGATTGTATCGTATTATAAATCATGTCAGTAGCTTTGATAGCAGTGAGATATTTTTTAAAACATACCGTGTTTACTTTAATGGGTGAGTCTGGGTTTTTTAGTGGGCAGCTGATAACAACGAGGGCTACCCACTTAAGGCGGGACACGGTGTAAGGCTTAACCGTTCGCCCTGAGCCTGTCGAAGACTGGGCGGTTAAGCCGATCATGGTTCGACAAGCTCACCACGAACGGCTTAACCTGAAACTGTGCCGCCTTAGTGGGTAGCCGAATGATCAAACCATGAACCACAAACCCTTCGGCAAAGCCTTTAATTCTGGCTACCCACTTAAGGCGGGACACGGTGTAAGGCTTAACCGTTCGCCCTGAGCCTGTCGAAGGGTGGACGGTTAAGCCGATCATGGTTCGACAAGCTCACCACGAACGGCTTAACCTGAAACTGTCCCGCCTTAGTGGGTAGCCGAATGATCAAACCATGAACCACAAACCCTTCGGCAAAGCCTTTAATTCTGGCTACCTACTTAAGGCGGGACACGGTGTAAGGCTTAACCGTTCGCCCTGAGCCTGTCGAAGGGTGGACGGTTAAGCCGATCATGGTTCGACAAGCTCACCACGAACGGCTTAACCTGAAACTGTCCCGCCTTAGTGGGTAGCCGAATGATCAAACCATGAACCACAAACCCTTCGGCAAAGCCTTTAATTCTGGCTACCTACTTAAGGCGGGGCACGGTGCAAGGCTTAACCGTTCGCCCTGAGCCTGTCGAAGGGTGGGCGGTTAAGCCGATCATGGTTCGACAAGCTCACCACGAACGGCTTAACCTGAAACTGTGCCGCCTTAGTGGGTAGCCGAATGATCAAACCATGAACCACAAACCCTTCGGCAAAGCCTTTAATTCTGGCTACCTACTTAAGGCGGGACACGGTGTAAGGCTTAACCGTTCGCCCTGAGCCTGTCGAAGGGTGGGCGGTTAAGCCGATCATGGTTCGACAAGCTCACCACGAACGGCTTAACCTGAAACTGTGCCGCCTTAGTGGGTAGCCGAATGATCAAACCATGAACCACAAACCCTTCGGCAAAGCCTTTAATTCTGGCTACCTACTTAAGGCGGGACACGGTGTAAGGCTTAACCGTTCGCCCTGAGCCTGTCGAAGGGTGGACGGTTAAGCCGATCATGGTTCGACAAGCTCACCACGAACGGCTTAACCTGAAACTGTGCCGCCTTAGTGGGTAGCCGAATGATCAAGCCATGAACCACAACCCTTCGGCAAAGCCTTTAATTCTGGCTACCTACTTAAGGCGGGACACGGTGCAAGGCTTAACCGTTCGCCCTGAGCCTGTCGAAGGGTGGGCGGTTAAGCCGATCATGGTTCGACAAGCTCACCACGAACGGCTTAACCTGAAACTGTCCCGCCTTAAGTGGATACCCACAACGAGTGCCCCGTTGGTAGTAGGCTATCAACTTAGGAACGCGCACGAAATAACTTGAGCAAGTTCATGCTTCGACAGGCTCAGCACGAACGGTGGTGGCGTTTAAGTTGTTCAAGTTATTTCATGCACGTTCCTTAACGTGGGACAAAAAAACAATAACATTCAAGTAGGTTGGGCTGCCTGCTGTTTGGCAACCCAACATTTTACAAGGCCTTGGGAATGTTGGGTTGAGAAAAGCGTTCAACCCAACCTACATTTTGTCCCGTTTTAAGTTGGTATCCGACACGCTCACCACGAATGGCTTAACCTGAAACTGTCCTGTCTTATGTGGGTAGCCTAAAAAGCTAATCTGCCGCAATAAAAAAAGGAGTAGAAACTGTCGTCTCTACCCCTTTTAATCCATCCGTTGCAGATGGGCTTGCTTTGTTACCCAGGTATCTAAGTTAACTGCCTTTAGACATCAAGCGCATGCTGTGGATGCGATTAATATTTAAATGAGTTGACTTGTAATTTTGAATTGTAATAACCACTTGCCGATGCTGCTGTTACGTCAACGCCTGTTAAGGAAGAGCTGGTTTGCCACGCGCCACCTACATCAGTAACCTGAATACCAACCAGGCCGCTTTCTACAACGTCAGCTTCAATTGCGCCCGGTGTTGGACGTAAGTCGGTTTTGTTTACAAAAGCCGCTGCTTGATCTACGTTACACAGTCTGCTTCTAGCGCCTGCTTGGATACGGAAGCTGGCTTGGTCGGCCTTAAGAGCGCCGTAAGTAAAGGCATGGAATTTGTCGCCCAAATCGGCTTCAGCCCACGCACCCATACATTCATAACCTGCACTGCGTTTGTTGCCAGCGCTATCAACCACGGTATATTTCAGCAAGCTGATATTGGCAGCGCCATTTTCTTCCAGGTTTTGGTTACAGCTAGACAAGCTGACTTGAGTGACGTTAGGCACGCCAGGGCCAAATGATGCAAACGGGTGAGCAGATGGAATGTAGCTACCGGTTAACGCCATTGGGCAGATGTCATACTCTTTGCCATCTAATTTTAGCTCGCCAGGTGCGCCAGCCGCTGCTAAGCGTTGAAAAGACCATGCGTTGTATTCATGGGCTTGTCCTAGAGTTGCCGCTGTAGGTAAGCCAGTGCCTGGGCCAGGTACGCTTAATGGATCGTTAAAGGTAAAGACAGTGGCTTTACCGGTTAAGAAATTGAATTTGGCTTCTTTACCGTTTTGTTTGGCAAAACATTTTAAATCACCCACATTGGATTGTGACCCATCAGGGAAGAAATTAAATTGTGGTACGTTTTCAATAGTGCTTAATTTATTACCTAAAGCAATGTAAGCGCCATTAGCAAGGCCGGATAAATCGCCTGCCCAAAAAGAATGGGTTCTGCCTTTTTTTAAGACTAGCTCAAAGCCTTGTGCGTGTTGCTCTCTGAGTGCTGCGCGTGCTGCCATACGCTCTGCAGGAGTGGAGTTTAAGCTGCTAGCTGGAGTAACTACCCCTGTAGCAGGATCAATTGTTGTTGGGTTGGTACCGGTGTTAAGTACTGTGTTAGTGCCGGTGTTGCCGCCTTTGCCAGTATATATTTGGCTGGTGGTGTTCCAGTAACATTGAACCGCTACATCATTTGGGCCGTCGTTAGTTAAATGTACCAAGGTATCGGTAGTAGTAGCCAATACACCAGTGCCGGTTGCAACAGAAGGTGCAAAGTTTTGTGTTTCAGCTTCAATACGTGGAAATACTAACAAACTGCCTAATTGCCCTGGGTTGCCGAAGGTGGATGCCGCCATAGCAGACGTACCAACAACAGCAGAAGCGACAGCGATGGCAGTCACTAAAAGTTTCTTTTTCATAAAGGTTCTCCAAGTTAAAAAAATGTGGGGGTTAGCCCGATTTACGTTAATGCTTTATTTTACGTTACACGATGCGTTAACTGCTTTGCTTGGTAAAAGCCAATGCCGCGTGTTCGTTAAATGTGTTACTTAAGGTGAGGCACCGTGTGAGGCTGAATCCAACGAAGCTCGTAATAACTAAAGCAATCCCTGTGCCAACAAATTTTACATTATTACAATCAATAACTTGTAATTATTTGTGACAGGCTTGGTGGTGTTTTGTTGTGGTGTGTTGTAAAGTAAGCAGACGATTATTGGCGGGGGGGCTTTGTTAATTAAGTCAGCTGTACTGCAAACTAAACGTTTTATGAATTTATAAATAGCGGTTGTAAAGCATCTGTGGCGTAACATCTTGTTATTATGGGCTGATGGCGTGCCCTGTGTGTATGTGATTTTTACACTATCTCTGAATTTTTGCCGTGGCATCTGTAAATAAAATTGACGGATATAAAGTGCTTTGTTGGGGCTTATAGGTGTTTGTAGGCTAAAATAATGTGTGTAAAGACGAGCTTAGCCGCGTAATATCGTGTGTAAATTGGGGCTATCAACTTACAATAAAAAAGCCGTTCGTGGTGAGCTTGTCGAACCATGAACCACAAGTCCTTCGGCAAAGCCTTTAATTCTGGCTACCTACTTAAGGCGGGATACGGTGCAAGGCTTAACCGTTCGCCCTGAGCCTGTCGAAGGGTGGGCGGTTAAGCCGATCATGGTTCGACAAGCTCACCACGAACGGCTTAACCTGAAACTGTGCCGCCTTAGTGGGTAGCCGAATGATCAAACCATGAACCACAAACCCTTCGGCAAAGCCTTTAATTCTGGCTACCTACTTAAGGCGGGATACGGTGCAAGGCTTAACCGTTCGCCCTGAGCCTGTCGAAGGCTGGGCGGTTAAGCCGATCATGGTTCGACAAGCTCACCACGAACGGCTTAACCTGAAACTGTGCCGCCTTAGTGGGTAGCCGAATGATCAAACCATAACACCCTGAGTCTGTCGAAGGGTGGACGGTTAAGCCGATCATGGTTCGACAAGCTCACCACGAACGGCTTAACCTGAAACTGTGCCGCCTTAATTGGGTAGCTTGAATTTAAGCCCGACAGACTCCTGGGCTAGGTTTCGCTTGGCCTAACACTTAAAACGTGTTCCAACGTCCATTCGCACATTATCGGGAAATTTTTTTCTTCTATTCCGGTTTCTTTAACTGCTTGGATAACAGCGAATGGATAGATATCTAAAAAACAAACGTCTAATTCACGCTTTAAACTTGGGTTGTCACGAAGAATTTTACTGATTCTTAAGCGCTGTTCTTTGATGGTTAATTCCCAGCTTGTACTGCGCCTCACGGGTTGATATTGCCATTTGAGCAGATGTGTAATCAATACAATCAGGCGGCTTTCTAACGCCCTTTTTTCACTTCTACCCATGCTTTCTACTTCCTCGATCAGGTTTTCAATATCTATCTCTTGCCAATCTCTAGCTTTCAAAAGCTCTGCCTGTTCTACCGTCCAACCGTAGTAGTCTGTTTGGTAATCAATCATATTTTCACCATTAAATTTTATTTTTTATAAATTTCCCGTACTTTTAATTACACCCGTGTCATGGCGTTGGTGCATAAATCATGGTTGTAACAACATGAAATAAAAAACATTTTAAATTTTAGAATATTCATTTGGGCTACCAATCTAAAACGGGACAGCTTTAAAAAAGCCGTTCGTGGTGAGCTTGTCGAACCATGAACCACAAGTCCTTCGACAAGCTCAGGACGAACGGATGTCCCGTCTTAAATTGGTAGCCTTCATTTCTGCTGATTTTTGCAAAAAACGGCGTATTTTCGTAAAAATTTAACTATAACAGTGTGATTTTTAAAAGTATTGTTTATGCACCAACGCCCCAGGCAAGTCTTCGTAGGCTTGCCCTTGCCGTCAGCTAGTGAGTACAATAACCACAACAGGGTAGCCGCTATTTCGGTTTTCTTACAAGAGACTTTTGTAATCGTGTTTATAATGTTGCTAAACGAAACACCAGCAATCATTACAAAATGAAATTTTCTTGGGACGAAAACAAGAACACAATTAACAAGGACAAGTACAGTATTAGTTTTGAAACGGCTAAGCTGGTTTTTGAAGATCCGTTGCACATTAGCATCCAGGATCGCCATGAAAACGGTGAGGAACGTTGGCAAACATTAGGTGTAATAAATGGCGTAACAGTGCTTCTGGTTGCTCATGGTGTTTATAAAGACAACAATATCGAAATAATTAGACTCATTTCAGCACGAAAGGCTACTAAGGAACGTGCATGAAATAACTTGAACAACTTAAACGCCACCACCGTTCGTGCTGAGCCTGTCGAAGCATGAACTTGCTCAAGTTATTTCGTGCGCGTTCCTAAGCACGAGAGATACTGTTATGAAAAAGCGCACTAAAGAACAGACAAAAGAAATAAATCAATTGGCACTTTTATCAGATGAAGCCATTGATACTAGCGACATTCCAGAACAAATTAATTGGGAAAATGCAGTTGTTGGACGTTTCTATTCGAAACATAACCCAAAAACGAGCGTAAATATAGATAGCGAAATTTTAGCTTGGTTTAAAGCTCAAAGCAGCCATGACTACCACTATATGATTAACAAAGCGCTGTTTGATTATATGAAACAACATAATCAGTAGTTTTCTTGGCGTTGGCATTTGGTTTGGCTTTTTTGTTTACGGGTAGTTTAGTCGCTAAATTAATACCAAACAAAAATGTTACGACAAACACCAGCGGGTGTGATTAAAAGTGCGGGGATTCATAGGGCGCATTAACGGTAGCGTAATGCGCCCTATGTTTTAGATATTGCATAACGGCGGAATACGCTACCACTATTCCGCCCTATAACGCTAAATGATAAGGGTAAATTGGGGAATATTGCTAGCATATGATATTTTACAAATTCCCCGTACTTTTAATCACATCCAACACCAACCCCATAAAATCGTACAAATTTATCGGATCATTCTATTATTCCTGTGTACTGAGTGCAATACGTAAATACTTGTCAATCGTCTCGTTGCTGATGCCATAATCACTGCTATTAACAATTTTTTTAATTTTATACGTTTTACCGAAAGCATCCAAATCCAGCTTTAATAAATCAACTGTTCTGGGCGTTTGCGGTTTTTTATCTTCATTAAGACACAAAAGTACCTTGGGTTTAAGTTGATGGCTTGCATCAACTTCAATCACAATACCCACTTCACCATTGCTCATTTCTACAATGCTTCCCGCAGGATATAAGCCCAAAGCCTCAATAAACTTAATTAAATAACCGGCATCAAGATGGCTGCCGCGCATTTTAAGCATGTCATCAATCGCATCGCGGTGCGTGCGGCCTTTTTGATACACACGATCACTGGTCATGGCATCGTACATATCAACAATAGTCACCATACGGGTTTCTGGAGATAAGTGTTCGCCTTTTAAACCACGCGGATAGCCACCGCCATCTATACGTTCATGGTGACTGTAGGCAACGTCAATGGCACCGCCGTACATATCTTTGCTTTTTATTAACAAATTGCGTCCAAATTCGGGGTGTTTTTTCATCCAGGCTAATTCCAGCTCATCTAATCTGCCGGGTTTATTGAGTACCTCTAAGGGCACGAGCATTTTTCCCATGTCGTGCATCATGCCGCATAAGCCGAGCTGGTTGAGTTCTTCTATGGATAAATTAACTTGTCGGCCTAATAAAATAGCCAGCAAACACACGTTCATACTGTGCTGCGCGGTGTAGATGTCTCTGTTTTTAAGTTGCGTCATCCACAGTATGGCATCCGGTGATTTAAGTACGCATTCAACGCATTCTGCCACCGCTTTTTTAGCAATCTCGACATTAATACCACGGCCTAAGGCAACACCGTCCATAAAACCTTTCACTAAAGAACTGGTTTTTTGGTACGTATCTTTGGCGCGGTCTATTTCTTTGTTAAAGCTAGAGCGTTTTTTATAGCTTTCACGCTCAGATTTTGATTCTTGAATATCGGAAAAATCGGAGTGGCGAAATTTATTTTGTTTTTCAGTATCAATAAAAACGTACGAACATTCGTTTTTAATTGCGATTATGTCTTCTTGGTTCATAAGTTCAAAGCCTTGGAATAAAAACGTACTTTCCAGCCAAGGTTTATCCAGTTTAGAAACATACATGCCGATTTGTAGATCTTTGACATCAATTTGTGTCAAGACATTGGAGGAAGCAAGAAATATATGGGTATTAGTATTCATAGCAAAACGGGAGGGTGAGGGTATTTATACGTTAAAGGCCATTGCATATAAACAGCGTGTAGTAGTTAATCTACATGGGACGTGTAAAGAAATCATGGCTTGATTTTAAAGCAATAAAAACTTTACTCATTATTAAGCGTAGTAGTTTTTTAAAATTATGCTAGCAGATGTCTATAATTTTTACAGGGTGCTGCATTGAAATTTTTTTACAGGTAAAAACTAATTGATTTTTTTGAATAAATACGCTGCGTAGCGAAAGTGCTTAAATCCGCGCAGGATGCTGTTGGGTTTTGTGGGATAATTTGGCATCACTCATTTTGGTACACGAATAATGATTTTTCCTACTATTGAAGCCTTTGTCGGCAATACACCGTTAGTCCGTTTACAACGTTTGCCAGATGCGTCTAGCAATATTATTTTGGCCAAGTTAGAAGGCAATAATCCCGCCGGATCGGTAAAAGATCGCCCCGCGCTCAGTATGATTAAACATGCCGAAGCGCGTGGTGAAATTAAACCTGGCGACCGATTAATCGAGGCAACCAGTGGCAATACCGGTATTGCCTTAGCAATGGCAGCGGCCATTAAAGGTTACAAGATGACCTTGATCATGCCGGACAACATGAGTGAAGAGCGCCGCGCATCCATTAAAGCCTATGGTGCGGAAATTATCCTGACACCGGCAGTCGGTAGCATGGAAGCGGCGATAGATTTGGCACGGGCGATGGAACGCGCCGGTGAAGGCCGTATTCTCGACCAGTTTTCTAACCCCGATAACCCGCGTGCGCATTATGAAGGCACCGGCCCTGAAATTTGGCGCGATACCCACGGTAAAATCACGCACTTTGTCAGTTCTATGGGCACGACCGGCACGATTATGGGTACATCACAATATCTTAAAGAACAAAATTCAGCGATTCAGATTGTTGGTGTGCAACCGGAAGGCGATTCGAAAATCCCTGGCATACGGCGCTGGCCAAAAGACTATTTACCGAAAATTTACCAAGCAGATCGAGTGGACAGGATTATCGATGTTGATCAATTAGCCGCAGAAAATACCACACGGGCATTGGCGGCAAGAGAAGGTATTTTTGCGGGTGTGTCATCAGGTGGCGCTATTTATGCCGCGTTGCAATTGTCCAAACAGGTTGAGAACGCGGTGATTGTGGTGATTGTCTGTGATCGGGGTGATCGTTATTTATCTACCGGCGTGTTTGCTTCGTAAGGTGGACAAAACATTTAATTGCCATCAAGCAGATGCAATGGATTAAAGGCTTTGCACTAGCGATTTTGTTATTAGCCATGCCGTTGGCCAGTGCTTTTAATCACGCTACGCTAAAAATAGACAGCTATACCAGCGAAGATTGGCAATTAGCAGGCATTAGCATAGGTATTAATAACGTTAATCAAGCTAGCCAACAACTGGCGCTGTCTATCGCCACATTAAAATTACCCAAACCTTTTGATGATATTCGCCTCGTTAACATTGTGTGCGCGGTGTTCGCGTGGAAAGCAGATGAAATCGTGTGTCGGCAAGGTCATGCCCAGCTTCAGTCCAAATATTGGCAATCGCCCAGCACCGATTTTGCTTTTAGTCTTAACAAACACAACAGCTCGCTGAGCTTATCTAAGCTAAAAATAGCGGATGGTACTTTGCAAGTACATGCTATTGCACACGACAATAATTGGCAAATAACGGTTGATGGCAAAAATGTTGACACCACGCAATTGCAACGTTATTTACCGGCGTTACCAATAGTCATCGATAAGGGCAGAGCCACTATTAAACTGAGTGCCACAGGCGTAGCGGCAGACATTAAACAGTTAAAATTCGATACAGCGCTTATTAAGACCAGCATTAAAAGTAACGATGGTCAGTTCAGCACGGACACACTGGACGGTGTTAATCAATTAACCGCACACAATAACCACGGCATGTGGCACTGGCAAAACCATGTAGAAATTAACAAAGGCGCTTTATACGCTGATCCAGTACATTTTAAAGTAGCGGCTAAGCCCATCATGGCCGATGCTAACGGGCTGTGGAATAGCGCTACTAAACACGTTACCGTACAGTCTTTCGCGGTAAAAAATATCAACGTGGCTAATAGTGCGGTGTTTGTACAAGCCACCTTGCACGATAAACACTGGCAAGTGGCGATGGATGCCAAAAATATTGACGGCACGCAGTTGAAACAGTATTTCCCCAAGCTACCGTTGCAATTTAAAACGGGTACGGCGAACCTAAACGTGCTGGCTTCGGGCGTGGCTTCTGATGTGCAGCAACTTAAGCTGAATGCCAAGCTGCTTGAAGCTACTGTGCAAAATGCCGGCGGCCAGTTTGCCACCGAAAAATTGACTTTAACCAGCCAATTAACTGGGCAAAATAATCACGGTATCTGGCAGTGGCAAAATAATAGCCAGCTATTGCGCGGAGCTTTGTATGTTGATCCGGTGTATGTGGAAGTCGCCAGTAAGCCTATTCGTATTGATAGCACTGGCGTATGGAATGCCAAGACCAAAACCGTGAGCTTTAAAAACGTGCATTACCAGCACCCTGAAACCGGTGTGCTAAGCGGTGCGGGCGTGGTCAGTTACAGTAAGCAAATACAGCTGAACACCGCTAATTTTGACGTAACTGGCGTGGGATTACAAAACCTGTTTACCACTTATATCACACCATTTTTTGATCCGCTTACCAGCGAAGGCGTTAATTTGGAAGGCACTGCACAGGGTCAGTTTGTGTTTGCTAAAAATGTCTTAACCGATGCCAAGGTGAATTTTGCTAAGTTGACGTTAAAAGATAACCGAAATCGATTGCGGGTAAAAAATGGCGCTGGCGTGGTTAACTGGTCCAGCAATCCGTTTGCTACTCAGGTATCCACGTTCTCATGGCGGCAATTATTTATAGGTAAATTACCGATTGGTGCGGCAAGCGTTGCCTTAAATCTGTGGGGCAGCAACTTTCGCTTGTTACAACCCGCGCAACTGCCATTCTTGGGTGGTATTATTGCTGTCAATCAATTGAGCTGGTATAAAAAACCGGCGCAAGAGCCGGATATTTCGCTGTCAGGCAGGATCGATGACGTGTCGCTGGAAAAATTATCCCGTGTTATGCAATGGACACCGTTGGCTGGCAAAATCAGCGGCCATATTCCTGGCGTGAGTTATCATAACAATACCTTGCGCTTAGGTGGACAATTAAGCATTAATGCCTTTGATGGCAATATCACGCTGACCAATCTGGCTTCCGAGGGCTTGTTTTCGGATTACCCACTGATCCACAGCGATTTTGTGCTGGATAATCTTGATCTTGACCAGATTACCCGCAAATTTTCCTTCGGTAGTATCACCGGCAAAGTATCTGGTTATGTTAAAGAATTAACGTTGGAGAATTGGCATCCCACGCATTTTTTCGCTTGGTTAGGCACGCCGGATAACGATAAATCCAGCCATAGAATTAGCCAAAAAGCCGTACAAAATATCGCCAGCATTGGTGGAGGCGGTGCAACTGATATACTGTCCCGCAGTTTCCTCACCCTGTTTGATACCTTTGGCTACGATAAAATAGGTGTAGGGTGTTATTTAAATAAGGGGGTCTGTCAGATGATGGGTGTAGAAACCACGCCGCAAGGTTATTATCTGATTAGAGGTGGCGGTCTGCCGAGGATAGACGTGATGGGCTATAATCCGCAGGTTGACTGGGAAGTTTTGGTGGATCGGTTGGGGCGTATTTCTAGCACTGAGGAAGTTATTGTTAAATAATGTTAGAGATTGTCCACGAAGGGCACGTAAAAAATTCAGTCCCCCTCTTTGAAAAAGAGGGGTTAGGGGAGATTTTTTAAATAAATCCCCCTTTTTTCAAAGAGGAAAAGTGAACACTTACGAAAATTTGTGTAATCCGTGTTTTATTTAGGGGGTTACAAATAGTGATTTTTTTCGTGTTTTTCGTGTTTTTCGTGGACAAAAAAATCTAAATATTGGAGCGTATCATGAGAAAAATATCTGTTTTAACGGCATTATTGTTGACAGCTTGTGTCACCATTAATATTTATTTCCCTGCCGCCGCTGCTGAAAAAGTCGCTGATGAAATCATCAAAGACATACAAAGCGCACCATCGAAAAAAGTCGAACCTAAACCTAAAGCCGAATTATCCGACTGGCAAATCAGCCTGTATAAAATGATCGATAGTGCCATTAGTGTGGCTATTTCATCCGCGCAGGCCGGTGAAGCCGATTTATCGATTAACAGTCCGGATATTAGTCGTTTACGCGCTACGATGGAAAATCGTTTTGCTACCTTGCAGGTGTTTTATGGTAATGGCTCGGTAGGTATAAAATCCGATGGGTTGCTGACGGTGCGCGATGCAGCCAATATTGCCCTAAAAGATAAAAACCAAATCAATAAATTAATCGCTTCGGAAAACGCTGATCGCATGGCTTTGTATAAAGCCATCGCTAATGCCAATGGCCACCCTGAATGGGCGGCGCAAATTAAATCAACCTTTGCTGGTCAGTGGATCAGCAACGCACAATCCGGCTGGTGGGTTCAAGCAGGCGGCAACTGGAAACAAAAATAAACATGTCAAGATCAAAAAGAAAACCTTTACCGACTACGCCGATTGCAGTCACCATACAATCTTTAACGCATGATGGTCGTGGTGTGGCGCATGTCGATGGCAAAGCCACGTTTATTGATGAGGCTTTGCCCGGCGAAGAGGTGGAATTTATCTACACTGAAATTCGCAAAGACTACGCTGAAGGTAAAGTGGTGAAGGTTTTAACCGCATCGCCGCTCAGAACCGAAGCGCCTTGCCCGCATTACGGCGTGTGTGGCGGCTGTAGTTTTCAGCATGTGGAATCGTCTGCACAAATTACGGTTAAACAAGATTTGCTGATGGAACAGTTTAAACGTATTGGCAAGGTGGAAATTCCCCAACTGTGGGAGCCGTTAATCGGCCCGCATTGGGGTTATCGCAGCAAGGCGCGGATGGGCGTTAAGTATGTCGCTAAAAAAGAGCGCGTGTTGGTGGGTTTCAGGGAACGGCGTAATCCGTTTTTAGCGGATATCGGCAATTGTATGGTGATGAATCCAAAGGTCGGTTTGAAGATGATTGCCCTAGGTGAAATGATCAGCGAGTTGAGCATTCGGGATAAAATTCCTCAAATAGAGGTGGCGATTGGTGATACGGACTGTGTGCTGGCGGTGCGGGTATTGGAGCCGCCTACTGAGGCTGATAAAGTCATTATGTCCACTTTTGCCAGACAACATGAGCTTGCGCTGTGTTTGCAATCCAAAGGCCCCGATACTATCGAGCCACTGAATAGCGAAGACAGTGTGATGCTGATTTATACCTTGCCAGATCATGATATAGAGTTCAAGTTCCGTCCTGCCATGTTCACGCAGGTGAATTACGAGATTAACCGGCAGATGATTAACCGCGTATTGGACACGCTGGATTTAACCGAAAACGACACGGTGCTGGATTTGTTTTGTGGTTTGGGTAATTTTACCTTGCCGATGGCTAAATATGCAGGAAAAGTCGTGGGTGTTGAAGGCGATCAACCGTTAGTCAATCATGCCAAAGAAAATGCTCGGCACAATAATCTGAGTAATGTGGAATTTTATGCCGCTGATTTAAGTAAGGATATTAGCGCCCAACCGTGGGCGCAGCAAAAATACAATAAGATCATGCTCGATCCCTCGCGTGCCGGTGCATCGGACGTATTGCCGTATTTTAAAAAATGGCAGCCTGAGTTGATTGTTTATGTGTCGTGTAATCCGTCTACTTTGGCGCGTGATGCGGGGATTTTGGTTAACGAGATGGGTTACAAATTAGTGAAAGCAGGGGTGATGGATATGTTTCCGCAGACAGCGCATGTGGAGTCTATGGCGGTGTTTAGGAAATGCACAATAAAATAGCGCCTTATCGTCAAGTGGGGAAAGGGTTTTCCAAAGGTGATGATTAACGCACTTTTAGGTAACGCCTCGAAGCATTCTTGTTATATTGACGATACGTTGATTGCTTTAAGGAGAAAATATTATGACTTTGATTAGTTAAACACACTCTTGCAAAAGTTGCGTGAATAAACAGTTCATCGTATACTTCGAAGTGGCTTTACTTGATCAAGCTAGAACACATTCTGGAAACTTAAAGAGGTTATTATTATGAAATGGGAAACTCCAAGCTACACTGATCTGCGTTTCGGTTTTGAAGTAACAATGTACATCTATAACCGTTAATTCCTTTTCGGTTTTGCAATAAAAAGGGGTTCCCAACAGAACCCCTTTTTTTTGACCTTAATGCGCTCACGCATCACTCAAAATTCCCTTTTTTAGGATAACTCAGCATGAAAATTAGAGTTCTCGGTTCCGGTGCAGGTGGCGGATTTCCGCAGTGGAACTGCAACTGCAACAATTGCCGCCGTTTACGTACTGGTGACATGAGCGCCAAAGCCCGCAGCCAGTCGTCTATTGCCGTTAGCACCGACAACAATAATTGGCTGTTGATTAATGCTTCGCCCGATATTCGTGCTCAACTGGAAGCTTTCCCCGCCATACAGCCGAAACACGGCTTGCGCGATACCGGTATTAAAGCGGTGTTATTAATGGATAGCCAGATTGATCACACTACAGGTCTGCTCATGTTGCGCGAAGGCAAGCCGCTGGATATTTATTGTTCAGAAATGGTAAAGCAAGATTTAACCAGCGGCTTTCCTGTCTTCAATATGCTGTCGCATTATTGCACCGTCAATCATCACGCCATTCCTATTGATGGCAGTAGCTTTACCATACCCGCTATTGCTGATTTGCGCTTTTACACGAGAGCCCTAAAAAGCAAAGCTCCACCTTACTCACCGCACCGCCACGATCCCCATGATGGCGATAATGTCGGCGTTATTATTGAACAAATTTCCACCGGTAAAAAAGTGTTTTATTCACCAGGTCTTGGTGAAATTGAACCGCATGTCATGAATGCCATGCAGACAGTTGATTGCCTGTTGGTTGATGGCACATTCTGGACGAATGACGAAATGGTGGACATGGGCATTAGCCAAAAAAGAGCCCGTGACATTGGCCATTTACCGCAATCCGGTGAAGGCGGCATGATTGAAGTTCTTAATGGCGTAGCTAAAGCTCGCAAGATATTGATTCACATCAATAACACCAATCCGATTCTGGATGATGATTCCGAGCAGCGCAAACTACTTAATGCAGCGGGTATTGAAGTTGCTTACGACGGCTTGGAAATTGATTTATAACGGGATAACACATGAGCACTGAAAACGATAAGGCCTGGAACAAACAAGAATTTGAAGCTGCACTGCGCGGCATGGAAAATTACTACCACATTCATCACCCTTACCACACCTTAATGAATGAAGGGAAACTCACCAAAAAACAAATACAGGGCTGGGTGGCTAATCGTTTTTATTATCAGGTCTGCATTCCCATCAAAGATGCTAATATTCTAGCCAACTGCCCTGATCGTGAAACCCGTGCCAAATGGGTGCAACGCATTATGGATCATGATGGACATCCTGGCGATCCCGGTGGCATTGAAGCGTGGATACAATTAGGTATGGCGGTTGGTTTAACACGCGAGGAGATAATTTCTGAACAGCATGTGTTACCGGGCGTACGTTTTGCTGTCGATGCTTATGTTAACTTCGCAAGACGATCAGAATGGCACGAAGCGGCCAGCTCTTCCCTCACTGAACTGTTCGCGCCCAAAATTCATCAGCAACGATTAAATAACTGGCCAGAGCATTACCCTTGGGTAGAACCAGAAGGTTATAACTATTTCCGCAAACGTTTGACCGAAGCACGGCGCGATGTTGAGCACGGCTTGGCCATTACGCTGGACTGGTATAAAACCCGCGAACAACAAGACCGCATGATCCAAACTTTGAAATTTAAGCTGGATGTGTTGTGGACAATGGCAGATGCCATGTATATGGCTTATATCAACGATATGCCGCCGTATTTTAATGTTGAAAAGTAATTGTTATTTTCAATACCAGAAGCTGATTACAAATTAAACACTTACAATTACATGGAATCAAGAACCAAATAATATGGAAGATTACTCGGGTGCTTACTCAGCGAGAAAAAATGATGTTTTTGAGCTATCTAGGTTACAGACAGATCACACTATAGCCATTTTTCATCTTGGAGGAATTGCAGTAGAGTGTCGATTGAAATCGTTATTGTTTTTCTATCATGGAATAAGTGAATGGAAACATAAAAGTTTACGTAAAAAAGATTCAATGTTTGATCAAGTCATTATTAATCCAAAACATGATTTAACAAAAGCTATTGAACGGATGCCCGATTTATACAGCAAAGCAATTACAGATGCACAATTTATAAAACATCTTAAAAATGTTATTTTCCCGCTCGGTTCAGTCAACCCAGACTACATTAATCTTCGCTATATTCCACATACAATACAATCGAAAGAACATTGGCAACAAAGCTTTGATTATGTTTGTGGCTGGCTTGAAAAAAACGAGAAAACCATACGATGAAATCTGCAATACAATTACGTAGAGCGCTCAATCAAAAATTTCCAAAACAATTTGAGTTTGATGTGGGTGCAGAAAACTTAGTTTTGCTAACTGTGATTTCAACACAATTTCAAGAAAAAAGTAGAATTGAACGTCTAGAGCAAATCGAACCATTGATTAAAGATGCTGGGTTAGTTCCTGGGATTATCAAACTATACACACCTGAAGAAGCTGTTAACGACGGCATAATCATTCAACAAACATCAGAGAATATCCTCCCTGTCTCATGGCAAGACGCAATTGTAATGTTATCTTCTGGCAAAACAGTGCCTACCAAAAAACTAAAACACTCAATTAAGCGAGTCGTATTTTATTCTTATAAAGGCGGAGTTGGCCGTACCACCGCTTTAATACAAACGGCTTTTCAGCTTACGCGTGCGGGTAAACGCGTAGCATTAATTGATATGGATGTCGAAGCGCCAGGCTTGCAGACATTATTACCCCCGCCCGATGCATTACTTGAAGAAGGTTTGGTTGATTATTTATGGGAACGCCAAACTTGTTTTTTTGATGATAATCATCCAGCAAAAATTCATCTGAGTGGCACAGATCAAGGCAGGCGTACCGGCATTGTTTATAGTATTACCGATCCACAATCGCGTCGTGATTTATATATTATTCCTGCTGGAAAAATAGGACAACGCTATGTTCAGCGTTTATCAGCTTTATCGACAGCCCATCTATTCACCTCGACAACAGATCCTTGGTATCAATTTGAACAAGAACTTTGGGAACAATTTGAACCCGATGTTATGTTAATTGATGCAAGAACGGGATTAAATGAGTGGGGTGGTTTATCATTATTGCACCTTGCTGATGAAATATTTATTGCTTTATATCCTAGCAAGCAAAATGCTGAAGGAATATGCTTTATTCGTGATCTATTAAAGGAATTAGGCAGCGTTCAGGCTAAGTTAATTTTATCACCTATTCCTGAAGGGGTTATTGGGGATTCTTTAGTAAAAAGAATTAAACCTTATTTAGATTTGCATGAAGGTGAAGAGCCAATTTCGATTCCATATCATCCTAATGTTGCGGGTAGTTATCAATTTCCTGTAGAAACAGCCCTATCTTATTACGCACCTTTAGCAAATAATTTACTTGAAATTAGCGGCGTTGAAGAAACAGCGGCAATATTAGCAGAATCTAATCGCTTAGAATTTATTGAATCACTATCTTTTCCAGAACGAAATGCAGAGCGCATATTACATACCGAATTTGATACTATTTTTCAAAAAACTGCGGATTTTGACCAATGCTTAGAAGATTCTGTTTGGGTCATTAGGGGGCGAAAAGGCACTGGAAAATCAACTCTTTATACATTATTTACTCAGCATAGAGAAAATGCAGAAAAACGCTCTCGCGGACGCTTAAATAATATTAAAATTCTATCTGGGCATGGAAATACTAATGAATTTAGACCAACGTCTAACATTTTTGAAATTATTCAAAAAGAATTAGTTAAAAATGAAACAGATTGGCTATCGTTATGGCGAGCTTATGCAATTGTTCAAATTTACAGAAACTTCCCTGAATTCGCAGAAATTATTAAAAAACACAAGTCATTAGCATCTCGTTTAGAGTATAACTTTAATATACGAGAAAATAAAAACTGGGAATCAAAACACACGAATAAATTATTGGAGTTTGCATCGGACACAAAGCTAAGTGGGCTTTGTTATGACGTAGTAACAGAATTAAATTCTTTTCTTAAAGAAAAAAATGTCAAGATTTGGATACTATACGACGATTTAGATCAAGATATAAATGAAAATGCATCGTGGCAACAAGAGGCACTAGGCGGCTTAATGCGCTTAGCTTATGACTCCAACAATCAAAAACTTTATCAAATTCGCTTTAAAATATTTTTGCGTGAAGATATTTGGAGTAATTTAGTTTTCACTAATAAAAGCCATTTTGGTGATGAACGCACTTTACTGCTAAAGTGGGATAAAAAAGACTTCTTTCGTTTGGCTTATCGTCTTACAGTTGGCGGTTCAGAAAAATTTAAAACATTCACTAACCGCATTTTACCCTTAACTGATAATCAACTAGATGAAAGTGATGAAGAAACTTTACGTAAAGCGTTATCGCCACTGTGGGGTTTACGTCAACAAAAAAGTAAAAATGCTTATGTTGCTCAATGGGTTTATAGTCGTTTAACTGATTCTAGTGAAAATACCTATCCCCGCTCCTTAACTATCTTATTGAATGAAGCAAAAAAGTTAGAAATAGAACAAAATCCTAAAACTGCACCGAATGATCATTTGTTACGCTGGACATCATTAACAGAAGGGCTAAAGCAAGCTTCCGTAGAACGATGTAATGCGATTAAAAATGAATATCCAGAATTTTCTGAGTTTTTTAACGAAATAAGCACATTAAGCTCGTTATTTAAAAAAGAAGACTTAGAAAGCCTTTGGAATAAAACCGTAAAAAACTCATCTCAACAATCATTGGATGATTTTATTAAACGTTTAGAACAAATCGGCTTATTATCTAGAAAAAAATACAATGCTCGATATGATTATGCCATTGCAAACCTTTACATTGATGGTTTTGGCATTACTAGACAACAAGGGCAACGAAAATAAATCTGTCTCTGTAAGAGTAGATGTATAGCCTATAACCCAATACTGCTACCGATAAAATAACATTATTAAAATTAAGCACCTAGGTACACGCATTTCTTGGGGTTGTCATCAAAGGGTAGGATTTTGGTCGACGCTTAACCACCCGTGGT
>NZ_FUKI01000169.1 GCF_900163755.1 Crenothrix polyspora | reverse complement strand
AAATGCCAAACACTATATCGCCTTATGGCATGTTTAATAAAGGTTTTTAATGCGTTTGCCCTGTATTACCCCTGAATCTAAATGGGGAAAATTCATGCAAAAATATATCGACTAAGCCTTGAGGGATTTTCGGGGCGATTTTTCAAGATACAGCATTAGTTGTTATTTTGTGTCATCGTGATTGGCTTTATGGGTATAACTGAAATGATCGGCGTGATATCACCTATGCCGTTTCTAGTTGATACAGGTACTTCTTCCGAGTTGGGTAAAACACCATCATCGATGAAATCCGAGTCTATTTTCTCAAGGTTTCAGATGAAATAAATCAGAATTGAGGAAAATTACTGCTTTTGTTCGGCGTAGCAAGGTAGTCACAGCCTATTTTTAGTCATTGCAACACACTTGCACGGCGTGCTTGACCCATTTTATAGGCTAATTTACAACTGGCGAGGCTTAATTAGGGGTATGACTACCATTTATTACGCGTCGTTCAATTGTCGATAAGCACCCCGATAATACAACAAAGGCTCTCCGGTGCGACTAATAGCAGCCTGTACTTCGGCAATAATAACCCAATGCGTGCCTGCGGCAACTTTTTCCACTACTTTACATTCCAGCGACATAATGCTGTCAGTTAACAGTGGCGTACCAAATTGTCCCATTTCCCAATGGGCATTAGCAAAACGTTGCTCTTGATTATTGCCACCAGAAAAATTATTAGAGTCATCTTGTTGATTGGCATTTAAAATATTAACGGCAAACAGACCACTGGCATTAATATTTTCACCGGTATCCGCCGATTGATTGATGCAGACTAATATTTGTGGCGGCTGTGCAGAAACACTGGAAAATGCTGTTACTGTCATACCGCGCACACCGTATTGTTCTGATTGTGTAGTGACTATGGCGACACCGCTAGCCCACAGTTGCAATGCCTGTTTAAAATCATCTGCACTTGTCGCCATTGTTTACTCCCTGAGTGTGTTTTAGGCTCCATGCTTTTAATGCAATAAAGGCATGGCCTTAATAAAAAGATGCCTGTATTTTAACACTATAAATTTGCAATCTATTGTATTCTTGGCTTTCAGACGTTAATCGTTTAGTACATTACCAAAAACGACGTATCATTCTGCTTAATTTGATTGATACAGAATATCAATCAAGACACGCATTTTTATAGCTAATGATTAATGATCACAACCTGCGCCATGTATATGGCCATGCGATACTTCTTCTGCGGTTGCCGGTCTAATATCAACCACTTCCACATCGAAATTTAGCGTTACGCCAGCCAAAGGGTGATTGCCATCAATGGTAATATCATCATCATTGATATCGATTACGGTGACAACACCAGGGCCATGACTGACATCGGCATGAAACTGCATGCCAACCTGAATATCATCAATACCTTCAAACATATCACGAGAAATAATTTGCACACGATCTTCATGAATTTCGCCATAAGCATCTTCAGGCGCTATACGAATAGTAAACTTATCCCCTACCGATTTACCGGTAATTGCATTTTCCAATCCAGCAATAATATTACCTGTACCATGCAGATAATCTAATGTTTCTTGACCGATAGAGCTGTCAAGCTCCTCGCCCGCATCGTTAGTAAGCGTGTAGTGTATGGAAACCGCCATATTATTTGCAACTTGCATGGTAAAAACCTTCATCCGTAGTTTTAAAGCTGAGTATGATATAGATTTATGCAGGGTTTGTCTGGAAAAATACACATAAAACGTAACTTTGTAACGCGAAGAGTGATGGCATATTATGTAATAAGCGTGGCGTGTATTATTGCTTTTTTAGACACTGCTGATAGCGATTATTCACCATTTTGGTAAATTTATCCGTTGATAGACGTGGTATGGTTTTTTCACCTGCTAAGACGATATTAGGCACAAGGGCAAACAGCACCGGTTTATGCGTGAGCTGTTGATATTGCTGGGTAATAGCCAAATAAGTTGGCGTTCGTTGAAAATTACTTTGCTTTTCTTGCAGCAAATCGGCATGTATTTGCGCTGTCGTTAGTGATAAATGATATTTTTGTATCACCGCATTAATAGCTTTTTCACTGTTGCTGACAGTATTGGTGGGTATGCCTTGCTTATCGTAAATAAGCAAATCGCCGTCGGTAGTCACAGGCTTATCTAACAACGCCGCTAC
Source organism: Crenothrix polyspora (assembly GCF_900163755.1). Taxonomy (GTDB): domain Bacteria; phylum Pseudomonadota; class Gammaproteobacteria; order Methylococcales; family Methylomonadaceae; genus Crenothrix; species Crenothrix polyspora. Next base: position 64,849 of record NZ_FUKI01000169.1, on the reverse strand, counting down.
GGTCGCTTGAAATCCAGCATTGCGACTGGCATAGCGTCCTGCATTGAAATCAGCAAAACGATACAGCTTTTTATCATAGCCTCCGTCATAGGCCAATAACAGTAACGCACCGTAATACATACCGCCTTTACCGGTATACAATTGATCACGAATAGCCCATATTTCAGCCAGTGTCAACGCCCGCTTTAAACGTTGCTCTTCAATGGATACCACAAAGCTGACGCGCACCTGCATAGCGCCTATGGTTTTAATACTGTTATTATCTTCAATAATGTCACGTAACTGAGCATTGTCCTGCAATACATTAGCTTTAGTATCGGGTAAAAAAACCTGATCCGCTATTATTTTTCGGTAAGTAATATCGAGAACTTGCTGGGTTTTAGCAGTACGTAATCTACGCCAATAATTATTTTTTATGCTGGGCTTGTGTTTTAGCCACGCCTCAAAAGAAGCCACGGTATGATGGCGCAATGACAGAGTAGCCACTAGCTTTGCCATGTGTTCGCGTAAAGCCTTATCGCTTAAACTAGCAATACGAGGACTGCTTTCGAAACTAGACACTTGGTTAATAATAGCAATCATCGCGCAAATATTTTCGTGACTACTTTCCAGATGATTGGCTTCTAAGGCATTCCTAAGCTCAGTAGACCATTTTTCGCTATTACTTACATTAGGGGCGGCACGCGCTATTAAATGGGTGATTTGTTTGGTAGAAAGCCCTGGCATAAGTACCGTTTCACGATCACTTTTTTGTATGCCATCCAGAGGCTGTTTAACATTAGGTGATTGCCATGTGGCTAACACAATAACCAGTATAACGAATAACCAGGGCAGGCTTAGTTTTATAATCTTAAACAATGCGCTACCCAGAAGCTCTAATTTCACAATTTTATCCGCCTGCTGTCTAAAATTAGATCACCATAATAGCATTAAGCGGGGCTTATTTCATCGATAAGCCAATTTTGAAAAACTCTCTTAAACACAAAACATCACATAAGTTTAATGCCATGCTCTTTATCAAGGCTAATTAGCTTTTGCCGGTATAACGCGCCAATGGCTTGTTTAAATACTTTTTTACTGACACCAAATATGGCATAGATAGTTTCTGGAGGACTTTTGTCACTGAGCATTAACACGCCATTGTTTTGCTTCAACTTAAGCAATATACTATCGGTTAATGATAGCACCTTACCGTAACCAGGTTGATCCAAAACAAGATCAATTTTATGATCTTCGCGTATCTGTTTAATATAGCCATCCAGCTTTTGACCTTTTTTAAGCGGCTGAAATATTTCGTTTTCGTATAACACCCCCCAATGGGTGTTATTGATAATAGCCTTCACGCCCAGTTCAGATTTATCAGTAATGAGCAATGATACTTTTTGACCGGCGACAAAATCGACTGAAATATCGGTGATAAATTGATCAATTTTAGTGGTGGCAGCAAGCCGGTTTTTATCATCTAAAAATACTTTAACCAAATAAGACTTGCCCACTTCCAGTTCGTGGTGTTGTTCGCTAAACGGTACCAACAGATTTTTAGGCAAACCCCACTCCAAAAAAGCCCCAACATAATTCAGCGATACTACTTTAAGCCAAGCAATTTCATCAACCAAAGCCAAGGGTGTTTGGCTAGTAGCAACCAACTGACCTTCGGAATTTAAATATACAAATACCGTCAAAACATCGCCTATTTGGCAGTTTTCGGGTGGCTTTTTATCCACCAACAATACCTTGCTGGGCTTGCCGCTTTCAAGATGGATTTCAGCACCCACTTGTTTAACAATTTTCAGTGTATTAATTTTACCGATATTTATCATGAAGAGACTCAATGAGTGCAATAAATTGCATGGCGTTCAATTTGTGTAACGGAGTTTAAAATCTTAATCGCTATTTTTCAGAATAGTACATTAACTCATACTCATTTTTAAAGCCGCCGCCGTCGGCCACGGGGCTAATACCAACGCCATCACCAACATAGATATCAGGATATTGATTTGTGCGGTAACCGGCAGCCCGCTGCTGGCAATTTCTACCGCGTTACTGGCAAAAATCAACACTGGCACGTACAGCGGCAACACCAGCAGCGATAAAATCATGCCGCCACGGCGCAGACCAATGGTTAAAGCAACGCCAATCGCGCCAATTAAACTCAATATCGGCGTACCCAACAATAAAGTAATCAATAACACCGGCAAAGCATGGCTGGGCATGCCTAAAAACACCGCCAGCAACGGCGCAACGATTAACAGCGGCAACCCTGTCACCAGCCAATGCGCGGTGATTTTAGCTAACACTAATAGGGACGTTGGCTGTGGACTGAGAATAATTTGCTCCAGCGAGCCATCGTCAAAATCAGAACGGAACAAGCTGTCTAAGGACAACATGGTCGCCAATAACGCCGATACCCAAATAATACCAGGGGCAATCGCCTGCAATATAGTAGGTTTAGCACCTATCCCCAACGGGAATAAAGTAATTACCAAAATAAAAAAGAAAATAGGATTGGCGATTTCGGAACGGCGGCGCAGCGCCAGTACCAAATCTCTACGAACAATAGCAAAAAAAGCGCGTGATAAAGACATCAGGATAACTGTATGCGTTGTAAACTGACATCAGGCAAGACAATGTCATGGTGTGAAGTGAGAACAATCATACCGCCGTTAGCGCAATGTTCGGTCATCAGGGTTTCAATTAAAATAATACCTTGCTTGTCGAGCGAGGTGAACGGTTCATCCAATATCCATAAAATATTATGGGTAATCAACAGCCGTGCCAACGATAAACGCCGCTTTTGGCCAGCCGATAAGGTTTGCACCAAGGCATCGTCGTAACCGGATAATTGTACCCTCACTAACGCCTGTTGAATACTGTAAGTGCCTTGCGTACCCAGTGCTAACGATACCTTAAGGTTTTCCAAGACAGTTAATTCTTTTTTAACGCCGTCCAGATGGCCGACATAAGCCATGTCAGCATGGTATTGGCTGTCTTCAACCGCCTCGCCACACCACAGAATCTGCCCTTCATCAGCTTCGCGAAAGCCGCACAAGATGCGTAACAGCGAAGTTTTACCGCTGCCGTTTTTACCTTCCAGCAATAAGGTCTGGCCAGCGGTAAGCGAAAAGCTGAGGTTTTCAAACAGGATACGGTCATCGCGTATGCAGCTTAAGTTGATGCCTTCAAGGATGTGTGTCGACGGCTGTGGCATTATTTAACAGCAAGTTGCCGTTGGCGTATAGTTTCGTACAGTAACACGCCGGTAGCTACCGATAAGTTAAGACTTTCCACTTGCCCTAGCATGGGTAGTTTTACCAGTATGTCGCATTGTTCTTTGGTTAACCGGCGCAAACCTTTGCCTTCTGCGCCCAATACCAGCGCCATTGGCACGGTAAAATCGGTTTGATAGGCGGTTTGGGTGGCCTCACCGGCCGCGCCCATGATCCACAAGCCGTTGTCTTTGAGCCAGCGCAAGGTTCTGGCCAAATTGGTGACTTGGTAGACCGGCACGGTTTCCGCCGCGCCACTGGCGACTTTGCACACGGTGGGCGTAATGCCGGTGGCGTTGTCTTTGGTGATGATAATGCCGTGTACACCGGTAGCATCGGCGCTACGTAAGCAAGCACCGAGGTTGTGCGGGTCTTGCACGTTATCCAATACCAAAAACAAGGCCGGTGTGGTCAGGTATTCAACGGCGGTTTTGAGTTGGTTTTCGGATAATTCGGCAGGCAGTTCAACTTCAATGACGATGCCTTGGTGGTTATGGCTGTCGGCGAGTTTATCCAGCTTTTTGCGGTCGACCTTTTCCGGCTCAATGCCTAAATCCAGCAGTGTCTCAAGCGCTTGCGTTAAGCGCTTGTCTTGGCGCTGGTCGTCTATCCAGGCTTTGCCTATTTTCTTGGGCGAATAATCGAGCGCGGCTTGCACGGAGTGTAAGCCGTAGAGTTTGCTTAGTTTCATAATTTTACGATGAGGACGTTATTGAGCGTTTCGGTTTTACAAATTTGCACATCGCCCATCATTCCTGACAGCTGCCGTTTCAAGGCATCGAGCATCTCAATATCTGTATGGTTTTTGCAAACAATTAGCAGTTTATAATTTGGGTCTGCTTCACCCAATTCATTAGTTTTTCGGTACAATCGTTCTATTACAGCAATCGAACCACTCCATTTTTTTATAAATTCGACCTTGGTATCTTTCCATGCTTCTTTCACTATATTGCTTTCTTCGCGTTTACTTATTGTACTTTTTTCAACTTTTAACGCAGTAAGTTCTTTTTCGATATAAGCGTAGCAACTCTGGTGACTTTCTTCTAAGTCAGTTAATTCTATGAGTTGAACAGCATTGTCTTTTGCCAAAAAATAATCGACTTTATTTAGCATCCCTGTATGAAAGCCAATTGCTTTTGCAATGCCGTCATCGTCATCAATTTTAAAGGCTTTTAATTCGGATTTTTCAATTTCACCAGCCATACAACACGCATGTTCAATGGTTTGCAAATACACATTTTTATCGAACATGGTATTTTACAAATCACTAAAATAAAGCTGTTGATACGCCAGACTCAATAAATTTCGCGCTTCAATTAATTGCTGTAGCTTGTCTTCTGATTCAAATTCAAGCAATTTTCCATCAACATCCACAAAATGCACCGATAGAAAATCTTCCATAACATCAATCTGTTGTTTTTTAATCTTAACTTCTAAGGCTTTCATTAGGTCGGAGCTGTGCGTGGTGATAACTACATTAACCCCGCCTTTGGCCAACATTAATAATACTTCAACTAATTTAACTTGCCAATCGGGGTGTAAATTAGTTTCTGGTTCATCAATAAAGATAAAAGAACCTTCGGTTATTACGTTGTATTTCAATAGAGCTTGAATCATCCCCAAATTAGTCATTCCAAAAGAAACTAGATGTTTTGATATTTCTCGTCGATCATTATCGATAAAAGTAAAATTATCATCTTTGAAAACAAACTCACCACCTAATGTGCTTTTTAATAAATCGGTTGCAGATTTAAAAACACCTTCGGTTTTTGTTCTAATATTTAAAACATTATCTAAATCGTAAAAGTATTTTGGTACACCTGTTAATATATCATTATTATTTTTGGGTAACCGAGGGCGATTTTGATTGTTTTTAGCTGATTTCAATGCATCTCTGACTTTCCAATAAGCAGGGGATTCAAAAAAAACGACACTAGGCAAATCTGAAATTGCATAAATAACATCAGAATTTAAGTTGAGTATTACTTGACAGTCATTTAATTCAATTTTTGAAAGCTTATTGATTTCAATTTCTATTTTTTTCTCTCCAAAACTAATTAATTCACTTAACATTGGGATTTGAAAATTATCCTTAAGCTCATTTTTTATATCATCGGTGAAAAAATCACTATAATGATGAGCTATATTTCCTAATTGAAATATGAAATTATTAAAATAAGTATTAATTTCTTCTGCTGCGAGTTTGTCAAATCCAACATCATACATGTTTCTTAAATCATATAAATACGAGTTATAACTCTCACGTATCCCCTCTACTACGTCAACTTTAGAGGCTGCAAAAAAGCAGTAATCAGAAGTTTTGTAATTATTTATTGCAACAAACTCATCTTTTAATTTGTTAAGCTTGATTTCTAGATCTTGACTAGACCCTTTGTCACCAGTATTTATGTGTGCGGGAATTTCTCTGTTTTCATGCAGCTTCGTAATAGTTCTAAAAAACAGTTCTAATAAAGATTCAATCTCATCAATTTTTTGAATCACATATTCATGATAAATATTTTTATTAATAACGTTTAAAATTGAATACAAGGACTTGGTAAAAAAACTCTTACCCGTACCATTAGGCCCAGTGATAACCGTCATAGGCCGAATATGAAAATCGGCCTCCTTAATTTTTCCTAGATTTTTGACTTTTACATCAAGCTTCATAGTAAATCTCTTGGTATTCTATATGCTGTTTAATAAGAAAAATAATTGAATATTACTTTTTACGACGCTTTTTAGCAGGTTTTACAAAAGGCTTGGCTGTACTTTTTTTAACCGACCCAGTTTTTTGCACCAATTCAAAATCAATCTTTTTCTCATCCAAGTTAACCTGAACAACTTTGATTTTAACGCTATCGCCCAAACGGAAGCGTGTGTTACTTCGCTCGCCAATTAAACTGTGGCTGGTCGGGTCAAAGTGGTAATAATCCTGGCCTAAATTGCTGATATGCACCAAGCCTTCCACGTAAATATCATTCAGTTCCGCAAAAAAGCCAAATGAAGTGACGGCAGAAATAATGCCAACAAACTCCTCACCGATTTTGTCCATCATATACTCGCATTTCAGCCAGCTGATAACATCACGGGTAGCATCATCGGCGCGGCGTTCGTTGGCAGAACAATGTTCGCCCAGCAACACCATATCGGGTACCCCGTAAGCAAAGCTGTCAGCGGATTTACCTTGCAAAGTATGGCGAATGGCGCGGTGAGTCAACAAATCAGGGTAACGACGGATGGGAGATGTGAAATGCGCGTAAGCTTCCAGCGCCAACCCAAAATGGCCTTTAAGTTCAGGACTGTACACCGCTTGTGACATGGAACGCAACAACACCGTCTGAATCAAATGCGCGTCAGGGCGGCTTTTGATGCTATCAACCAAGTGCATGTAGTCTATTGGTGTAGGATTAGCACCGCCGCCCATGCTTAAGCCTAATTCACCCAAAAACGTCCGTAAGTTCAGAATTTTATCAACGCTAGGGCCTTCATGGACACGGCGCAGATTGGGCAGCTTTTTCTTAGTTAAGTAACGCGCCGTCGCAGCATTGGCGGCAATCATGAATTCTTCAATGAGCTTGTGGGCATCATTGCGGACAGTGGGCACTATTTTTTCTATCTTACGATCCGCACCGAACACAATCTTGGTTTCATGGGTATCAAAGTCCATTGCGCCGCGTTGTTCTCGGCTGATGCGTAGCACTTTGTACAAGGCGTAAAGCTCGCGCAAATGCGGCAATAATGGTTGGTGTTGCTTAATCAGCGCCTTATCGCCATCGACCAACATTTTGGCGACATCCGTATAAGTAAAACGGGCATGGGAGTTCATCACCGCATCAAAAAACCGTGAGGAAATCACTTCGCCCAGCTCGTCAAACAACAGCTCACACACCATGCACAAACGGTCAACATGCGGATTCAGTGAACACAGGCCGTTGGATAAAATTTCCGGCAGCATCGGGATAACTTGCTCAGGAAAGTACACCGAGGTGCTGCGATTATGCGCTTCCTTGTCCAATTCACTGCCAATTTGTACGTAATGCGACACATCGGCAATAGCAACCAGCAGTTTCCAGCCTTTCGGGGTTTTTTTGCAGTACACGGCATCGTCAAAATCGCGTGCATCTTCACCGTCAATAGTCACCAAAGGAATTTTGCGTAAATCGGTGCGGCTTTCTTTAACCGATTCGGGTACTTCTGCGGTCAAAGGTTTGATTTCTTCCAGCAGCGCATCCGGCCAGATATGTGGTAAATCATGTGAACGCAGCGCCATTTCTATTTCCATGCCTGGTGCAAGATGGTCACCCAAAATTTCGGTGATGCGACCTATGGGCTGGCGTTGTTTGGTGGGCTGTTCGATGATCTCGGCAACCACGATCTGGCCTTGTGTAGCGCCACCAATGCCGTCTTTTTGCAGCAAAATGGTTTGTGCGATATTTTTCTTGTCCGGCACGACATAGGTAAAGCCATTTTCCTGATACAAACGCCCAACCACAAAATGCGTGTTGCGCTCCAGAATTTCAACAACCGCGCCTTCCCTGCGGCCTTTTTTATCGATGCCAACAATGCGCACCATCGCACGGTCATTGTGCAGCAGCGGATCCATTTCGCGCGGTGACAGGAATAAGTCATCCGAACCGTCGTCCGGCTTGATAAAGCCAAAGCCGTCGATATGGCCGATCACACGGCCAACGATTAAGTCTTTATTATTAACCAGACAGTATTTTTGGCCACGGTTGAACAACAATTGGCCATCACGTTCCATCGCTCTTAGGCGGCGGCGCAAGGCTTCTAATTGGTCTTCATCGGTAAGGGAAAACGCTTCGGCAATATCGGTGCGTGAAAGAGGCTTACCTTTATGCTCAATCAGTTGCAGGATCAGTTCCCGGCTGGGAATCGGTTGTTCGTATTTTTCAGCTTCGCGCTGAGCGTAGGGATCTTTGGTTGAGGTGAAATCAACCTCTTTTTTAGTTTTTGGGGGCATTGATAGAGCTAAGTAAGGAATAAGAGTGACAATAAGTGATAATGTACATGACGACGGGTTGGTTTGAGTGAAAAGGCGTGTTTATTTTATAGAACACGAATCATGTGGCTTGGACAAGTTTACACCGGATTTAGTTGCATCAGCTTGTAAGTTGGGGTGGATACGAGGAACCCAAACACATGATCACCGTAAGCGTTGGGGTTCGTTACCTCACCCCAACCTACAAAACGTGTCTCAACAACTAAGATCGTCTTTTCAATCAAGCGACCCATAACTCTTCAACCTTACGAATATACGGTACTTGCCCAGACTCAAGGTCAATTAACAAGTCTTTCAAGTTTTCGATAAGCTCTTCTTTAGTCAAACCTTGGGTTTGATAATCAGGGTATTCATTAAGAAAACCCATAAAAAAACGGTCTTCTTGCCACGAGGTAAATTTGATTGCTCTCATGATAAACGACTCAACACCTTAATGTTAAATGACCGACACGGTTTAAGCCAAGCCACCAGCACAAGCGCACTAATTTTTAATGCCAATGCCTTTGTGCAACAAGATCAAGCTAACCAGCGTTAACAGCACAATAAACCCGCCCATCATAGCAAACGCTACTGGCACATCAACATCGGTAATGCCAATCAAACCGTAGCGAAAGCTATTGATCATGTACAGTATAGGATTTCCCAACGATATTTTTTGCCAAATAGCGGGCAGCATATCAACAGAATAAAATACGCCGCCTAAGTAACTGAGTGGCGTTAACACGAAGTTGGGGATCAGCGATATATCGTCAAAACTTTCAGCCAGTGTGGCGTTGATAAAGCCCGCCAAGGCAAACACGGTGGCGGTTAATAGCGCACTTGTTAGGGCAATCATAGCATTGTTAACGGCAATATCGGTAAATATCTGTGATATTAACGCCACAACTGCGCCTACCAGTAAACCTCTGGCAACCCCGCCACAAATATAACCTGCCAAAATTACCCCATTGGGTACCGGTGCCACCAGTAATTCTTCAATATTGCGCTGAAATTTAGTGGAGTAAAAAGACGACACCACGTTGGAATACGCGTGGCTGATCACCGACATTAAAATAATGCCCGGCACAATGTAATCCATATAACTTGCGCCATTCACCGCGCCAATGCGCTCACCCATCAACTTGCCGAATATTAAAAAATACAAGGCGGTGGTAATCGCCGGTGGCAACAAAGTTTGTGGCCAAATACGCAAAAAACGGTAAATTTCTTTTCTAACAATGGTTTTAAAGGCAATGAAGTGGTTCATGGGGGGGCACTAACGGGCTTGGATTCAATTAAATCCATAAACAATTGTTCCAGGCGATTGGTTTTGTTTTTCAGGCTGACAACCTTGATGTTTTGTGCGCTGAGCTGGCTAAACAGATGGTTAAGGCCGACTTCTTTGGGCACAGCGACATTCAGCACCTTAGCGGAAAATTTTTCCACCTGATAGCCATCCAGTTGTGGCGACATGACCAGTGGCTCCGCCAAATCCAACACAAAATGATCCAGATTCAGCCTCGCCAGCAAACTGGCCATATCGGTGTTTTCGACAATTCTGCCCTGGTCGATAATGGCGATATTGCGGCACAGGCTTTCAGCCTCTTCCAGATAATGCGTGGTTAAAATAATGGTGGTGCCTTGCTCGTTGACTTCCTTCATCAATTTCCACATGGCACGACGAATTTCTATGTCTACACCTGCTGTCGGCTCATCTAAAATCAACAATTTGGGGTCATGCACCATCGCACGGGCTATCATCACACGACGCTTCATACCACCGGACAAGCGTCTGGAGATACTGTCGCGCTTATCCCATAAATCCATTTGTTTAAGGCAGATTTCGGTGCGCTGCAACGCCAGTTTACGCGGCATGCCATAATAACCAGCCTGATTAAAAACAATGGCTTTGACCGTATCAAACTGGTTAAAATTAACCTCTTGCGGTACTAAACCAATACAACTTTTGGCTTTATCGCGCTCACGTTTTAAATCATGACCAAACACACTGACGCTACCGCTGGTAGGGTTCACCAAGGAGCTAATAATGCCAATTGCACTGGACTTACCGGCACCATTGGGGCCGAGCAGTGCGAAAAAATCGCCCGCTTCCACGTCCAAATCGATGCCTTTAAGCGCTTGAAAGCCATTATTGTAGGTTTTTGTGAGATTACGTAGGGACAATGCGTGCATAGTGAAACTATTACTTAACGGAATCTCGGAAATAAGTTAAATTAATACCTGTCTTAGACGGCAATATCATTAAGAACGGCAGTGTAAAGCCGTTGATTTTAGCAGAAACTACCAAGTTTTGTAGGTAAAAAACCGGAATCCTCGTGCCAAAAAAAGTCCCCGAAATTGTTGCTGCTGTAGATTTAGGCTCAAATAGCTTTCACATGATCATCTGTAGTTACCATAACGGCAGCCTGCAAATTATTGATCGGCTGAAAGAAATGGTGAGATTAGCGGCGGGTTTAGACAAAAAAAACCTGCTCGACATCAAAACCCAGGAACGCGCGTTAAGTTGCTTAGAACGCTTTAGCCAGCGACTTCGCGATGTGCCGCCTGGTAATGTGCGCGTGGTAGGAACCAATACCTTACGCACCGCCAAAAACGCCCCACAATTTTTACTGCTCGCCGAGCAAGCGTTAAACCATCCCATTCATATTATTTCCGGTATTGAAGAAGCGCGCTTGATTTATATGGGCGTGGCATACAGTCTGGGCGGCAATGGCAATAAACGCTTTGTCATGGACATTGGCGGTGGCAGTACCGAGTGTATTATTGGCACTGGCAACACACCGTTAAAAAAAGAAAGCCTGAATATGGGCTGTGTGTCTATGAGCAATCAGTTTTTTAAAGATGGCCGTTTATCAAAAAGCGCTTTTACGCAAGCGACATTATTTGCCGAACAACGTTTAGAACCGTTTGAAAAAGATTACCACAGCAAACATTGGCAAGAAGCGATAGGTGCATCTGGGAGTTTGCGTTCAATTGCCAAAGTGTTACAGGCCAAAAATTGGAGTAATAACGGCATTACCCGTGATGGTTTGGAACAATTAGTTGCTTATATGAGCCAGTGTAATCATGTTAATGAATTAAATTTGCCTGAATTAGATGACGAACGCTTACCGGTCTTTGTCGGTGGTGTGGCCATTGTCTATGCCGTGTTTAAAAGCCTGAAGATTGAGCAAATGACAATTTCAGACGGTGCGTTACGCGAAGGTTTGGTCTTAGATTTATTAGGCCGTTTATACGATGACGATATCCGCTCAACCACGGTTAACGCCTTGGCAGAGCGCTACCATACCGACCAGGAACATGCAGCCCGTATTCAGCAAACCATTGCGAATATGCTAACGCAACTGGGTATTGATACACCGCTGTTCACTAACAACACCGTAGTGCAATTTTTAAACTGGGCAGCGGCGCTACACGAAATCGGCATGGACATTGCCCACAGCCAATACCATAAACACAGTGCCTATATTATTGAAAATGGCGATTTAGCCGGATTTTCCAGTCAAGATCAAAAGATTCTGGCCACCGTAGTAAAGGCGCACCGACGTAAATTCTCGAAAACAAATTTCAGTGATTTACCCACGCCGTGGGATGAGCAAGGCATTTTTCTGAGTGTTATTTTACGCTTGGCCGTGGTGCTACACCGCAATCGCTACGAACATACGCTGTTGGACTTTAAAGTCAACTTAGTAAAAAACAAAATTCGACTACACTTTTCTAAAGACTACTTATTACAACTGCCCTTAACGCATGCCGATCTTATCCAGGAGGCCGATTATCTTAAATCAGCTGGCTTTAAATTGGAGTTTTCGTAAGTTTTCTGTATGAAAACCTTATTACGCCTGATACTTTATGGCTTAGCGGCTCTGTTGTTAGCCTCTGCCGTCTTGGTATTTTGTGCCGTCGGCGATACCCCCGATGTTGCCTTAAAGTGGATCATGAAGCCTGCCGATATTGTGCGTGCCAAAAAAATACTCCACGAAGGCTCTAAAACTAAACCCGATGCAATCGCTACACTGGAATTAAGTCACGCCGATTTAAATCTCGCCGCCAATTATTTATTAAACCGCTACAGTAAAAGTGCCGTCCATATTTCCATCAAAGAAAATAAACTTAAGTTTATTGTTACTGCGACTTTACCGGAAAACCGTTTAGGCAAGTATATCAATATCACCTTCCGCCTAGGCAACGAAGACAATGCGGCATTGCCTAGCCTTACCAAATTTAAAGCCGGAAAATTATTACTGCCGTCTAAATTAGCAGCCTTTATTATCAATCAAGTGATTGAACACAGCTCATTAAAAGATTATTTTATTCTGGCCACTCACCCTATTCAAGCCATTAACATAAGCGATGATAAAATCACCATCACTTACCATCCTAATCGAGAAGCGTTGGTAAAAGCGCGTAACTTATTAGCCCACGGCGGCGAAAGCACTATTAGCAACGCAGTTAATCCGTACCAGCAAACACTGGCAGATGTTATTAAGCGCCACGATCCCAAGTGGCGCTTATCGTTGGCTGAATTACTTAAACCGCTGTTTGCCTTGGCGTACCAGCGCTCAACGCCAGAGACGGCGATTGAAGAAAATAAACAGGTTATTTTTACAATTAATGATTACGTCAATAAAGAAGGCATGCTCGCATTGCCTGGCCATATACTAGATACCACTACGGTTCGGCGAACATCAACGTTTTTATACAAACGAATTGATTTAGCGCAACATTTTATTGCAACAGCGGCGATTACTGCATCGGCTAATGGCCAACTTGCTCAAATGATGGGCGAAGAAAAAGAATTAAGTGATGCCAAAACTGGCAGCGGCTTTAGTTTTATTGATTTAGCCGCCGACAAAGCCGGCACACGTTTTGGCGAAACCGCAACACAATCACCAGAAAGCGCACGACAATTGCAAAAATCTATGTCAGAGATTACCCATTACCGTGATTTTATGCCCGATCCAACAGACTTACCTGAGCACATGAGCGAAGCAGAATTTAAAAAACGCTATAGCTCAATTAACAGCGGCATTTACAAAAGAACGATAAAAGACATTGATACACGGATAGCAAAACTGCCTATTTACAATTAGAAGGCGTAAAATCCAAGCTCAATTAACATTGATTTAAGAGAGAGATTTTTAAAACACGTTTATGGTAAGCTTGCCGAAACAAAAATCCTATGTCCTTCGGCAAATTTAAAATAAATGGATAATTGTTTATATTCGTTAGACTAAAAATGGCTGTAGTAATGTGTTATCACTTCTTATCCGGAAAGCTGTTAACACATCACCCCAAAACGAAGATGACAAAAAATCAACTTACCACTTATCTATGGATTAGCACGGGATTACTGTTATGTCACGCTCTTGCAGCCGAACCATTGGAGGAGCCGCTTGCGCCCCTGCCGCTTACCAACACCGAAAATCCAGGGAAAGTAGCTTTGGGCAAGCGCCTGTTCCATGACAACAGGCTTTCCAATCAACACACACGATCATGCGCCACTTGCCATCCACTCGACAGCGGCGCAATGGATGGCAAACAACGTGCCGAATCAGCCGATGGTGTTGCTGTTTTGCGCAACACGCCCAGCCTGTTCAATGTCGGCTTTAACTACTTTTACAACTGGGACGGCGTAGTAACCACCCTGGAGGCACATACCGAAAAAGTGATGCTAAACCCCAGAATTATGAACGCCACCTGGCCCGAATTGCTGGCCGCCCTCAGTGCTGATGCCAGTTATAAAAAGGATTTTGCCCCTATTTACCCCGATGGCCTGAACAAATTCAATCTGGTTGATGCATTAACCTGTTTTGAACGTAGCTTGGCCACCCCCAATGCCCGTTTTGACCGATTTCTACGCGGTGAAAAAAATGCGCTGAATACGGGAGAACAGCAAGGCTACCAGCTGTTTAAGTCGCTCGGCTGTGTGGCCTGCCACCAAGGGATGAATATCGGCGGCAACCTGTTCCAGAAGTTTGGTATTTTTGGTGAGCCCAAGGGTAATCCCAAAGTGGCCGATGACGGCCGCTATACAGTCACCAAAAATGAACGTGACCTAGGTGTTTACCGCGTACCCAGCCTACGCAATGTGGCTGTTACCGCGCCGTATTTTCATGATGGCCGTGCTACCAGCCTGGAAGAAGCTGTAGATACGATGGCCGAGGATCAGCTAGGCAAGCCGCTTTCCAGCCAAGAGCGTAGTTTGCTCGTCAAGTTCCTAAACAGCTTGACAGGGGAATACCTGGGTAAACCTGTCACCCGAAAGGCCGTGGAGCCCCGCTAATGGCTAACGTCTGGAAGCCTATTTTGATCATTAGCAGCCTGTTATTGGCACTGACTTATTTATGGCTAAAAAGCACCCCCCCGGATCTGGATCGCCGTAACCGCCTGCAGGAAACACTGCGTGTCATTGAATTGCGCGAGGCGGAGCTGATGCGCGATATCCTGCTGGCACGTGCCGGTTTATTGCCCAATTACGATGCGCTGACACTGGCGGGACATGAATTGCTCCGCCTGGCCAATAGCTTAAAAACAGACTCACGCCCTGTCGTTAGCGGGACGGGGCAAAACTTGGCCAAATCGGCTGATGCCTTGGCCACGGTATTACAGGACAAATTGGCAAAGGCCGAATACTTCAAGTCTGACAACGCCTTGTTACGTAATTCAGTCATGTATTTCAACTTGGTTGGCAAAGCATTGAACCCAAGGGGCAAATCGGACACGCCTGCACAAACAGGCCCATTATGGCAAGCCATGTTCAGTTTTATGGCCACGCCTGATCCTGAATCGGCGCAAGCTATACAGGGTGAGCTGAATCGTTTGGCCAAGCTTAAGCCGCTGCCAAAAGATTACCGGATTTTACTGGCACACGGCGGGCTTATCGTTAAGGTACTGCCCAAGCTGGACGAGTTGTTACGTGACATTATCGATACCCCGATCACCGCCGCTGTCGATGATTTCCAGATAGCCCTAAACAGCCACGGCAGCGCGGCGGAAGACAGGGCAAAAACGCATCGGCTGTGGCTTTACCTGGTTGCTGTTGTGCTGGTGGGCTATGTGATTTACCAGTTTTTGCGCCTACGCAAATACACGCTGGATTTACGCCGTGCCCATAGCCATTTGCAGCAGGAGATTGTGGAACGGCAACACGCTGAAGTGGCATTGCGGGATAGTGAAGAGCAATTGTGCGCCATTACGGAATCCGCCCATGAAGCCATTGTATCGGTTAACAGCTATAAAACGATTGTGTCGTGGAACCGGGGTGCTACCGCTATGTTCGGTTACACACGGGATAACGCTTTGGGCATGCCATTGGTGCAGTTGCTACCTGGGTTTACATTTACAGATGGCAATAGCCCGTTAAATCCTAACCGTACCGCACTTGAATGGGTTGGGCGACGGCAGGATGGCAGTGAGTTTCCATTGGAGCTGTCGATTTCCAGCTGGGTACGCGGCGAGGATGTCTATGTAACCGCTATCATACGCGACATCAGCACCCGCAAGCAGTTGGAAGAAACCGCACGCCAACAGGAGCTCAAGCTCATCCAGGCCAACAAGATGACTGCGTTGGGGACGTTGGTGGCCGGTGTGGCGCATGAAATTAACAACCCCAACCAACTGATCTTGATGAATTCCAGCCTGTTGGAAGATAGCTGGGGTGATGCCCAGGAGATATTGGATGACCATGTCCAAGATGCCGGTGATTTCTCTTTAGGTGGCTTGCCGTACAGTGAAATGCGTACGGCTCTGCCTGTGTTAATCCATGACATCAAGGATGGTGCCAAGCGCATTGAACGCATTGTGGCGGATTTAAAGCATTTTTCCCGGCCTCAAGTGGCATGTACCCAGGTACAGTTTTCCCTGAATGAGGCTGTCGAATGTGCAGTGCGCTTGTTAAACCACCTCATTACCCGCAAGAGCGGGCACTTTACCATGCAGCTGGCGGACGGATTGCCCCTGCTGTCGGGCGACCCCCAACAAATAGAACAGGTGGTGGTCAATCTACTGGTCAACGCACTGGAAGCTTTGCCCGACCCAAGCTGTGCCGTGGCCATCACCACTTTTCCGTTGCCGGAGAGCCAAAAAGTCTGCCTTGAAGTCCGTGATGAAGGTTGTGGCATCGCCGCCGAACACCTCACACAACTTTGCGACCCGTTCTTTACCACCAAGCAAGGCTCAGGTGGTACGGGGCTTGGCCTTGCCATTACGGCCTCTTTGGTGCGTGCCCACGCGGGTCGATTGAGTTTTTCTTCGGCTGCCGGTAAAGGTACCCGCGCCCGTGTTGTCTTCCCTGTATCTACCCCTAGGCTCTAACCATGTCCTATAAGTCACTGTCCCATTGTTCGGTGTTGCTGGTTGATGACGAAGCACAGTTATTACACAGCGCCAGCCTGGTGCTCAGAACATCAGGTTTTCCAGAGGTTCATAGCCTTGATGATAGTCGTGCCGTCATGCCATTATTGGCAACACAGACGGTCGATGTGGTCGTGCTGGATCTGATGATGCCGTATTTATCGGGCAGGGATTTGCTGGAACAGATAGCCGCCGAATACCCCGATAAAGCAGTGATTATGATGACCGCCACCAATGACCTGCAAATAGCCGTGCAGTGTATGCAGGCAGGTGCTTGTGATTACCTGGTAAAACCTGTGGATAAAGCCTGCTTGGTCGCCGCTATCCGGCGTGCTATGGAGCTTCGGGTTTTACGTGCTGAATTCCTGTCCATTAAAGACCGCCTGCTGACCAACAGCCCGCACCAACCGGCGGCGTTTGCCGACATTGTCACCCAAAGCCCAGCGATGTTTGCCATCTTCCGCTATATCGAAGCCATTGCCACCTCCCCGCAGCCTGTGTTGATTGCAGGGGAAACCGGCACCGGCAAGGAGCTCATTGCCCAGGTCTTGCACCGCTTGTCAGGACGGCCTGGCCAGTTGGTGGCGGTCAATGTGGCGGGGTTGGATGACACCATGTTTTCAGATACGCTGTTTGGCCATGCCAAGGGTTCGTTTACCGGTGCTGACCGTCCCCGCGAAGGCTTGGTGGCCAGTGCGGGCGAGGGGACTTTGTTTCTTGATGAAATAGGCGACTTGGCGATGGCCTCCCAGGTGAAGCTGTTACGGTTATTGCAAGATGGCAGTTATTATCCCTTAGGTGCTGACCGGCCACGGCAAAACCGCGCACGCGTGGTGGTGGCCACCCATTGTAATGTACGGGGCGATGTCGAGAATGGGACGTTCCGTAAAGACCTGTATTTCCGCCTGCGTACCCACCACATCCAGCTACCTGCCTTGCGTGAACGCCTGGAAGACCTGCCGCAGTTAACTTCGCATTTTGTGGAAAAAGCCGCACTGGCTTTGAATAAACCTGCGCCCAGCATACCGTTGGCACTGTACCAGTGGCTTAGAAATTATCCTTTTCACGGCAATATACGCGAGCTTGAAGGCATGGTGTTTGATGCGGTCGCCCGCTGCCAAGGGACAATGTTACCTATACAAAGCTTTAAAGATGCGGGGGCTGTGGAACTTGGCACACAGGCCATTTTGGATGCCCCACTCGCACAGGTGTCGGCCAACAATTTTCCTGAACGCTTGCCGACCTTAAAAGAATCCGAAGAGTCATTAATTAATGAAGCTTTGCGCCGTGCCGACAGTAACCAGGGCTTGGCGGCCAGCTTGCTGGGCATTTCACGCCAAGCCCTGAACAAACGCCTGCTACGGCGTGAAGATGACTGCTCTGGTGCTGGGCAGTGACTTATATGGCCTGACGACCAGAATAACCCCTCTATCCCTGTTTGACTTTATCTACCCACCATAAAAAACCCTGCAACAAAAGTTGCAGTGAGACAATTTATCGGCATCCATTCCTGTTGGCCTACGGGTCTAATTTACTAGGTATAGCAATTTTTGTCGCAGCCTTTTCATGTCCGCCATCTTATAAAATCAATAAATATAGCATTGATTTATAATGAATATATTTATTTTATTTAAGTTGGCACGGTAATCGCTATGTTATTAATGTAACCCGAATAAGGGAACTACATTAACAACTCTTAACATTATCAATATATTTTAAAAGGTGATTATCATGAAAAACTATCAATCTGTTTTAGTAACCGCTGTTTTGGCTTTAAGCAGCGTCTCCACAACCCACGCCTCAACTGTGCGCATAGAAGGCAACCTCAGTAACGGTGACAACACCGTCTTTTATGTCGGTGATGACCCTGTTAATGGCGGTACTACTGGCGTAAACAACGTGACCGTCTCATATGAATCTTTTGAACTGACTGGGAAATTTCCTGATGGTTACTACGTCGAAGACAAGACGGGCATTACCGCAGGTGCTGGCTGTAAACAACAAAGCAGAACATTAGCGATTTGCGGTATAGGCGGCATGCCTAAAAAAGTAAAAGCTGACTTAAAAGGCGGTAACGATATTTTTACCCCGGTTCCCTACACTTTTTCTGACTTGTCCTTTGGCCTGGATCCTATCATGGAAGTGAATGGTGGCGCTGGTGATGACACGCTTAACGGCAACCAAAGAAACGATGTGCTGTCTGGCGGTGCGGGAAAAGACATCATTAATGGCCAACTGGGTGACGATACCCTTTTGGGTGGCGATGGTAACGACACCATCAACGGCAACAGTGGCAAAGACACCATTAATGGCCAGGCAGGGGATGATATTTTAAACGGTAATGAAAACGATGATGTCATCTTCGGCGGCTCTGGTAAGGATAATATTTGGGGCGGTGCTGGCAAAGACAAGATCAGTGCGGAAAGCGGCGATGATTTTATCAACAGTGACGATAAGGAAGCTGACAATCTTTCCTGTGGTATTGGGCTTGATCGCGTAAAAATTGGCAAAGATGCCCTAATTGATGTTATCAACCGCGACTGTGAAGATTTGTTCTAAGTCTTATGGTTTCTAGACTCTTTAGCTCTAGCGATACCTCGAAATTGACTGGGTTTGTTCAGTAAAATGAACCCAGTCATCAACTTGATTTCTGAATCCTTAGAAGGTGATTATCATGAAAACGACTAACACTCACTTTAACACCACGTTTAGCTTGTTGGCCTGCGCTGTTTGCTTAACCGTTAGCCAAACAGTCCACGCCGTAGATGGCTTAGTCATTCCTGAAAAACTAAAAGTACCTGCCGGTAACCAGGTGGTCTTGGAAACCTTTGTGACTGAAGGTGTGCAAACCTACAAATGCTCATCCGCCTATAAATACGAGTTTCTTGGCCCAACCGCGATGTTGCGAGGCACTGCCGGACAATACGTAGCGCATTTTTTTGGTCCTCGCTTTGATTACCACGATGGCAGCGGTGTTTTGGTAAAACTGGTAGCCAGCAATCCACGCGATAACGCCATTGCAGAATTGCTGCTCAAGGTGGGCGAACACAAAGGCTTGGGCGCATTTAGCAAGGTAAATTATGTGCAGCGATTGCAAACGTCGGGTGGTGTGCCACCTACACAATGTAATCCTGCGGTTGATAAAAAAACCTTACCGGTACCGTATTTTGCCCATTATCGGTTTTGGGCACCAAAACAGTAAGGTCTGTAACCTTTGTAATGCCTTGCATGTCGATGCACTGACAATGACTGGACTAAGTTGGGTTGAAAAAAATATTCAACCCAACCTATATTTTTGTCTCAGTTTAAGTGACTAGTTGTATTACCACTTAAACTTAGTTAAACGTACTACCGGGCGTGCCAGGTAAAACCGGCATTTTTTGTTCAGGGAATTCACCGGTCAGTGCATTTAAAAATGCCACGATGTCAGCAATTTCTTCCTTAGACAAGTCTTTGTTTAACTGGGTTTTGGCCATTACTTGTACCGCAGTATCCAAATTTTTAACCGCACCATTGTGGAAATACGGTGCTGTTAAACCAATATTACGCAAGGTAGGCACTTTCCAGAAATGCTCGTCTTCTGCTTTTTTAGACACTTCAGCTAAACCTTTATCTTTATTGAAGTGATATTGCGCTTCAAAAAAACCGTTGCTAATAACAGGGAATTTTTGGAATACGCCAGGACCATTAAACGCAGGGCCACTGTGGCAACTGGTGCAGCCTAATTCCGCTACTTTTTCCATACCTTTGACTTGTTGCGGGGTTAACGCAGCTTTATCGCCACCGACAAACTTATCGTACGGGCTGTTTGGGGTGATGAGGGTTCTTTCATACGCGGCAATCGCTCTCGTGGCATTATCTTTAGAGATTGGCTCGGTGCCAAACGCGGCATCAAAGGCTCTTTGGTAGCCTTCAATTTTATCTAAACGCGCCACGACATCATCCCAGCTTTTCATACCCATTTCAATAGGGTTGGTGACAGGACCTGCCGCTTGTGCTTCTAAACTGTCCGCACGACCATCCCAGAATTGAACGGTATTAAACGCAGAGTTCCATACGGTAGGCGCACTGCGGCCACCGGTTTGGCCATTAACGCCCATCGAATTAGGCCGATTATCTTCGCCACCCAACATAGTGTTATGGCAGGATGAACACGAGACCGTGCCGGTAGAAGACAAGCGTGGATCGTGGTACAGCATTTTACCTAACGCAATTTTAGCGTCGGTAGTTGGATTGCCCGCAGGTGCAGGTGCAGTGGTTGGCAAGGCTTCCCACGCAGACGCTGCGGAAATTGAACCCAGCAAAGCAATTGCTGTGACCAATGAGCGAATTTTAAACATATTACCCTCCAAAACTTACTTATTATATTTAGGGTGGCTTTCTTACAGCACGGTAAGAAAAACCAGAGACTCTACACATCCAACTGAATTGTAAAATATAAAACCAGCGAGGTATATCAAATTTCTATGCCGTATCTACAGACTGTAGGCTATTCATTAATGTGGGACAAAAAATAACAACATTCAAGTCGGTTGGGCTACCTGCTGTTGGCAACCCACCATTTACACTGCCTTGGAAAGGATGGGTTGAAAAAAGCGTTTAACCCAACCTCCATGTTGTCCCTTATTAAGCCAGTAGCCCGATTACTCTAAACGGCTAGGCAAACACTTACCACTGCGACTCGCCAGTTTCTGGATCGTACATTTCATGGACAATTTTAGTGCGGTTAGCAATTAATTCTTCAATGCTTGGAGAATTACTCATGGCACGAGAAATAGCCAATTTCATGGCTTCGTAATTGGTACGGTATAAGTCTTTGCGATCTAAATCAGGATTGGTGGCGCATTCAGGCGCAATCCATACCATAGCAATAATACACAGATCATTAGCTTGGTCTGCGGGGATAACACCAGCTATCACGCTGTCTAATACCGCATCAGCAATAGCAGACTGTACGGGGCCACCGAATAAATTGATGTAAGCACTCGATTTCATAGTGACTTTAGGCACGATGATAGTGGCTGGCTTGACTTGTTGGTTGCATGCGCGAATAGCAAACATGCGCGTGTGGCCTTCGGTTTGTCCCATTAAATTAGCAAACGCATGACCAGCCGGGCCTTTTACGTTACCGATTAATATTTCCGGCATGGCATCAGTACCTTGGCCATCACTGGAAAATACCGTGGCTTCTGCGGTTCTAAACCAAATTGAATCTGACATTGATTATTCCTATAGCGTATAAATTAAGAGAGGCATTTTATGATGGATAAACACAGATGAGCAACAGGTAAGATGTCAAAAGTTGCAAATACTACAGGTATTTGGTTTTGGTGTTACTCAAAATGTACTAATTAATTTTCAAGGCTTTATTTTAAAAGTTTATCCAGTAAACTATTGCTATTGTTACTGGCTACACACAAGGAAAACTAATGCAGATTACCCTGCCCCACGTTAACACATTTATCAGCGGTATTATTTTGCTTGGCGTTAGCCTTAACGCGACAGCAGCGGAAAAATTTAAAGTCTGCGCCGACCCGCTCAATCCGCCTTACTCCAGCAAAAAACAGGATGGCTTTGAAAACAAGATAGCCGAACTGTTCGCCAAAGATTTGGGGCAAACCCTGGAATATACCTGGCTACCCCAGCGCATTGGTTTTATCCGTAACACCTTGAATGCACCGGTCAATGACAAAATCGTCGATTCCAAGGACTTTAAATGCGATGTGGTCATGGGCTTGCCGACCGGCTACGACATGGCGCTAACGACTGAGCCTTACTACCAATCCACCTACGTGCTATTAATGGCCAAAGGCCGTGGCTATGATGAGGTGACTCAAGATGCTGCACAATTAACCCATCTGCCGCTAGAAAAACAGGAAAAATTGAAAATCGCCATGTTTGACAGAGGCCCTGGCACCACTTGGCTACAGCAAAGCGGTTTATTAGATCAAGGCATTCCGTACCAAAGCATGACCAGCGACGAAAACAACAATGTCGCCATGCAAATAGACCAGGATTTAAAAGCAAAAAAAATTGATATGGTGATTTTATGGGGGCCAATGGCAGGCTACGTCATCTCACAAAGCCCGAAAAATACCTATAACGTCGTGCCGATGAAATCATCGACCAAGTTAAAGTTTGATTTCCCCATGTCAATGGGTGTGCGCAAGAGTGATAAAGACAAGAAAGCCTTGCTGGACAAACTCATTAACAAATATCAAAAACAAATTCAGGACATTATAGCAACCTATAACATCCCGTTGTTACCCATCAGCAAAAGCGCCACCAAGGATGATGACTGAAAAAATGCGGCTTACGCACGACGATTAAACAAACCCACTAAATGCGTCAATCGAGCCACCCGCTCCGGCGTTAATTGCTGCCATTGGAAACGCCAGTGCCAATTGCCCTCGGTAGTGCCCGGCGTGTTCATGCGATGTTCCGTACCCAATTCCAAAATATCCTGCATCGGAATAATGGCCAAATTAGCTACCGAACCCAACGCTGCATGAATTAACGCACAATGCAAAGGCACTTGTGGGTAATCCAAATACTCATTGATATACCGGCGCTCATCATCAGTTAACTTATCCACCCAACCCACGGTGGTGTCGTTATCATGCGTGCCGGTATACACCACGGAGTTCTTCTCATGCCGATGCGGCAAATAGGGATTGTCTGCACCGCCACCAAAAGCAAATTGCAAAATCTTCATACCCGGTAACTGGAAATCATCACGCAAGGCATCAACTTCCGCAGTAATAATGCCCAAATCTTCTGCTACTAAAGCAATCTGGCCAAATTTAGCCATAATCGCCGCTAGCAGGGGTTTGCCTGGTGCGGTTACCCAAGTGCCGTGTATCGCGGTTTCCTCGTGTGCAGGGATTTCCCAGGCCGCTTCCAGACCACGAAAATGATCGATACGCAGCACATCAAACTGTTCCAGCTGGGTTTGCATTCTGTCCAGCCACCAGGCAAAACCGGTGGCTTGCAAATACTCCCAGTTGTAATGCGGATTACCCCAACGCTGTCCGGTTTCGGAGAAATAATCCGGTGGCACACCCGCCACCACCAGCATTTCACCCGACGCATCCAGCTTAAATACCTGTCGATTCGCCCACACATCGGCGCTGTCGTAAGACACAAAAATGGGAATATCGCCGAATAAATACACATTTTTTTGCTCAGCGTAAGCTTTTAACGCCAGCCACTGGGTAAAAAACACATATTGCTGAAATTTAATTACCTCAATCTGGCGCTTAAATTTACGCTGTGCCGCAGCCAATGCTTTAGTGTCACGCTCTTTTAAAGCCTGTGGCCATTGATTCCAGCATTGCTGCGCAAACTCTTGGCGCAATACCGTATACAACGCAAAATCCTCCAGCCAAAACGCCTTATCTAAGCAAAATTGCTTAAAAGCCTTTTTTTGTACAGCACTCGCCCGTTGGCTAAAACCATGAAACGCTTCCGTCAAGAGATACGCTCTGTCATGGTCGGCGACATCAGAATAGCTGGCAGAATTCACCGGCGCGTACAACCAGGTTTGCTGAACCAACCCATCTAAGCTAATTAGCCCAGGGTTACCGGCGTGTGCAGACAAACATTGATACGGCGAACCATCATAATGGGTAACACCTAGCGGCAATGTTTGCCATACACTCACACCTGTTTCATGCAAAAAATTAACAAAATGATAGGCTTCCTGCCCCAAATCACCTTGTTGCTGATTGCCGGGCAGCGACGTGATGTGCAATAACACTCCGGCACGACGCGTGTTTAAAATATCATTCATTGTTTCTAAATTCCCTGATTACATCTGTCTAATGCTGCTGAAAAACCAACCACAAAACTTCCGGGCTATTTAGCGAACATAACGCAATTTTTGCCCTAACATATCCGGTGTCACCAACACCACACCGCCGGGACTGACGTGAAAACGTTTTTCATCATCGGCTCTGTTTTCACCAATAATCGTGCCTTCTGGCACTTCACAGCCTTTTTCAATAATGGCTTTGGTAATACGGCAATGGCGACCAATATTCACCTGTGGCAACACAATGGTATCTTCCACCGTGGTGTAAGAATTAACCCGTACATTGGAAAACAACAACGAATGCCGTACTTTCGCACCCGATACGATGCAACCACCGGAAATCATAGAATCCACCGCTTCACCGCGTCTGTCATCGTCGTCAAACACAAATTTAGCGGGGGGGCATTGTTCTTGGTAAGTCCAGATAGGCCACGCTTTATCATAAATATTCATATTGGGTTTAACGCCAATCAATTCCATATTAGCCGACCAATAGGCATCAATTGTACCTACATCGCGCCAATAGCTTTGTTCGCCGCTTTGCAAATCTAAGAAGGGATAGGCATTGACCATGTATTTGTCAATCACGGCAGGGATAATATCTTTACCAAAATCGTGCGTTGTACCTTTGGTATCAGCATCTTTAATCAATTGCTCATACAAAAAGTCGGCGTTAAAAATATAAATACCCATTGATGCCAATGCGGTATCGGTACGCCCTGGCATAACTGGCGGATTGGCCGGCTTTTCCACAAACGCTTTTACCCGACGATTAGCATCGACATCCATCACGCCAAACGCAGTGGCTTCTTCCAGCGAGACTTCTATGCAACCTATTGTTAAATCAGCATTTTTTTCAACATGATCCGCCAGCATCGCGCCATAATCCATTTTGTAAATATGATCACCGGCCAAAATTAAAATATGTTTGGGCTTGCGAGTGCGTAAAATATCAATGTTCTGAAATACCGCATCGGCGGTGCCTTTATACCAGGAGTCTTCATCGTGGCGCTGTTGCGCGGGAAATAATTCCACGTATTCGCCAAACTCGCCGCGTAAAAATCCCCAGCCTTGTTGGATATGCAAAATTAATGAATGCGCCTTGTACTGGGTTAATACGCCTATCTTGCGTATGCCGGAATTAACGCAATTGGATAAGGGAAAATCGATAATCCGAAACTTACCGCCAAACGGTACGGCGGGCTTAGCACGCCAGTCCGTCATATTCATCAACCGTGAACCCCGACCGCCGGCCAAGATTAACGCGATAGTGTTTCGGGCTAATTGATGAGTATTTTGTTGATTTGAGCTTGGCATGCGTAATCTCCTGATGAATAGATTCACTTCTATGGTGGTGTTTGGTAACATCTGCGTAGCGATTATTCTATACTACAGCGGGACTCTTACAAGTGCAAAAAACTACAAAAAAAACAAATAATGCGACAGCTCCCACGGAAACACCGGAATTACCTCCAGCTGTAGCCCCCAAAGCCACGCGCAGCACCAAAACTAAAACACCGGCTACGCCTGTTATAGCGCCCGAACCTGCCGCCGTTGTTGCCAGCGAAATAGCCAAAAAATCGGCTAAGCCACAAAAAACCGCCACAAAAACCTCATTGCAACCCACAGCCGAGGCTATTCCAGTGCCAACAAACCCACTTAATGCCGATTTTACAAAAATAGCCGATGCCAAACACCATGATCCGTTTGCGGTGCTGGGTCGTCATGAGGTGGATGGTCAGTTACACATCCGCGTGTATTTGCCATCGGCAGAAACTGTGCGATTAGGTAACAATGATGTCATTTTTGAGCGTGTCGTCGGTACAGATTTTTTTATCGCGCCTGTTAACGCGGATACATTACCGGCACATTACACACTGGCGTGGACCGATAAAAATCAGCAAGCCCATGAAAATTATGACCCTTATGATTTTACCGCACAATTACCGGCTTTCGATCAGCACTTATTTGGTGAGGGCAAACATTGGCATATTTACCAAAAACTCGGCGGCCATTTACACAGTATAGACAGTATCGACGGGGTATTATTTTCGGTATGGGCTCCCAATGCCGGTAGAGTGAGCATAGTCGGTGATTTTAATCACTGGGATGGCCGTTGCCACCCGATGCGTAGCTTGGGCGGAAGCGGTATCTGGGAATTATTTATTCCAGGGTTAAGCATTGGTTGTTTGTATAAGTTTGAAATTTTAAACCGTTACAGTAACGAGATTTTGCTGAAATCTGATCCTTACGGCCAGCAATTTGAATTCCGCCCCAATACCTCATCCATTATTGTTGATGAAAAAAATTACCGTTGGCAAGATCAACACTGGCTAACACAACGTGGCCAACGTGATTGGCAACATACCCCAATGTCGATATACGAAGTACACCTAGGTTCGTGGCGACGTGATCCGTTGGGCAATTTTCTAAGCTATCGGGAATTAGCGGTAGAGCTGGTTGAATATGTTAAATTTATGGGTTACACCCATATTGAATTACTGCCGATTACTGAACACCCGTTTGATGGCTCGTGGGGTTACCAAACCACCGGCTATTTTGCTCCCACCAGTCGTCATGGTTCGCCGGATGATTTCCGGTTTTTTGTCGATACCTGTCATCAAAATAATCTGGGGGTGATTTTAGATTGGGTACCGGCACATTTTCCTAAAGATGCCTTTGCTTTGGCTAATTTTGACGGCAGTGCCTTGTATGAACACGCCGATCCGCGCAAAGGCGAACACCGCGACTGGGGCACGTTAATTTATAACTATGGCCGTAACGAGGTGAAAAACTTTTTGATCGCCAGCGCCATGTTCTGGCTGGAAGAATTCCATATCGACGGCTTGCGCGTGGATGCAGTGGCTTCTATGTTGTATTTGGATTATTCACGCGAAGCCAATGACTGGATACCCAATATCTACGGCGGTAACGAGAATCTGGAAGCCATCGAGTTTTTACGGGAATTAAACACCGTCACTCACTCGCAACACCCTGGCACGGTGATGATGGCCGAAGAATCCACCTCATGGCCACAAGTAACGCGCCCCACCTGGACAGGCGGCCTGGGTTTCTCCATGAAATGGAATATGGGCTGGATGCACGATATTTTAAGCTACATGAGCCAAGAACCTATCCACCGGCAATATCATCACGACAAGCTGACGTTTGGCATGTTATACGCCTTTTCCGAGAACTTCGCCCTGCCCTTCTCACACGATGAAGTGGTGCATGGCAAGGGCTCGATGATTAATAAAATGCCAGGTGATATGTGGCAGCGGTTTGCCAATCTACGCTTGTTATACACCATGATGTACACTTATCCTGGCAAAAAACTGTTGTTTATGGGCTGTGAATTTGGCCAAGGCACCGAATGGAGCGCCAATAAAACCCTGGACTGGTACGTATTGGATTACCCACATCACCGTGGCGTACAATCCTTGGTAAAAGACTTAAATCAGCTGTACAAAAGCCATCCGGCACTGTATGCGCATGATTTTGAAGGCGACGGTTTTGAATGGATCGATTGCCATGACGTACAGCAATCCATCATCAGTTACCGCCGGAAGAGTGATTTGGAAGATTTAATTGTGATTCTTAATTTTACCCCTGTGCCCAGACACAATTACCGTATCGGTGTGCCTGAAGCGGGCATCTACAAAGAGATTTTCAACTCAGATTCCGAATACTACTACGGCAGTAATGCCGGTAATGGCATGGCGGTATCAGAACCTAAGCCGTGGATGAGCCAATTACAATCGATTAATCTGACTTTGCCACCGTTGGGGGCTATTATTTTTAAGCGGATTTAAAGCGCACTAATGTAAATCGGTGTTACGCTCGTTCTTAGGCTCAGGACTTAGATCGGGTGTAATGCTGAAGCTTGTTGGACTAACAAACACATACAAGAACGGAGATATTACTAAATCGAAGGAATTGTGGCTTTAATTTCAGCAAATAAACTATCTACGCTATAGGTTTTTTGCCATTCCTGACGATCAAGCGTGTAATTACCGTAGCCTTTGTCATACTGTTGCATAAACCTAATTAAACCGACTACGCCAAGACTGCTGTGTAGTGCTTGAAAAGCTTGCTGCTGAATTTCATGCTCGGTTGGGTAATGTATTACAGCACTCATGGTAAAACCTCTTCTAGCCATTGCAACGGGTTCAATACTTTAACGGTTAAGCTGGAAAACTGTTGTGCCTTTTTATAAAATTTGTCATCTGTTGTTAGAACCGACATTCCGCACCCCTAAATAAAAATTCAGCATTTAAATAACATATTGATATTTAATGAATTTTAGTATTTTTTTGGATTTTAGACTTTCGAATTAAAACAAGAAAAATTCATCTCTCGTTTTTTTTTCTTAAATATAAGCTGATATAAATGACTTTGAAAATACGCCAAAAATTCGACAAATTTATAACGTACTGAAATTATTAAATTAAATTTAATCATAAAATTATGAATAGGGGTGCGGAATGTCGGTTAGAAAAACATCGACCTCACCTTCAGCACTTGCCAAATGTAAGGCATCAAACGCTTGCAAGCCCGAAGTTTCATAGATTTTTGCTCTTTGCCTGATACTCTCTGTCAGGGGAATAACTTTGCTTGATTGTTGACCAATCAATTGGAGAATTCTTTTACGCTGTATATCCGGTGCATTATTAATTTCAAAAGCCAATACATCACTACTAACAAGCAACCACCGCCCTTCTCCGCATAAAGAAATAATGGCCTTTACCGCCTCTGCCTCCAAATGAACACGTGGACTCGATTGATCATCGAACGGTCTATTCAGGCAACAGTTATCAAGATATATTTTCATCCCTGCAGTATATCAAAGGGAATAAACAACAAGCAGCATTTGTTCGATTTAAAAGTACAATCCACTCTCACAATAAAACCAAAACCTAACGTCTATTTTTCTTACTTGGACGCACTGTAATGATAGGTGGGAGTGGCTTATTATCTTCGTAATCATCGTCATAGTCGTTATGATAATCAGAAACAGTGGAATCCTTAATCCATAACTGCCAGATAAGCGCCAACTGCGTACTTTATTTCAATGTCATCACACCCGCATCTTTATTTTCCAGCACCACAACAGATTGTGCCGCCACCGTATAATGCGGTTTAGTAACACACTGCTGATGCTCTGGCGCAATATTATCGTGCGGTGATGCTAAAGCCGTATCCACCGCCAAATACCATATCTTGCCGGTTATCAGCGGCAACTCTACCGCTATTACTTGATCGGACATATTCATCACAATGTGCAGATCAGCCTCTTCGGCATCGTAACCTGCTAAGGTAAACGCCAATAATCGAGCCTCCGCGTCATCCCACAGCGGCTTATTAACCTGAATACCGTGCCAGGTAATATCGGCAATATCCCTGCCCTCCACAAGTTTGCCGGTTAAAAAGCGCCGACGCATAATAGACGCATGACGTTTACGCAAGGCAATCATATTACGAACAAAACATAAAATATCCGCATTTTGCTGAGTTTTTCGCCAATCAATCCAGCTAATAGCATTATCCTGACAGTAACTGTTGTTATTGCCTTGTTGACTGTTGAGTATTTCATCACCGGCCAACAACATGGGTACGCCTTGACTTAGCAACAAAATAGCAAAAACATTTTTGGCCAATTTTCTGCGTAGGCGCAAAATTGAAATTTCATTAGTAGCTCCTTCCACCCCGCAATTAAAGCTGTTACTGTTATTACAGCCATCGCGATTGTCTTCACCATTGGCCAGATTGTGCTTCTGGTTATAACTGAACAAATCGCTCAGGGTAAAACCGTCATGGCAGGTGACAAAATTAATACTGCTGATCGGTAAACGTCCTTGGTGCTCGTACAAATCGCTGCTGCCACATAATCGGGTGGCCAAATCTTTAATGACACCTTTATCACCACGCACAAAACGCCGCACTATATCTCGGTATATACCATTCCATTCTGCCCACCGGTAACCTGGAAAACTCCCTACCTGATACAAACCCGCCGCATCCCAGGCTTCGGCAATTAATTTGGTTTTGGCTAGCCGCTTGGATAATTCAATACCCCATAACACCGGTGGGTCGGGCAGCACTTCGCCGTCTTCACCGCGTGATAAGGCACTGGCCAAATCAAAGCGAAAACCATCAACGTGCATTTCCTTAACCCAGTACTCCAGACAACTGATGATAAAGCGGGTGACCAACGGGTGATTGGCATTAATGGTATTACCGCAACCGGTATAATCGCGAAAAATACTTTTATCATATTTATCATGATGATAAAAAATATTGTCGCCAATACCCCTGAAGTTAATAATCGGCCCATCCACGCCAGATTCCGAGGTATGATTGAATACCACGTCCATGATAATGGCTATTTTGGCCTTGTGCAGCGCCTTTACCAGATCACGAAATTCCTGAATATGCGTGCCCTGTTCCGGTGTAACGCAATAGCCTGGGTGCGGACTGAAAAAACTGTGCGTGCTGTAACCCCAGTAATTTTTTAAACCTAAGGCGGCGGTTGAATGCGGTACATCTTGCTCATCAAATGCCATAACAGGCAATAATTCAACATGAGTAATACCCAGCTCTTGCAGATAAGGGATTTTTTCTATCAAGCCCGAAAACGTGCCTGGGTGTGTTACTTTGGAAGACGGGTGCTTGGTAAAACCACCTACATGCAGTTCATAAATAATCGACTTCTCGCTACTCACCCGCAGCGGCGTATCACCTTGCCAATCATAGCTGTCGTCAACCACCACACAGCGCATCGCAGTTGTACTATTATCACCCGCTCTACACGCCGCCGCCCGATCCCAGTTTTTATGACTGACCGCACGCGCCCACGGATCAAGCAACAACTTATCTTTGTCAAAGTGCAAACCGGTTTCACGGACATTATTCGGCCCGTCCATCCGCCAGGCATACCAAGTGCCTACGGGCAAATCCAATATATACACATGCCAAGAAAAAAAAGTACGATTAATTTCCCGCTGTAATTCGATAACTTGAAACGGCTCTGCGCTGTCCGAGCTATCAAATAATAATAATTCCACGCGCGTAGTATGGCGACTAAAAATTGAGAAATTAATCCCGCCGTGACTCAGCTTAGAGCCTGAAGGATACGGTGTGCCTGGCTTTATTTGGTACAGTTTTTTTTCCATAAATCTTTACGCCCTAACTAGGTGTATTTGTCCTCATAGCAAGCGCCAAACTTAGGCGTGCTGATTAATTATTGGGTTTACTGCGAGTATTTGGGGCGGCAATTTTAGTCTTTCGTGAACACAGTATTCAAGTTCTAAATTACAATACATTTACAATCACCGCAGAATAGAATTGCTTGTATCTTAACAGAGCGTTGGTGGTTTGCTATCAAGTACCGTTAAAATTGTAAGAAATCTTAAGAGAACCTGAAAAAACACCATGAAAAAAATACTTTTTGTTACCAGCGAAGCTCATCCTTTTATTAAAACGGGCGGTTTAGCCGACGTGTCCGGCAGCTTGCCTAAAGCCTTGGCCGAATTAGGTCAGGATATTAAAATTATTATGCCGTATTACCAGGCCATAAAAACTTTTTCCAAGGTGTATGTCAGATGCTCATTACGCATAGATAACCGCGACATTAAAATATTGGAAACCCACATGCCAGGTAGCCTGATTGCGGTATGGTTAATTGATTGCCCTGAATTTTTTCAACAAGCCGGTAATCCTTATGTTGATGAACTGGGCAATCCGTGGAGCAATAATGCCGAACGCTTTGCTTTGCTATGCCAGATTGCCGTTGAAGTGGCCATGAACCGAGCGCAACTGGATTGGCAAGCCGATATTGTGCATTGCAACGATTGGCAAACCGGTCTGGTGCCTGCCTTGTTATCATTGGAAGATAACCGCCCTGCCTGTATTTTTACTATTCATAACTTGGCTTATCAGGGCTTGTTCCCCTCCAGCGTACTGACATCCTTGAACCTACCAGGGCAATTATGGCAACCGGAAGGCTTGGAATTTCATAGCATGTTATCGTTTATTAAAGGCGGCTTAGTATATGCTGATCGCATTACCACCGTTAGTCCAAGCTATGCACAAGAAATTCAGAATGCAGAATTTGGTTACGGACTTGAAGGTTTATTAAGCCACCACAACGAACGTTTACTCGGCATTATTAACGGTATTGATGTTAATGAGTGGAATCCTGAAACCGATAGTTATCTGCATAAACACTATAACAGCGACACTTTAAACCAAAAGCAAGACAATAAGACCGCCCTACAAAATCAGCTGTCCTTACCCATCAACAATAACATACCGCTAATTGGCTTAATTAGTCGATTGGTAGAGCAAAAAGGGATTGATTTAATTTTAGACTGCCTGCCAGAATTATTAACCATGCCGGTGCAATTTGTTTTATTGGGCAGTGGCGACAAAGTCTATGAGCAGCAGTTACACCACCTAATGGACTTACACCCTGGCAAAATGTCTATTACTATTGGCTATAATGAAGCATTAGCGCATTTAATTGAAGCCGGTGCCGATATTTTCTTAATGCCATCACGTTTTGAGCCGTGTGGTCTAAACCAAATGTACAGCCAGCGTTATGGTACTATTCCTATTGTTAGAAAAACCGGTGGCCTGGCGGATACGGTTATTGACAGCATTCCAGAAACCATCGCTAATAACACCGCAACCGGTGTGGTGTTTAACGCTGCCAATGCCAGTGCGTTAATGGAAGCCATCAAACGCACTTTAATTTTGTATGACATGTGCGATATTTGGGAAGACATGCAAAAAAATGCCATGAGTGCTGATTTTTCCTGGCAACAAAGTGCCAAGCAGTATCTTGCCTTATACAACACGATCCTACCACTGAAGCGGCATTGATTTATCGGTTAGATTGTTAAAACTACTCTTCGTGCGTTTGTTGAATCCTAAGTCAACGGCTTTTTAGCCAACGCACGGTGCGCAGTTAGTATGCTATCGCGCGGAACAAATACATCACAGTTACAGCGTTTTCACAGTTCAATAGTTACAGCGTAACCGTTCGCACTGAGCTTGTCGAAGTGTGCCGTTCATGCTTCGACAAGCTCAGCACGAACGGTGGCTGTAACTGTCCTACGTTGAAAACGCTGTAACTATTTAATCGTTATGGTAACTGTCGCTGGCAATGTTGATACACCATTGGCTGTTGTATTGTATGTGAATTGGTATACGCCTCGCTTAGCGGCTTGTTTTTGAGCATTTGTTAACGCTAAAACAGGTGTAGTAAGTGTATAACTAAAAGCCCCTGTTGTGGTATTAAGTTTTAACGCAATATACGCCTTGCCCGTGCCGCCAATTCTTTTTATGCGACTGCTGACAGCAAATGTACGCCCAATAAAGTCTACAGGAAAGTCATTTTTACCAATACTGTTAAGCGCCGTCACTGAAAAAGTTTGGCTGCTAGCGCTATTGGCAACGCCGGTGTAGGTGTCGTTTTTAGAGTACAGCACAGCAACATCCACTGTCGATGTATTAGAAAGCCCGGCCGCATTTTGCAAAGCGTAACGAAAGCTGTCTGTGCCTGCAAAACCACGATTGGGCGTGTATTCAATACTGCCACAACAAGACGGCAGCACAGAACCGTGTGTTGGTGCGCCCATAATAACGGCTTTACTGTCAGCGGCATTATTATCGTTTTTAGTCACCTCAATAATGCTGCTCAGACCTAATCGCGTTGCTGCGGTATCTGGCATTGTAACTGTCGGGTTATGTAAACCGGTTGTTTTGCTAAGAAAATTAGCCGTACTGCCTATTTTTTTGCCCGTGGCAACAAACTCAAGATCACGGCCATTAAGGCTTAAGGTATCGGTAATTTGATCTTGTGTCACCAGCCCATAAACACGTAAATTTTGCGGCACAACCGTCCAATCGGTATAAATATCCACCTTAGCGGCTAAGCCCCAATGCAAACCTGAGTCAGTTGACTTCCACAGATGAAGTTTCTTTTCCGTGGCAAGGCTGTCTCTAAAAGAAGCCCAATAAATATTACCGGTAGTGCTACGTGCGCCCAATATCGGCGGAATATGATCAACATAAGGCACTTCGCCAGTAGCTTCAAGCCCTGTTAAATCGTAATTAGCCCGTTGTCCGTAAAGTTTTTCACCTGGCTTCAGCGTGTCAACATCGGGAATCCAAACACATTTACCATTGGGGGGTGGGGTAAAAACCAAATCTCCTGTTCTTACGCGTTGTGAGCCAGCGGTAATTTTCCAACCTTTATAATCAGCTATTTTATCAAGTGCTGTATTGTCGAGCGGTGCTACTGAAACGCCGTCCCAGGCAATAATAGCGGATTCCGAATCGGTATCGCCTAATAATATATAAATCCAGCCGTTGTAGGGATTTTGTACAATGCCACGAATGTTCCGTGTTTGCTGACCGACAGTATTCCACTCGATGACTTTGTCCCAAGTATCCCCCATAGTCGTGGATTTCCACAGTGCCACCCAGTTTTTATCACTGACATTGTATTCGCCATAAAATAATGCGGTTTTATTATGGGGTAGCTTAGCAAACAACACAGAACGGTGATGTAAACTACGAATGTTCGCTTGCGGCACGCCACCGCGTTCGCCCATGTTCATCAGCGCTTGTTTATTATCGTAATTGGGCGGATTATTTCCCACCGTTCCGGTTTTGGAATTGAATTTGTACAGATAACTGGAGCGTTTAGGAAGAATTTCGCTAGTAAATAAAACATCGCCATTTGGTAAAGGCCAAACTTGCTCTACATAACCACTGGCGTTATCTAAACCGTGTGAAATTTCACTGTTTTTCGGCTTAAGATCAGCAATATAAGAATTAGGATACGCTGTTCGACTAACGCTGCCATTAGTATTAATATGAAAACCGACTAATTGACTGCCGTCATTAGCGCTCGCACTTTGATCCGTACCCCAAAAGTCAGTGCTGTTATTAATTGCCCCGAACGATTCCCGACTTTCTTCTTTGCTGTCTAAAAAGCTAAAAATCTCAGCAGCGTAAACGTGCGTCATTGCGCAAAAACCGATAACGCTAATCAGCCATTGTGCATGTTTCATAGTAAACCTCATTTATAAAAAAACCGAACGTTGAGTAACACGTTATTCTTTACCCGATAAAAAGGGTACAAAACTGACATTTTCGAGTGTCTCAATAGAAAAACCATCTACTTTACGCACAACACGATAGAGCTTTTGGCTAATATCATTACCAACAGGAATAACCATAACACCGCCAATAACCAAGTGTTGTAACAGTGTTTGTGGAATAATTGGCGGTGCCGCAGTCACAATAATGCCATCAAACGGCGCATAATCTGGCCAGCCACTGCCGCCATCACTGTGCAAATAACTGATGTTTTTAAGTTTTAATTCTCGTAGATTGTTTATTGCTTTGCGCTGCAAAGGTAAAATTCTTTCAACCGTATACACATGGCCTACCAGTTGCGACAAAATAGCCGCTTGATAACCACAACCTGTGCCGATCTCCAGTACTTTTTGTAAATAACCAAACTCTAATAATAATTCGGTCATTTTAGCAACAATATAAGGTTGCGAAATAGTTTGATTATAGCCAATAGGTAATGCAGTATCTTCATAAGCTCTGCTGTCTAGCGCTTCATCGACAAAAATATGCCGAGGCGTTTTACTGATAACGTCCAAAACTTTCTGATTGGTAATACCTTGCTCTGATAAGCGTGTAATTAAACGATCACGGGTACGCTGGGATGTCATGCCAATGCCTTGCAAATGCGGCATCATTGCGTATTAACCGTTGGTAACCAGGCTTGCACTTGTTGAATACGATCGTACCAGGTTAAATCCAGTTGCAGCGGTGTAACCGAGACGTAACCTGCATTAATCGCATAAAAATCAGTACCTTCTCCTGCATCTTGCTCAGCACCAGGCGGCCCTACCCAATAGATTAAGCGCCCTCGTGGATCGGTGCTGGTGATCACAGGCTCGGATTTATGGCGTTGACCCAGGCGCGTGGCCTGATAACCTTTTAATTCGTTTAGCGGAATATCCGGTACGTTAACATTCAAAATAGTATCTTTAGGTAAAGGCTGCTTGATAAGTTGTTGCAACAAGGTTATGGCAACGTGGGCGGCGGTCTCAAAATGTACCGCAGGATAACCCACTAAAGAAATAGCGACCGCTGGCAAGCCTAAAAAACGGCCTTCGGTAGCGGCGGCCACTGTGCCCGAATACAACACATCATCGCCTAAATTGCCACCGTGATTAATGCCAGCAAACACCATATCGGGTTCTTTGGCCAGTAAACCGGTAATCGCCAAATGCACGCAATCGGTGGGCGTACCATCGACTTTTATAAAACCATTTTCAGTTTCAGTGGCACGCAGTGGCATTTCCAATGTTAAGGAATTACTGGCAGCACTGCGGTTTCTATCCGGTGCTACCACGGTAATAGTGGCGTAGCTACGTAACGCATCCGCCAATGCCGTCAAACCCTCGGCAAGATACCCGTCATCATTACTCAACAAAATGTGCATTTATCAATCGCTCTAAAGCGGAATACGCTATAAAATCAAACATACTAGCAACTATAGCCAACAAAATCAGCTTTCGTGCCAAAAAAAAATATTAGTTCAGAAGATAGTCACTTGTTTAGAAATACAGTGGGCAAGGTGCAGTTAATTAACAGCGACAAAGTATTACTTAATCAACCTGTTAAAACCAAGCCTGTGCCTAAACGCCAACAGATAACCATAGACGATTATTTTTTAGCCCATGATGACACCGTGCTGGAAAAACTCAGTATTGAAGATACCTTGAGTTTTAGTGCCGATGGCTTACAAAAAAATGTGCTCAAACGCTTGCGGCAAGGCTATTTTGGCCAAGATGCAGAAATTGATTTGCATGGCTTAAGCAGTGCGGCGGCTAAGCAACAGTTAATACAATTTTTGCATCATAGCGTGGAAAACGGCAGACGCTGTGTGCATATTATCCACGGTAAAGGCTATCGTTCACCAGACAATCATCCGGTATTAAAAAACAATCTGAATAGTTGGCTAAGACAGCACAGATACGTACTGGCATTTTGTTCGGCACCCCCTAGACACGGTGGTGCTGGGGCATTGGTAGTCTTGTTGCAGCTGGCTGAAAAGTACGATGATTTAAGTGGCGAGGCTTATTAGTGGCTGATGACACCCTTTTTCGTGTTTTTGTGTTTTCTATGGACAATCTACCCCCTAAAAATGAAACATTTTTAAACATCTTGTGTCTATTGGAGTATGCTTCAACTATGCGATAACAGTGCCAATTAATGGGCTGTTAACTCACCGAATCAACCTTTACAGGAGAATACACAATGAAAAACGTTGTTATTGCCGGTTATTGTCGCTCCCCTTTCGCACCTGCGCACAAAGGCTTATTAAGCAAAATACGCCCAGACGACTTAGTTGCACAAGTTGTCAAAGGCTTAATGGCCAAAACCAGCGTTAATCCTGAGGATATTGAAGATTTAATTTTAGGTTGCGCGTTCCCAGAGGCTGAGCAAGGCATGAATTTAGCCCGCTTAGTGGTTTTCTTGGCCGATTTGCCGGTCACAGTAGCGGGTATGACGCTCAACCGCTTTTGCGGCTCGTCCATGCAGGCTATTCACATTGCTGCCGGTGCTATCCAAATGAATGCCGGTGAGGTGTTTATTTGTGCTGGCGTTGAATCGATGACCCGCATCCCGATGGGCGGTTATAACTTTATGCCCAATCCTGCCCTTTACGAGCGTTTCCCACAGGCTTATATGAGCATGGGCAATACCGCAGAAAATCTGGCACGGCGCTATAAAATTGATCGTATTGATCAGGAAATATTCGCCTTATCCAGCCAGCAAAAAACCTATTTAGCTCAGCAACAAGGTCGGTTGGACGGCGAAATTATCACCATTGCCGGCATGAGCAAAGACAGTTGTTTACGCCCCGATTCTACCGTGCATGATTTAGAGCAACTGCCACCAGCTTTTCAAAAAGACGGCACAGTAACCGCAGGCACTTCTTCACCGCTTACCGATGGCGCAGCCGCTGTGTTAGTGTGCAGTGAGGATTACGCCGATGCGCACGGTTTGAAAAAAATGGCGCGTATTAAAGCCACCGCCGTCTCTGGCTGTGAACCTGACATCATGGGCATGGGGCCTGTGGCGGCAACCCATAAAATTTTGCAGCGTGCGGTATTAAAACTGGAAGATATTGATATTGTCGAACTGAATGAAGCCTTTGCTGCGCAAGCGTTAGCGGTGCTGCAAAAATTGCCAATAGCCTTGGACAAACTTAATTTGGATGGTGGCGCACTGGCGTTAGGTCATCCTTTGGGCGCAACGGGGGCGCGTATTGTTGGCAAGGCGGCTAGCTTGTTGCAACGCGAAGGCAAACAATACGCCTTGGCCACGCAGTGTATAGGAGGTGGCCAAGGCATTGCCACGCTTTTGGAGGCAATCTAATGGCCATCAATAAAGTTGCCGTTATCGGCGCAGGCGTTATGGGGGCGGCTATTGCGGCACAGTTTACCAATGCCGGTACTCCTGTGTATTTACTAGACATTGTCCCTGAGCAAGGCAGCAATCGTAACGCAATTGCTGAAACCGCCATCCAAAAGTTGCTTAAAGCCGACCCCGCCGCTTTTATGCACCCCAGCAATGCCCGCTTAATTACCCCTGGCAATATTGAAGATCATTTAGCGTTATTGGCTGATGTGGATTGGGTGATTGAAGCTGTGGTCGAAAAACCGCAGATTAAACAAGCGTTGTACCAAAAATTAGTAACGGTATGTCATAAAGATTGCATTATCTCTTCCAATACCTCTACCTTACCGTTAGCGGTATTGGTAGACGGCCTGGGCGAGGGCTTTGCCGAACGCTTTATGATCAGTCATTTTTTTAACCCGCCACGTTACATGCGCTTATTAGAATTGGTAACGGCTGTAAACACGCGCCCTGATCTCATCAACACCGTTACAGATTTTGCCGATGTAAAACTGGGTAAAAATTGCGTGTTGTGCAACGACACCCCAGGTTTTATCGCTAATCGCATCGGTATTTACTGGTTGCAATGCGCTATTTTGGAGGCGATTGAGCTGGAACTAAGTGTAGAGCAAGCCGATAGCATATTATCCACACCGTTTGGCATCCCTAAAACCGGCGTGTTTGGTTTGCTGGATTTAATCGGTCTGGATTTAATTCCACCGATTTTGCACAGCATGAGCCACGCCTTGCCGCCTGACGATGCGTTTCAGGCCATCAGTCAGCTGGCGCAACGCGTACAAGATATGATTGCGGCAGGATTTACCGGCAGAAAAGCCAAAGGCGGCTTTTACCGTTTAAATACTCAGCATATTAAAGAATCGATTAATTTGCGTACCGGCGAATACAGCCCTAGCCATAAAATCGACGCGCCTAAAACTGACAATTTAGCCGCATTGCTGGTGGCACCGGATAAGCTGTCTCAATACGCTTGGCGGGTGTTATCCCAAACCTTGCAGTATGCCGCAAGTTTAATACCGGAGATTGCCGACGATATCGTCACCGTAGATGCAGCGATGCGCGATGGTTACAATTGGGCATACGGGCCGTTTGAGTTGCTGGATCGCATCGGTGTGGACAACTTTGTGGCTAGACTACAGGCAGAACAACGCCCAGTGCCGGCGTTATTGCGCAATAAACAAGCCTTGTATC
Organism: Crenothrix polyspora; assembly: GCF_900163755.1. Taxonomy (GTDB): domain Bacteria; phylum Pseudomonadota; class Gammaproteobacteria; order Methylococcales; family Methylomonadaceae; genus Crenothrix; species Crenothrix polyspora. The sequence continues at coordinate 24,684 of NZ_FUKI01000169.1, read as the reverse complement.
TGGTTAATACGGGGCAGTTGCATTTTGCTACCTTAACCAGTGTGTATCAGCCGGTGCGTCGTGACAAAGCCTTGTTACAACTGGCCGATATGAAACGCCTGCACCCGACTATCTTAAGCAATGCCTCGGCCAGTTTATGGGATATTGGCGATGGCGTGGCTTGTCTGGAGTTCCACAGCAAAATGAACACGCTGGATATGGACAGCATGGCGTTGATTCGGCACAGTATTGATAAGGTGAATGCCGGTTTTAGCGCCTTGGTGATACACAATGACGGCGAACATTTTTCTGCCGGTGCCAATTTAGGCTTATTGATTAAGGCTATTCATCATCAGGATTGGTCGGCGGTGGAATTATTAATCAGCCAAGGCCAACACACTTATCAGGCGTTAAAATACGCGCCTTTTCCGGTGGTTGCAGCGCCCTCTGGTTTGGCGTTGGGCGGTGGCTGCGAAATCCTGTTACATTGCGATGCGATCCAGGCTCATGCCGAATTGTATATGGGTTTAGTGGAAGTGGGTGTTGGTCTTATCCCTGGCTGGGGCGGTTGCAAAGAATATTTACGCCGCTGGCTGAATTTTGCCAAATTGCCCAAAGGCCCAGTGCCGCCGGTAGTCAAAGCTTTTGAAACCCTGGGGCTGGCCAAGGTATCTAAATCAGCCGCAGAAGCCAAAGAACTGTTATTTTTAAGTGCCAGCGATGGCATTAGCATGAATAAAAATCGCTTGCTGGCGGATGCCAAAGCTAAGGCGTTGCTGTTGAGCAAAAATTATACACCACCACAGCCGAGTGTTTACCCCTTGCCTGGTAAAACCGCTGATGTATTGTTACTGATGGAGGTTAACAGTTTGCAGGCGCAAGGTAAAGCCACCGAGTACGATGTAAGCGTGGCCACACAACTGGCTTATGTATTAAGTGGTGGTGATTGCGATATCACCGAACCGCTGTCGGAAGCTGATATGCTTGAGTTGGAGCTGAATGCCTTTGTAACACTGACCAAGCAAGCCGGTACGTTAGCTAGGTTAGAGCACATGTTAAAAACTGGCAAACCGTTAAGAAATTAGTGTTTTTTATTTAAGATTATAACGAGGCTTGTAATATTGTTAAGCCCCTGTTTTAGGTGTAGCATTAGAATTCAGTGTGGAGAATATCACTGTGTTCAAATAAGTCAGAACAGAATTATAAGCGGTTTTATTAGTTAATCCCAAAGTCGCGCTTGGGCAATTTAAGCTAAATACACTCTTAATTCATAAATAAGGAAAAAATCATGCTAAACAAACTTATTAATTTTTCATGTCAACTGATTATCCCTGTAATAGCAATTGGCTCATTATCTTTTAGTGCAACGGTAATGGCCAACAACGGGTGGAATCCTGTCATCCCGTATAATCCGCCAGGCGTAGTACTTAACTTAAAGAAAAAAAATATCGGATTAGTTAGAACCGGTAGCTATTTGGTCAACGCTATTGGCAATTGCAACAGTTGCCATGTCGCACCAACAAAAACCACACCGCCTTCCAGTAGTGTTTACTCATCTGGAGATCCTTTTAAGGGTGAAGTGGCCGTTATCGATTTTGCTAGATATCTTGGTGGCGGCAGAATATTTGGTGCCATCGCCGCTAAACCAGCCACAGCAACAACGCCTGAAGTTATCGCTTTTAAAGGATATACCGCAGATAATCTCAGACCCGATATCAGTGGGAAGCCAGCGGGCTTAACGAAAGATGAGTTTATAAATGTGATGCGGACGGGTAAAGATCCACATGATGCAACGCGAATAATTCAAGTAATGCCGTGGCCAGTTTACCAAAATCTAAGTACAACTGATTTAAAAGCAATGTACGAATATTTCCGTGCATTGCCTACAGCCTCACCTTTAACGCCTTAAAACTTAGTTAAACAGGCGGTAATAGGATTCTCCTGTTACCGCTCTCGTACTCATTATAGGAGCTGAAATAATGACGGAAGATTATCACCCTATAAAAGGGGAATAACAATGTTCTGGCTATTGGCGCTGTTGATTACCGTATCAATCCTGTTTTATTACAGAATTTGTATCCCTGTTGCAACCTTAGTCGTGGGCGTGTTACTAGCAGATTATCTTTTATTTCAAGGTTTAACCCCCTTCAATCAAAGTCTATGGGCGTGTTACTTAGGTATTTTTATACCACTTAACATACCTGCTATTCGCCGTCATCTGGTCAGTCGCTGGCTGTTTCAATGGATGAAAAAAGCCTTGCCACCTATTTCTAAAACCGAACAAGAAGCCTTAGATGCCGGTAATACCTGGTGGGATGCCGAATTATTTTCGGGTAATCCGGATTGGCGTATTTTACAAAATTTACCCGCCGCTCAATTAACGGCCAAAGAGCAAGCTTACATTGATGGCCCTGTTGAAACCCTGTGTGCCATGCTCGATGACTGGGATATTACCCACCACCGTAACGACTTACCCAAAGAAGTCTGGGACTACATTAAGCAGCACAAGTTTTGCGGCATTATCATCCCCAAAAACTACGGTGGATTGGCGTTTTCTGAAACCGCACATTCAATCATTGTAATGAAAATAGCCAGCCGCTGCACCACGGCGGCGGTAACCGTGATGGTACCTAATTCCTTAGGGCCTGCAAAACTGCTGCTTAACTACGGTACGGAACAGCAAAAAAACTTTTACTTACCCCGCTTGGTCAGCGGTGAAGAAATCCCTGCATTTGCTTTAACAGGCCCCCATGCCGGTAGCGATGCCAGCGCCATCCCTGATACAGGCATCGTCTGCCGCAGCACGTTTAACGGCAAGCGCAACGTACTGGGCATACGCTTAAATTGGGAAAAACGCTATATCACCCTAGGCCCTGTGGCCAGTGTTTTAGGCTTGGCCTTTAAGCTCTATGACCCTGACAAGCTCATCGGTGACGTGCAAGATATTGGCATTACCGTGGCTTTGATACCCACTGATACCAAAGGTGTCTCCATAGGCCGCCGTCATTATCCGCTAGACTCTGCTTTCCAAAACGGCCCTAACTGGGGCAAAGACGTGTTTATTCCGATGGACTGGATTATTGGTGGCGTGGCCCAAGTGGGCAACGGCTGGAAAATGCTCATGCAAAGTTTGAGTACCGGACGCGCCATTTCATTGCCTGCGCTCAGTGTGGGTGCGGGTAAATTAGTGTGCCGTAACACCGGCGCTTACGCACGTATCCGCAAGCAATTTAACCTGCCCATTGGTGAATTTGAAGGCATAGAAGAACCGTTGGCACGCATGGCCGGTGAGACGTATATATTAGATGCCGCGCGGTGTGTGACCAATGCCGCTCTGGATAATGGCCAAAAACCGGCGGTGATTTCCGCCATATTAAAATATGAACTCACCGAACGTATGCGCCGTGTGGTGAATGATGCGATGGATATACAAGGCGGTTCGGGTATTTGCCTTGGGCCTAAAAATTATTTGGGACGTTTATATCAGGTGATTCCAGTCAGTATTACCGTGGAAGGTGCTAATATTTTAACCCGCACGCTGATGATTTTTGGCCAAGGTGCAATCCGTTGTCACCCGTACATACAACAGGAAATGGCCGCCATACAGCAAGGCAATCTGGCCGAATTTGACCGTTTATTATTCCAGCATATTGGTTTTTGGGGGCGCAATAAAGTGGCTGCCTTGTGGTTTGGTTTAACCGATGCCCGCTTTATTAAAACCCCTGGCGATAATGACACCAGGCGGTATTATCAACACATTACCCGTTTGAGCGTGGGCTTTGCACTATTGGCGGATTTTGCCTTGCTAACACTGGGTGGCTCATTGAAACGCAAAGAACGCTTGTCGGGGCGTTTTGCCGATGTGCTCAGCAATCTGTATTTGTGTTCGTGCGTGCTCAAGCATTATCAAAATCAAGGTTGTCTTAAAGACGATTTGCCGTTGCTGCATTGGGCGTGCCAGCATACGTTGTACCGTGCCCAACAAGCGTTATTGGCGATTTATTGGAAATTACCGCTGCGTCCTGTAGCTTGGCTGTTGCGTGGCCTTATGTTTCCATTGGGGAAACCTTGTTCACCGCCGAGTGACCGTTTAATACACCAAACGGCAAGCGTGTTGCTATCTGAGAGTGCCAGCCGTGACCGTTTAACCCTAGGGATTTATATCAACAATCATCCTGAAGATGCCACCGGCAGAATTGAAGTGGCTTTCAAAGCGGTGTTAGCCGCAGCACCGGTAGAGGCCAAGCTGCGTAACGCACAAAAATTAAAACAATTACCCAAAGCCGCATTAACGCAAATTATTGATGAAGCACGGGTAAAGTCGATTATTAACCAAGCAGAATATGAGTTGTTTATAAACGCTGAGGCGGCGCGATTTGCAGCGATTAGCGTTGATGATTTTAGTGCCGAACAATTAAATGCCAAACAATAAGGCGTGTTTAAGATTAGGCGCTTATGGTTAACTCTCTATTAAAATTAGGTTTTTGAATAAGATATTCAGAATTGGATCTACCGTAGCAACATAAAATAACGTGTTTGCTATTTTATACCCAGCCTTAAACCGCTAGCATTCAGTCAATTTTGGTATGTCGGGTATATTTTTGATCAGCGTGAGACCTACGAGGTTTTAAAAACCTCGTAGGTCTTTGCAACACACGACAAAATCAAGATATAACGGTGAATTCGCCGCCAGGCAATCCGCCACAATACGTCTACTGGACATTGGCATAAGCATTGATTAGCGGTTTGCTGGCACGAAACCACCCTACAAGCTCTTTGCAATACTCAACAAAATAAATCGGTAGCCTTTTCTGATTAAAATCACTGTAAGTTTATGCGTGGCTTAAGAACGCGCACGAAATAACTTGAGCATTTAATCCCCTCAAACTAAGCTTTTCCTCTTAAAGAGACGCTTTAGCTGTTCACGTTATTTCATACACATTTCTTAAACTGATCTTGTCAAAAAATAAAAAGCGTACGGTTATTACTGGTTCAGCTAATAACGTTCTGTGTCTATGACCACCCCTTAAATGTAAAAGTAAAATTATGCCCATGAAAAAAAACATATCTCGATTAGCCCGTTTTTTATGCACGTCATTATTAATTATTACAACGGTGACACAATTTAAAAGCCTAGCCGCAACATTGCCAGATGCCATACGCAGCGGTGGCCCATCTAGACCGCATCAAACGAAAATTGCTGTTGTAGTATCACAGCGTTCTTACGCCGATAAAGCCTTTACGCTAGACAATGAGAAAGGTGAGACCGTTTTCACAGGTAAGCTAAAAGCAGCTAATACCTCAGAACCGTGGGCTTATGCCGCAAGCGCTGATTTTTCCAGTTTTAAATCCGTTGGCCGCTACCGTATTCACGTCGATAAATTGAAATCTGAGCCTTGGGTTATTGATGCTAAGGCTAATAGCGAATTAGTTATCGCCTTACTGGGGATATTTCTTGCTAATCGCGATGGCAAAGAAAACTCTTCTTTGCATAAGCCAGCACATTTACATGATGCCACCGTAAAAGGCGGGCGTTACGATAACAAAAAATTTGATTTTACCGGCGGGTGGATGGATGCAGGTGATCAAATACATTTTACCGACACCACTGCCTATGCGGCTATTATCCTGCAAATAGCTGCCAAGCTTGATCCTGTCAATGCCGATGCGTTAAATAATGAAGCCGATGTGGGTATTCGCTGGCTACTGAAGGCGCACCCACGACCCGATTTATTTATTGGCCAGATAGGCGATATGAGCGACCATGCGCTTGGTTTTCGTGATCCGGCTACAGACGATCAATCTAAACTACCTGGCATAGGTCATCGGCTTGCTTATCCTTCGGTTTTATCGGGCATGATGGGCAAAACAGCCGCAGCACTGGCATTCGCCGCTGAACGCAATAGTGGTAAAGCGCGTCGAAAACTGTTAACACAGGCTAAGCAGTGGTATGAACAAGGTAAAGCCAATCATTCCGATCAACAGCTACCTGGGCATTTTTACGACAATTTAACGTGGCACGACGATATGAGCATCGCTGCTGTTATGTTATGGCGTTTAACCGGAAAAACCCAATACCAACAAGACGCTTACCGCTATTTGGATGATATTGATCATACGTTATCAGTCGCTTCGGTAGGGGTGCTGACTGCTGCCAATTTATGTGGTGCGCTAAATCATGACGCGACCAAAAATATCAAAATACAAAAATTCGCCTGTGATTATTTACACACCGCAGCACAAGAGGCGATTTCCACAGCAACTATCGATAATGCACCGTGGGGCACACCAGGGCACATGTATTGGGGGCAATCAGGATTTAATGGCTCGCACGGTGCAATTATCGCTTTTGCTAAGCGTGCCAATTTAATTAAAGATGCGTCTGTAGCCAGCCGAGCGCGTGACTGGCTATTGGGGCTTAATCCGTGGGGAGCCAGCTTTGTTGTAGGTTATGGTTTAAACTCACCTGCAACACCACATCATTGGGCCAGTGTTTTCGGTAATAACCTACCTAAAGGCGCGGTGGTTGGTGGAGCGGCTGCCATGACAGAAATGAAAAAAACTAATTTTTCAAAAAAAGAACTCCTTGATTCTGATAGAGCTGTGTATTCCCCAAAAATTGAAAGTTATGCCAACAGTGAACCTTCGCTAGTTTATAGCGCTAATTCAATTTTACTTATTACGTCATTAAATACGTTAAAAAACTAACGGTTGTTCTCCTATACGGTTCATATACAGCGTTTTCAACTTAGGACAGTTACAGCCACCGTTCGTGCTGAGCTTGTCGAAGCATGAACTTGCTTAAGTTATTTCGTGCGCGTTCCTAAGTTGCTAGTACTCAGTCAATATTATTCTGTCGGATGCTATAAAGACCTACGAGGTTTTAAAAACCTCTTAGGCCTCACACCGGTCAAAAATATACCCGACATATCAAGATTGACTAAGTACTAGTCGAAACTGTATGTCTGTTTTTTTATCAGTCAGCGTAAAAAATTTCACCCACTCCCTATTGAGACGCTGCCAATGAAATTGTAGTTATCTGATAAAACGGTATTTTATTTTTATATTTAAACATGGCATAATTTTTGCTTTTATGTCTTTTGAGCCTAGGATCAAAAACATAATACCTGCGGTTGGTAGTGCTGGTTTTTTTGATAACCTGTTCATTAGCGTGAGCTCAGTCACTACATCATATAATTATATTCCGCCAGGGACTCTCATTATGAAACACCACCACGGTAGATGCGTCTCTGCCCTTATGCTTTTGTGCTCAGTAATTACGCCAGCTTTTGCAACGGTTATCAGTACCGATATTTTTAAAAAATCGCCTGAGATACACTGGCGGCGAACATCAACCGCGATGAGATTAAATACCAACAACGACCAAAGCACAAACACTAGCAGCGTCTATTTTTTTTACAATCTTTTAAGCGAGCGAACGCTATCAATCACGTCTCCTGCAATCAACTCTTACACGGCATTCCTATCAATAACAGCAGACGCATTTATGAGTAATCTCGGCTTAACGACAGATGAAACGTATCAGTTAGATTCGTTATGGTCGCCGCATACTATTTACGATGACGCAACGCACGATAAAATAAATTTTACAAAAACAAATCTTTATTTTGAAGCACCCGCATACGAACTAGAGTCACTCAATTTTCGCATGTGGAAAAGTCTGGGTGTTAGACAAGTTATGTGGGATGGGATGTTTAATCAAAGCCTAAACTCAGCCTCTAACGAACCAGAACCTGCCCCTATGGGAGCACTAGGCATTGGTATGGTGAGTTTTGCATCATTAAAAAGGCGTAGCCAACATAAACGTGCCTAATTTTTGGTAGTGCTTATGGCTGTTTAATTTTCTTGATAGCACGCATAAGCACTGGCTGTCTCCCAGAGTGTTACTTGAGTAACATTAAAACCAGACTTTTTAATATGCTGATAAATCATTTTACTGATCACCTCAGCCGTTGGATGCTCATCAAGCGCTAAAAAACGCTCATTATTTGCGTGTAGCACGGGCATGATTGGATCATCTTTATGGAGCAAAAAGTTATGATCCAAATATTCATCAATATAACTTTCAACACACTGTTTTATTTCTGAAAAATCACATACCATTGCGTGGTCATTAAGTTGTTCACTGGCAATAGAAATCGCTGCTTTAACGCTGTGGCCGTGCAAATTTCGGCATTTTCCGGCATGATTCATTAATCGATGACCGTAACAAAAATATACTTCTTTAGTGATGATAAACATAATAGGCCGTTAAAATTTAGAACAAAGCTGCCTGAACAGGCAATATCTGGCAAGTGTACTATGAAAAAAATGCAATCAACGTATTTTTGTTGACATAACACCTGTTAATCCTCAACACCGCTTGTCTGGTATCTCGCCGGTACAGCGACAAAAAACCCTTACCATAATGCCAGTGACTGCCATTATGGTATGCCAGCATATTCTCTTGAAAAATAAAATACTTATTATTCAAATAAATATAAAATGGCGTGATTTGTGCTTTTATAATAAAACTTTCTCTGTAAAACAGAGATCTGGCTGTGAGCAAGAGTAGCTTATTTTGAGTATGCATTAAACGCAGCGACGCTTATTATTAAGTTGCTCTTAATATAAATCCAATACAGTAATTTCAACACTGTGAAGTAATCTTGTATTAATTGTAATTTTTATCGGAAATAATCATGTTGAATAAAAACATAAGCCAAATTTTCCTGACACTTATAGCAGGTGCCTTTAGCGCATCAATACACGCCACTGAAGCAGGGCAAGCCGCGCCACAATTTGCACTACCCACGTTACAGCAAGATCAAGTTGTCACCTTAAGCCAATATTCAGGCAAAGTGGTTTATATTGATTTTTGGGCTTCTTGGTGCGCACCTTGCCGCACGTCATTTCCGCTCCTTAATAAGCTACATAAAAAACTCAAAAGCCAAGGCTTTGAAATCATTGCTATCAATTTAGATGAAGATAAAACCAAGGCAGCACAGTTTTTAAAAGAAATTCCCGTTGGTTTTAACGTATTAACCGATGCTAAAGGCGAGTGGGCTGATAAATTTGTGGTGGAATCAATGCCCACCTCGTTTATTGTGGATAAGTTGGGCGTGGTACAGCACGTACATCATGGCTTTACGGCAAACGATATAACCGAGCTTGAAAAGAAAATCACCGAATTATTGGCAAAAAAATAAATTCCGCTTAAATTGAATCCGTCGCCTTATATTGGGTGATAATTACTTTAAGTTTATTTTTTATAATGTTACCCCCCTCCCCTTATGACACAATCATACTTTAAAACAGCTTTTGCAATAATATTAACCACAGCCAGTGTTAGCATGGTAACCAACGCTTATGGAAAACCAGAATTTGCTGATGCACTGGGTGTTTCGGGTCAATGCCTGCTTTGTCATACAAGCCCAGATGGGGGATCAGATACGGTAAAGCCAGCAGCCAAAAAGGCTTACGATAATGGCCAGATTGATGGTCTTCGGGATTTTCTCAACCCGCCAGTGCCAGTAACCGATGCCATACCAATAATTTCACCCATTAATAATGAATGGAATGCTCAAGTCGGAGAAGTGCCTTTGTCTATTCCCTTAATTATAAATGACGAAGAAAAAAGTGGTTTCTTGATTGATTTAATCGGTGCCACACCTTCTTTAGTAGCTAAAAGCTACAGCTTTTCTATGCTGTATCTGGAATCAGCCAAAAAACGGCCTACCATAGATTTCAGATGGACACCTTCTGCTAAACAAAAAATAACCAAGTACACCGTCACTTTTCGAGCTAACGAAGTTATTGATAATGGCAGCAAACAATTCTCTCCGCCCATAAAAACCAGCATTTATCTGTGGCCAGCACGCACTGTTTCATCTAAAAACGTTATCAGTCAATTTATTATCAACAACGCTAACTGGGCAACAAATAAACTCACCTTAAACGGAAACATCACCTTTAAAAAAACCGCTTCGGCTGTAGCGCGAACAAATGCATTGAAAAACTTACGCTTGAGTCTTAAGAGTAACAACGGCGTAGCTGTTGGAAGTCTAGCCATTTTAAAGCCTAATACCCAGGGAGTCTGGACTAGCACTTTTACATTAAACAACACTCAAGTGCCATGTTTTGTTAAGGCAGAATACGAAAAACTCAATGCCGCACGCACGGTTAATCACGCACCAACATTGTGTAAAAAATAACAGTATGATTTTAAGGTTTCTCAGTATTGCTTACCGCACTGAGAAACCGCAGTAACCGTTCACACTCCTCTTGCAAATACAATCGATTACTCAAAAAATTGAGTTACCAACTTTAAATGGGGCAATTGTCGTCATAGTGGGCAACGTTTTTCTGCCCACGCGGACTATTACCGTAATATGGCCGGTGGGCAAAACAGCTAGGCTACCCTACGTCTTGTTGGGTGTCCCGCTTTAGAAGTTGCACGCTGAAATAAGCTACGCTTTCTTATTGTTAGAACGTTAACTAAAGACAGTAGGAATTCAATTCATTGGATAAGCTTTTTAAGCTAGGCCACGTATTTCTAGCGCTAATGTTATTCAAACTTTTATGAAACCATCGTAAAAAATGGTTTTTTATTTAAAAGTACTATACTTTTATAACTCAGGAGATTTTTATGACCCAAAAATATTTTAAACAAACATACAAAACGGCTTCTGCCCTAGTATTAACCATTGCCAGTATGTCAATAATGACTGATGCTGTCGCAAAACCAGAATGGGCAATACAACTAAAGGTTTATCCAACCTGTACAGGTTGTCATACCAAAGCAGTTGGCGAGGATGATAATGTAATGGTCGCAGCAAGAACAGCCTATAAGAGTGGTGGCGTAGTTCCAGGGCTCCAAAATTTTCTTAAGCCAGCTGTTGTTAATAAATTTAGCGTTAGCAGCGCTAAATGGCTAGCCAATAAATTAACCGTGTCTGGACTTGTTGTTTTCAAAAAAACCACAACGGCAGCGGCAAAAGCAGCAGCACTGAGGACATTACGGTTAACTATTAAAAGCAATGCCGGCAAGGCTGTCGGTACTCCAGTGCCTTTAGTAGTAAATGCAACAACTGGCGCATGGACTAAAATTTTTGCTTTAACCGCTGTGCAAGTGCCTTGTCTTGTTAAAGCAGAATACGAAGGCCTTAAAACCAAATCACTTGCGGTTAAACCGACCTCTAAAACCTGTGTGAAGTAATTACCTTCTAATAACCCAGTGCTGATTATTGGCACTGGGTTATTGTATTTTTTAAATACATCAAAACAGCCTGTGTTCCTTCAACATGTTATGTATTAAGCGTTTTTAAACCCCACCGCATCAAACTCACCGCTGTATGAGCCGTTAAATTCGCCGCTGCCTCCTAAAAAAATAACCGTATCAGTTGTATTTACAGGGATTGTAGCCATCCTGTTATTGTGGCCTTTTCAATAACTTGAAAAAAGCATATAATAGGAAGTTCAATTGGGCATTAGCCCTCTCCTTGCTTTACCTGTGTTATGTGTTAACACGGGAAGGCTTAACCGAAAGGAAAAATATGCGACACTACGAAATTGTCTTTTTAGTCCATCCGGACCAAAGTTCACAAGTTCCTGCAATGATTGACCGTTACAGAACCATTATTGAATCTGCTGCTGGTACTATTCATCGCTTAGAAGATTGGGGACGTAGACATTTAGCCTACCCCATTAAAAAAATCCATAAAGCGCATTACGTGTTGATGAATGTTGAATGTGATCAAGCAACATTGGTTGAACTGGAAAGTGGCTTCCGTTTTAACGACGCTATTTTACGTAGCATGACATTATTGCAAAAAGATGCCATAACAGGCCCGTCTATTATTGCTACGTCCACAGCGGAAGAAAACAAAATGGCGGAAGCCAGAGCCAAAGATGCTGCTGCAAAAGAAGCTGCTGTCGAACTTGAAAAAGCAGATGTTGCTATCGACGATGCTGATGCGGACGACGAACTGCTTGCAGAATAAACACATTCACTTATTAGATTACGAGTAACCTATGGCCCGCAATATTAGACGTAAAAAATTCTGCCGTTTTAGTTCAGAAGACGGCACACAGATTGACTATAAAGATCTGGAATTATTAAAAGACTACATCACTGAAACCGGCAAGATTGTTCCAAGCCGCGTAACAGGCACTGGCGCAAAATACCAAAGACAATTGTGTGTGGCTATTAAACGCGCACGCTTTGTTGCTTTGTTGCCATTTTGCGACGCGCACGAATAAATCTTAAGAGATACCGGTTGTGAAATCTTTAGCGACATACATTATGCAAGGTCGGATTCCGGCCATGATAGCGGCTTCCTGTCTTGCTTTGTTGTCCCTTAAATATCCGCCGGTCAGTGTAGTAAGTTCAGCCTCTGTTGCGTTAGTCACTTTAAGACGCGGCGGCTCTGAAGGCTTATATATATTGGGCTGTGCAGCATTGGCAGCAAGCTTGATGGGCTTTTTCATTCTGGGTAATTTTCAGTTTGCTTTAGCTTATGTCATGATACTGTGGTTACCAATATGGCTAATTTCCATTGTATTGCGCGAAGGTCGGTATTTATCGTTAGCGGTTGAGATTGCTGTATTTTTGGGTGTGCTAGGTGTTATCGTCGCGCACAGTTTTATGGCAGACCCTACTGCAACCTGGAAACAGATACTGATACAGATGGCACCCGCCAGTGCGCCGCTTGGCAATACCCAGCGTACCATAGAAATGCTGTCCCAATTCATGACCGGTGTTATTGCTACCGGCAGTGTAGTGGGACTGTTATTGGGATTGTTTTTAGCACGCTGGTGGCAAGCGACACTCTATAATCCGGGCGGATTCAGACAAGAATTTTTATCGCTGAACACGCACCCGCGTTACACCGTGTTGACTGTGCTGGTTATTGTTGTCGCATTGCTGCATTTGGGCACAATTTCCGATGTCGCTAAAAATATCGGTCTTGTACTGATAGTACATCATATCTTTATTGGTGCTGCGATCTTACATACTATCTTTGCGGCTAAAAAGCTAGCACGCTATAGCGTACCTATATTATATGTGTCGATGATCTTGATCCCACATATTTTATTACTGGTAGCTTTAGTTGGCTTAACCGATAGACTGCTGAACTTACGAAAAAACAAATTTGAACCATCAGGCGCAAAATAGCGTAACTGTTTGGTTAACATCTGAAAAAATGAGGCATTAAACGATGGAAGTCATTCTTCTTGAAAAAATAGCGAATTTGGGTAACCTGGGCGACAAAGTCACCATTAAATCGGGTTACGGCAGAAACTATTTGGTTCCACAAGGTAAAGCAGTTCCTGCAACCGCGCAAAAAATCGCTGAATTTGAAGCACGCCGTGCTGAGCTTGAAAAAGCAGCAGCGGCAAAATTGAGTGCAGCGCAAGCACGCGCAACTGCATTGGCTAAATTAGCGGTGGTTATCGCGCATAAAGCCGGTGACGAAGGCAGATTGTTTGGCTCTATCGGTACGCACAACATTGCAGAAGCCATTAGTGCCTTAGGTGTTACTGTCGGTAAACATGAAATTCGTTTACCTAACGGTACTATTCGCCATATTGGTGAATTCCCTATCGATATTAATTTACATACCGATGTAGTCACCACGATTACTATCAAAGTTGCTGCTGAGTAATCAGTAGTATTGCTCGTTACTTGTGCTGTTTTGTTTGTGCAGCACAGGTTGCGAGGCGTTATGAATTTTCCGCAACACCCCTATTATTCCTATTTATCAGCTGCTCGGTTGCGTATCCTGCAACGGATGATGCTCTCTTCGCATCCACAAGCTTAGATGCGTATAAGTTCTCTTAGTCTACATACACTGTATACCGTGCTATTTTATGGACTGATACCGTTTATTGTTGCGCGTTTGTTATGGCGTAGCATCAAAGCACCCGCTTATCGGCAACGCTGGCAAGAACGTTTTGGTTATTATCAAAGCGCTGCTCAACACGATGTTATTTGGTTTCATGCGGTTTCCGTTGGCGAAACCGAAACCCTATTTCCGCTGATAAAAATCATTCAACAAAAACACCCCGGTGCAAGATTATTAATTACCACCACCACACCAACCGGCTCTGCGCGTGTTAGCGCCGTTTTAAAAAATACTGTACAGCACGTTTATTTGCCTTACGATATTCCAGGCGCAGTCAATCGTTTTATGCGGCATTTTAAGCCCCGTATAGCGGTCATCATGGAAACAGAAATCTGGCCGAATCTGTTTAACGCGTGCGCTAAACAGGCGATTCCACTAACGCTCATCAATGCCCGTTTGTCTGAGCGCTCGACACGCGGCTATCAAAAAATCCCCACATTAATTAAACCTGTCTTAGCACACGTTCATATTGTTAGCCAATCGCAGCAAGATACCGAGCGCTTTGTGGCGATCGGCGCTAACCGCCAGCAACTTAAAACCGTGGGCAACATGAAGTTTGATATAGATACCTCACCCGATTTACTGGCACATGGCGCAGTAATGAAAGCGGCGCTATTTAACACACGGTTTGTGTGGCTAATTGCCAGTACTCACCACGGTGAGGAAGCTATTTTTCTCAGTATTTACCAGGAAATAAAGCAGCATATCCCTGAATTACTGTTAGTGATAGTACCGCGTCACCCTGAGCGTTTTGCCGATGTTAAAAAATTATGCGAACAGCAGCAGCTCAAAGTAATCACCCGTACCTCTAAAGATAATCTTCATGCCAATACTGACGTGTATTTATTAGATGTCATGGGCGAATTGAAACATTTTTATGCCACAGCCGATGTAGCTTTTGTTGGTGGCAGCATGGTCAATATCGGCGGACATAATATATTGGAAGCAGCTGCGGTAGGTATTCCTGTTCTGTTCGGGCCTTTTATGGCTAATTTTAAAGCCATTGCCGACAATGTGTTACGCGCAGAAGCGGCTATACAATGCCACAATAAACCTGCATTAATTGCGGCGATTACCCACTTATATCAAGATACAGTGTACCGCGAAACACTGGCTAAAAAAGGCCAAGCCTTTGTTGCAAATAACACAGGTATCGTCACAAAAGTCTATGACATATTGGCTACCCAGCTTACTCCGGAATGTTCATTTTATTAATATCGCAGCCTGTACGATAAAAGGTAAATGCAGCAGGAAAAGCCGTTATATCAATTGTCAAGCTGGTTTCTTGTTGAAATTTATCAATCTCATCAGCGACTGCACTTTTAAAACTACTCGCCACTTGCTTGGCTAGCTTTTGATTTGCTTCGTACTCACCCAAGGCAAATGGATCTTCAGACATACTGGTGGTATTGATAACACTTTCAAAAACCTGCGCGGAAAATCTTTCGATCTTTTGTTCAAAACTGTGAAATATTTTTTCACCTTTTTGCTGTTTAATACGATCAATATCCAAAGGGTCAGCGTATAACAAAAACTCGCCCAGTGCGCCTTGCTGATCATTTTTACACACAGCACCGTCTAAAACTCTAACCAAATTTAATGTTTTACCCGCTTTCATCACCGTGGAATCAGGTTGTTTTTTAGACAATTCCAAAGCGGCTTTATCTTCAGACACAGGCTCTGCAACATCAGGTTTAACGTGTTGAGTTGAACAGCCTGTCATTGTTATAGCGACAATAGTCATAATGGCTAAAGTTTTTGTACTTTTTTTCATACGTGTTCCTTTGTATCCGCGTGTTAAGAGTATTTAATGTGAATCAATATTTAAAATTTCGTAAAGCTGGTAAGGCTTATCAGGTAAACCTATTACTCTGTGTCTAAGTTGTATCTACTTTAATACAGGGTGAATAAAACACTTCTGCTCACCATTACTCATCAAAGCGTTTATTTTGCATGCGCACGAACAGCATGTACCCACCTCACACGGTTTTGTCATAAAATTTAAAATAGATACGCCAGATTTTTAGTTTCTTCAAAATGGCAAATTTGACCTAAAATCTCTATTACAAAAAAATAATCCACAATACTAAAAATGAGCTATATTTAATTTATGGAAATAAATAAGCTATTTTTATTCAGCTTAAGTTCAGTTTAGATTTATTACTATGCACTTGCCGCCAAAATCATTACACTTTTTTGCTATCTAGTTAAAGAGAGACAAAAGCAATAATGCTCAAAACGGAGAACCATGCAAACTTATTTTTCACGAATTTAATAAAGCTCACAACATATAGGATATATATCGTGCTTAAGCGCAATCTAGTAATCAATACAATAGTATTAAATGGCCTCGTAGGCGCATTTTGCAGCGCTGCATGGGCTACACAAGTCAGCAATATTGACTGTGCCACGGCAGGAGCAAGTGCAGGCGAAGCCATCGGAACACTGCCTCTGACGCAAGCAGGCACATTAATAACCGATACAAATGGTCTTGCATCATCTGATTTTTATAAATACACCGGTACTCCCGGTACTTTACTCAAAATCATATTAAAACCCAAAGTGGTTGCGTCTCCTCCCCTGGTCTTACCCATACCCTTATCCATAAAAATTGATCCAATCTTCCCCCAACCCACACCACAGATGTACCCGACTATAAATGTGTTGGACAGCGACTGTGGCGTTTTTAGATCAATATCTGGCTACAACACAGCTTCAGTGGTATTAAGCGTACCGGATGACGGCGTATTAATTGTAAATGCAACCAGCTATGGCATAGGTGGAGACTATAAATTAACAGCAAAACCAACCAATGCACTGGGCTCTATTACCGCAACAGTCGTTGATTCAGTAACCAAGCAGCCGCTGATTAATTCGGTAAGTGACTATACATCTGCCGATCTTTTACATTGCGACAGCACTAAAAATAATTGTCAATACATAGCTTCTGGACAATCTGATGAAGACGGAAAAATCAGCTGGAGCATTGAACAAGACGGCACACCGTTAGAAGTAGGTTTCTACCAAATTGTTGCATCCAGTAATCAGTACGAACCAAAAACCTCATCTATCTTTGCCGTTGCAAAAGATATAGATAAGTCCATAGTGGTTGGGCTCAAATCTTCCCCAGTCAGAGTTTCAACTACAAATTGCACTGTTCCAAAAACAGGTGGCGTGTGTAAATTTAGCGTAACGTTTACCACTTCTCAGGCAAAAATATCCGCCACTGCATGGGGTATTGTTGATGGCAACGGTATTAATAATTTAGGCCAACGGACACAGTTCCCATTACCGGCTCAATCGCTGACACTGTCTAGCACCGACAATGCCAAAACACTAAATTATCAATTTAACGTGCCCGCTAATGTACAAGATGGAGCATCCATCTGTCCTAATATTTATGTCGGTGGCTTAGGTGCCGATCCAAGCTTTGATATTAAAGGCACAAATTCTTTCTGTCTGATTAAAGGCGAAGGTAACACAGGCTTCCAAATTTTACCGGCTAACCAGCTACCCATAACACGCAACAAATAGTTAGGCAATTTAGTACCGCTAACAAAAAACACTTGGCGCAATACCAAGGCCTGTTTGCTGTTTAAAACGCGATATCCACGTTTTTAGTGTCTGCAAAATAACAACGTGGGTATCCCGTATTACGCATTAGCGTAATGCGCCGAATGTTGGGTATGCCATAACGGCGGAATACGTTGCCGCTATTGCGCCCTATCATTCTAAATGATAGGGGTAGATTGAGGAATATTGCCAACATATGATATTTTATAAATTCCCCGTACTTTTAATCACACCCACTCTACACGGCTACATCACAACTCATCTCGATTAAAAATACGCTGCGTGGCAGGTTTCATCAAAATATACGACAATAAATCTACAAATCAAGTTATTGATAAAAATTTATTAACAGCCTTTCGCCATTTCAAAGAGCGCTTCTTAACACGTATCTCTACGCTATAATAGACAATGAGGCAAGCTTACAAGCTACCCCGCACATTTATGATATTAAGCATCGGGTTCAGAGAAAAAACATGGCAAGAGCGAGCGAGTTTAAAAAAGGCATGGTTGTTGAAATCAACGGCGTAGCACACAGCATTAAACAAATAGAAGTCCGTAATCCAAGCTCCCGTGGCGCATCGACGCTGTATAAAATTCGCTTGAACAATTTAAAAACCGGCCAAAAACTAGACGAAACCTTTAAAGGCGATGACTTTCTTAAAGAAGCCGATTGCGTGCGCGCCAAAGTACAGTATTCTTATGTTGATGGCAATAATTACATTTTTATGAATCAAGATGACTACAGCCAATACACCTTAAGTGCCGAAGACCTGGACGGTAAAATTGAATACTTAACCGAAGGTCTTGAAGGCATCGTCGCTTTGTTAATAGACGATTTACCCATTACCATTGAATTACCCAGCTCCGTGATCATGGAAATTATTGAAACACCACCCAATATTAAGGGTGCATCCGCCTCTGGCCGTACCAAAACCGCACGTTTACCAACAAATCTTGAAGTACAAATACCCGAATACCTAGAAACCGGTGAACTTATCAAAATTAATACCGAGACGGGTAAATTTATGTCTCGTGTTTAAAGCACTGACGCTATCTGGCGTGTCATATTACGGACAAAAAAAATCCTGATTCACTGAACCAGGACTGAGAGGTCAAACAAGACTAATTGAGGAGTCGATGTTTGTGGTATATACCAGGAGGAGGTAAATATTGCATGAGCCAGTCTGCGTTTAATATTAACCAGACAAGAGCGATGAGACATACTATAGGCTATCCATTATCAGTTAACAATACGGCTAATTGTAGATTCATAGTTTCATAATAAGCAACAATACCTTTGTTGTGCGGTTATTTAACGAAGTTCCCATAGCGCAATAACACACTGGGTAGCAGTAATAAATTTAATAACGTTGAAGAGCTTAAGCCACC
Organism: Crenothrix polyspora; assembly: GCF_900163755.1. GTDB lineage: Bacteria > Pseudomonadota > Gammaproteobacteria > Methylococcales > Methylomonadaceae > Crenothrix > Crenothrix polyspora. The sequence continues at coordinate 5,836 of NZ_FUKI01000169.1, read as the reverse complement.
AACAATAATCGCTGCCATTGGCCCCATAATTTCCAAACCCGGATTATCGCTGCTAAAAGTCACCGGCAACATTGCTAAGGCAGTTACTAACGCGGTCATTAATACCGAGGGAAAACGTTGTTGAGCGCCTTGAATCGCGGTGGCTTTATTCCAGGCTTTACCTTCTACGTCAACCAAATGATGATAGTGCGACAATAGCATAATGCTATTACGCACGGTAATACCAAATAAAGTCACAAAGCCCACCACAGAACCTACCGAGACCGTTGCACCCGTGAGCAACACCGCCAGCACGCCACCAATTAACGCAAACGGCACATTCAGCAAGGTTAAACACAGATGGCGCACACTGCCGATGGCAATATAAATAAATATCAGTACACCGACACTGGCCAGCAAAGCGTGCAAAATTAAAGTATGCCGCGCTTTTTTTTGCTCAACCGCTGCGCCGGTAAATTCAGGATAGCTAAGCCCCATACTGTTGTGTGTTGCTGGGTTTGATGGTTGTCCATTAACCACATGAACGCTAGGTAGCCAAGCAATATCCGTTAATACCCGCGTTTTTAGCTCTTCCATAAACCCCGTCACATCTCGATTAATAACATGACTGGTTACGGTTTGCCGCCGCTGTGCGCCTTGGTGCAAGACATTGTAGCGCCCTACGCTATGGCGAATATCGGCAATTTCATTAAAACTTACCAAATTGCCATCTTGCGTTCTCAGCATTAACTGGGCGATGGATTCCGTTAGTCCGCGTAATTCTGGCGCTAACGTCACCGCAATATCATAGCTTTTATTGCCTTGAATAACCTTGCCGACGCTTCGGGTTTCGTAAGCGCTTTGCAGGGTTTGCACTACCTGTGTCGGTAACACGCCCTTAAAAGCCAGCTGATCAAGATCCATTGCCACCTGCATCATCGGCGTGCCCAGTGGTGATCGTACTTGTACCTCGGTAGCGCCTTTTATGTGCTTCATAATCTCTGCAACCGCCTGTGCCTTGGCATCCAGCGCGTTAAGATCATTACCGTAAATATTCACTACCACCGGCGAGGTGTAGCCTGAAATAGTTTCGTCAACACGCTCGGTTAAAAACGTATTGACCTCAAACACAACGCCTGGAAAATGCGCCAAAATAGCACGTAATTTATCCTTAATGTGCTGTTGCCCTGCACCCGATAACGGCTCAAGCCGCACTTCATACTCGCTGTAATGGCTGCCATAGGTATCCGCACCGCGCTCGGCACGCCCTGCCCATTGTGACACCGATTGTACGCCGGTAAGCTGCATAAATTGTTTAGTCAGTTGCTTGCCCATTCTTAATGATTCTTGCAATGACGTGCCAGGCAAACTGGTGGTATGAACAATATAATGACCTTCGCGCAGTTCCGGCAAAAATTCATTATCTACCTTAACCAGCGCACTCAAACCCGCCAAGCATACCAGCAAACAACACAGCGCAACGATTTTAAAATGCTTGAAAACACATTTTAAAAGCTTACCGTAAAGCGGCGTTAACCACCTAATTAACGGTGGCTCAACAATCTTTGCCATACGGTGCTGCAATAAGGCATAACACAGCGCGGGCACTAACGTCAGTGCCACCACTAAAGACACCAAAATAGCCAAAATATACGAATACCCCAGCGGGGCAAACAAGCGTCCGGTAACGCCTTCCAACGTTAATAATGGCACAAACACCAGTGCAACTATAAAACTGGCATACACCACTGAACTGCGCACTTCCAACGAAGCGCTGTGAATAACCTGTGCTATCGCCAAGGGGTGCGTCAGGTTTTGATTTTCGCGCAAGCGGCGGAAAATATTTTCCACATCAATAATGGCATCATCAACCACCTCGCCAAGCGCAATGGCAAGTCCACCCAATACCATAATATTGAGATTAACACCCGATTCCAATAACACCAACACTGCCCCTGTCAACGACACCGGAATCGCCAGCATAGAAATCAATGCCACCCGCAGGTTAAACAAAAACACGTACAGGATAATCAGCACAAAAACAGCGCCAATAACTAAATGCTCAGCCAAATTGGCCACCGAGCGCTCGATGTAATCTGCCGGACGGAATAAATGCGAATAAAAATGTAGCGCTTGCTTGCTAAACAGTGGCCCAAACTCTTTAAGCGCCTGTTCAACATGGCGCGACACCGATAAAGTATTGGCATTGTATTGACCTATTACCATCATCACGATAGCCGGTTTGCCCATGATTTGCGCCGCGCCAATGGCCGGTGCCGGTGCATAAGTAATATGCGCAACTTCACCCAAACTGACATTGCGACCTTGCTCACGTTTAACAATAATTTTGGCGAATTGCTCAGGTGTTACCGGCTGTCCGGTGATATGCAAGGTAAAACGTTGATTGGCATTTTCAATAAAACCACCCCCCTGAATCGTGCCTGCCTGCGTTGCTGCTTGCACAATATCATCCAGTGCCAAATTGAAACGTTTTAAGGTGTCAGGATTGACCTGGATTTGTAATTGCTGAATATCACCGCCAAACACATTGACATCGGCCACGCCTGGCACGGCCAATAAGCGCGGTACTATTGTCCAGTCTACCAAGCTACGCAGTGCCATTAAGTTACTGTTTTCCGAGCTTAAACCGATGGTTAACACCGTCGCCGAAGACGATGATAACGGCACTAACATCGGGGTAATATTCGCGGGTAGTTTCGCCGATAAGCTCGATAAACGCTCGTTGACCAATTGCCGGTTACGGTAAACATCGGTACTTTCGGCAAAGATGACAGTCACCACCGATAAACCCTGTATGGATTCTGAATGCACCGAGCTCATGTCGATTAAACCACTGACCGCAGTTTCGATGATTTGGGTAACTAAAACTTCAACCTGTTCTGGTGCAAGCCCTGGGGCTTCGGTTTGAATAATAACTTGCTTGGGTGACAGTTCCGGAAAAATATCCAGCCCTGCGCTAGTAAAACGGTACGTGCCATACAGCAAAATCACTACGGCTAACGCAATGACCACGCCATAATAGCGTATGGAAAAGCGTACCAGAGCAGCTAGCATTACAAAAGTGCAGCCTTGCCCGCACAAGGTAATTGCAGGTATTGAATGTTATAAAAGCGAATATTAATGCGTTCGACTTTAAACAACGCATCGCAACGTTTATTCAGTACCAATAACAGCATAGTTTACGCAGCATTACGCAAAAACTGCCGCATAACTTTAATCATGGCAGCATGATCAAACACCCCTGCACTTTCTCTGATACTGTGCATTGCCCACATCGGACAGCCCACATCGACAGTACGAATCCCTAACTTAGCAGAAGTAATCGGGCCGATAGTGCTGCCGCACGGTAAATCACAGCGATGCGAATAGCGTTGATACGGTACGTCTACCTGATGACAGCATTGTGCAAACAACGCTTCGGAGACGCTTTCTGAACTGTAGCGATGACTGGCATTAACTTTAACCACAGGGCCTTTATTGACCATGACTTTGTGGTCAAGGTCATAGGCATTGGGAAAATTAGGTTGATAGGCGTGCGCCATATCGGCACTGAGCATAAAGCTTTTCGCTAACGCACGGTGCAAGTCCTGGCCTTGCATATTGGTAGCCAAGGCAATACGCTGCACGACATCCGGTAAAAAGCTGCCATCGGCACCTTTGCTGCTTTCACTGCCAATTTCTTCGTGATCGAACAAAGCACACATTAATGTTGCATCGTTTTGCATAACACTGTCATCTAACAGGGCTTGCAAAGCCGCATGACACGAGGCCAGATTATCCAACTGACTATTAGCATAAAACTGATTTTCCGCCCCCCAAAAACTGCCTTTCTGCGTATCGTATACCGCTAAATCCCAAGCCAATATCTGTTTGGCATCAACACCAGATTGTTGTTGTAATAAATCAGTAAAATACGGCTGTGGCAATTGTTCGGTGCTTAGTGTTGATAGCAGCAACGGCAATTCCAAGTGTTTTTGCAATTTTAACCCGTCTTCATTGACACCTCGATTCATGTGTATGGCCAGATTGGGTAAGCGCAGCAACGGTTTATCAAAATGAACCAGCGTACGATCAACATTACCCTGCGTGTTTTTATAACTGATGCGCCCTGCGAGACTTAAATCTCGGTCGGTAAACGTGGCTAAAATAGGTCCACCATAAATATCGACAGCTAAACGCAATAAACCATCAACACAGTGTGCGGCATTGGGTTTAATACGCAGGCCTGGCGAATCGGTATGTGCGCCAATAATCTTAAAACCGCTGTGCTGTACCGGCTGTTGGCCTTGTACAAAAATAATAATCGATGAGTCATCACGCACTACGTAATATCGACCGCCAGGCTGTAATGCCCAGGTTTCAGTTTCCAGTAGCTTGCTAAACTGATGTGTGGCAAGTACGCTTTCAATGCGTGCCACAACATGCCAAGGGCTAGGGCTGGCATCAATAAAATCCAGTAAATGTTGAACCTGATCGTGTGCTGTTAACATTTTTTGTGCAAGTCCAAAGCCGCTGAATTAATGCAATACCGAAGCCCCGTAGGTTGCGGGCCATCTTGAAACACATGGCCTAAATGTGCTGCACAATTTTTACAGGTAACTTCCACGCGCCGCATACCGTGGCTGTCATCAACGTGTTCCGCAACATTTTGCTCGGCGCTTACCGCGTAAAAACTCGGCCAGCCAGACCCTGAATTGTATTTGGTATCTGAGCCAAATAAGGGGCTGGCACAGCAGATACACACATAGATACCGTCGTCTTTGCAATCGGTATATTTGCCGGTAAACGGTGCTTCAGTGCCTTTCATACGGCAAATTGAAAACTGTTCCGGGCTGAGTTTTTCGCGCCATTGGGCATCATTGCTAGCGGGGTTGTCTGTCATAATAGATCTTTCACGTTTTGGAGTTTGCAAAAATACACCACGAATTATCGGTGTTTTGTAACTGTTTATTGTACGCTGTCATGCTGAATTCACCAAAACACCTCTGCGCTCTTATCACACAGGACATCATGCTTTCAAAAAATATTTTTAATCAAGATTGTCAACAATGCCCAAGGTTAGCTAATTTTTTATGTGACATAAAACAACAATATCCGCATTATCACGCATTACCGGTTGCGCCGTTTGGTGATGCTAATGCACAGTTATTGATTGTAGGGCTAGCACCTGGCATGCACGGCGCTAATGCCACCGGTAGACCGTTTACCGGTGATTATGCAGGCTTACTGCTCTACGAAACCTTGTATGAATTCGGTTACAGTAATCAAAGACTTTCGGAAGCGTTGGACGATGGCTTAACGCTAAAAAATTGCCGTATTACCAATGCGGTTAAGTGTCTACCGCCACAAAATAAACCGGTGGGAGCGGAAATTAATCAGTGCAATCACTATTTAGCCGCCGAACTGAAGACCTTACCCGACACTGCGGTTATCTTGGCATTAGGAACCATCGCGCATCAGGCGGTATTAAAAGCCTATCAGCTTAAAGCCTCTTACGCAGCGTTCGGCCATAACGCACTGCACAATTTAAATCAGGGCGTGTTTCTGGTGGATTCTTATCATACCAGTCGCTACAACATGCAAACCAAACGGTTGACTAAAGCCATGTTCAGCGACGTGTTTTGCACTATTGGACGCGTGCTGGATAAAACGGCATAAACGCCTATTTTTAGTGAAATACGTCACAGACATCACACACGCACTCCTGTACAGTGAATAGCCACAACAGTTACAGCGTTTTCAACTTAGGACAGTTACAGCCACCGTTCGTGCTGAGCTTGTCGAAGCATGAACGGCACACTTCGACAAGCTCAGTGCGAACGGTTACGCTGTAACT
>NZ_FUKI01000119.1 GCF_900163755.1 Crenothrix polyspora | reverse complement strand
ATAGGTTTTGTCAAAACAAATAACGGTATTCTACAGAATCCCCGCACTTTTAATCACACCCGATGACACCATAGCCTGTTTCCAGGTCAAATAATAACTCACTGTAGGCCGTTTGTAGTTCATAAAACGTTGCGGGTGATATAGCAATATTTTGTGTAACATAAGCCTCTGGAATAGGCCGGTTATACTGCCGCTGCCTTGATTTTATAACATCAAAAAGGGCTTTTGCATAAAGGCCGCCGTTATAACGCGCATTAATCTCGGAAAAGAAAAAACGGTATTCACCCGTTAAAGCGTCATGATACTCAACAAAGTCAAATCCAGCCCAACCTGATACCCCCATCTGGTATAAACGTTTCGCGAGCCTTGTTGCCGCCCCCACTATTTCTCTATGGGTTCTAGCGGAAGAGGGAAAGATACTGCCTGCAAAAATAAGGTTCTCATCAAGGCGCTGGTCAGTGCTATTAGCCAGCAAAACCGCCCCGTCATCAGGATCAATCCACACAGTAACGTTTGGCGCAACGCTGATTTTGAAAAGTGGCTCAACTAAGTATTCCGTATTATCACGACGATCCAGGATTTTTTGTAAAGCGCCATCAAGACACATCCCTTTTTTAATAACGAAAGTTGCTGAGCCTGAAGCACCGACAACACCTTTAACAACAACATTTCCAGTCATGCCCATCTGTCGCTGGACGGCTTCTCTTAATTTCTCTTTCGTTAAATTATCGCCATTGCTTGTTAGAATATTGCTTATTAACTCACCCGGTGCTACCGGAACATTGGATTCAATTGCAAGTTGTCGAGCAATATCTTTGCGGTTTACCCGTTGAGCAACAGACAAATTAGCACCAATATAAGCAACGCGATTTCCCAATAATTTTTTAAGCTGCACCACCAAGTTTATTTCATTTTTACCCGCCATAAATGGGTCTATAACCACAGGTTCATTGCCTACAAGAGCCTTGATACGATCAAGCGCAGAAGCATCAAGAACAAGACCTTCAGTCAGTGGGACATCAGACGCTACCGGCACTACAACAATTCTTTGTGGATCAATCGTTAATCCGAGCGTGTTGAAATAATTGAGACAGGCATTTTCAATGGGAGACGACACTACGATTATATCTTTTGGCCTCATCAGCAGCATTGCTCGTGCGGCGGCCTTATCATTTAAATTTACGCCGGATATTTCACCTACTGATGTAACAGCATGAATAAAAATGCATATTTCATCAAAACGTCCATATATTTCAGGAACACTAGCAACAGATATTGGCATAATAAATTCAACTTTAATTTATGGTATAAATATTCATCTAACAGGATTGCCAATCAATTGTATGTGCAATATCCCTTACCATATCCCATGTTCATGTCAATAAGCCGCTTTCCACTTACATCCCAAACATGAGCACCCTCTGCACGTTCGATCATTAATGGAAGGTGATAGTCAAGAACGCGCATGGTACTGCTATCGCCAGCAGCCACGCTGCCACGAGCTCGTTGCAACAGGCTTTCTGAATCTTCAACAAATTTAGCGCTCACTACATGATTCATCGTATATTTCCTACAAGAACTTAAAGTATTACAAAATCAGAAACTTAAACCGCACTACCATCTCAAACGTTTTTTAAGATTTGACGTAGCGCATTATAAAACCCTGTAACAGTTCAATATATTGAACTGTGCGGCAACAAGATTATGCCTATAGAATATTGGTATTTCTAGCAGAATAATGTTAATAATTGTTAATAATTGACAACAAATGTTAATAATTATCAATAAATGCTAATAATTATCAATAATTGTCAATAATTACTAATAGCCACATATTTTTAGGCACTGTAAAATCGTATAAAACTATGATTTTAAAATACATTAATTCGATAATAGAAGCACTGGAAACTGTTTACGCAAATGTGTGAAATGAACCAAAGGGATTTTGTAACTTATCGTGGATCGGACAATACGTAATTATCACCGAACACAATTGGCGCAAAACTTAACTTTTCTTAACAAGAGAAATATTGAATTTTTGAACAGCTAACTATATCTTGCCTACCATTGTAGTGACGCAAAACTACTATCAACAAGTAAGTAAATTTGAGTAATTTATAAAAAGGCTTAAGTATTGTTAAGGAACGTGCATGAAATAACTTGAACAACTTAAACGCCACCACCGTTCGTGCTGAGCCTGTCGAAGCATGAACTTGCTCAAGTTATTTCGTGCGCGTTCCTAAGTATTGATTAGAAATTTAATTCTTATAGTCAGGAGTAGGCACACTAAAACATTGGAAATACAGTTATGGAACGGAATATCGGTAGGCATAGAAAGGTTTTGATCGCAGGGGGTGGTATCGGCGGCCTGGCGGTGGGCGGAGCCCTCGCGGAACTTGGCTTCCGAGTTACCATACTCGAGCAAGCCGACGATTTCCGCGAGGTTGGTGCCGGTATACAGATTGCACCTAACGGAATCCGTGCCCTTGCGGCGCTTGGCCTCATGGGTCGTATCCGCCCGTTTGCCTGGAGTCCCACTGCGTTAGTGATGCGTGATGCCTTCACCGCGACCGACATTGTACGCATTCCGCTGGGTGACGGTTTTCTCAAGCGTTTCGATGATCCCTATATGGTAATCCACCGCGCAGACTTGCTCGCCGTGCTGCTGGATGCCTGCAAGAAAAACCCACTGATCCAGCTTGAGACCGGCACCCGTGCCATCGGATTCAGTGAAGGTACGGACGTGACCCTGCATCTTGCCGATGGACGTGAGTTGCACGGCGACATCCTGATTGGTGCCGATGGTTTGCGATCGGCGATACGCCAAAGTCTCATCAACGATGGGGCTCCTCTGCCACCGCGCTACATCGTCTACCGTGGTGTTATCCCGCGTACGGCGCTTCCCGATGAACTGTGGTCGCCCGATGTCATCATGTGGACAGGCCCCGATGCCGACTTCGTGCATTACCCGCTGCGCACAGGGGAACTCTTTAATCTCGTCGCAACGTTCAAGGCTGGCAAAGAACTGAATCCGGAGGATATCGCAGGTACACGCGACGACCTAATGACACCCTATGCAAACTTTCGTCCCGAGGTGCAGCGCATGTTAGCCCTGCTCACCACCGAACGCCGCTGGATGGTCACTGACCGAGATCCCGTAAGCGGCTGGGCCAGGGGGTCAGTGGCGCTAATTGGCGATGCCGCGCATCCCATGCTGCAATACATGGCTCAAGGCGCGAGCCAGGCGCTGGAAGATGTCGTGCGACTGGTCAGCGCGGTGCGTGCCGAACCCGACGACATCCCCTCCGCGTTTGCGGCCTACGCAGCCAGTCGTTATTACCGCACGGCGCGGGTGCAATTCTCAGCGAGGCAGATGATTGAACTCTGTCAGGTCAGCGGCTTGATGGCCGGTTTACGTGCCCGCTACTTCGGCAATCGTACGGAGCAGCAACTTCACGATGGTCTGGCCTGGCTCTACTCGACGCGACCTCACGAGACATTCCAATAATCGCCTTCAACCAGTGCAGAACGTGTAAGGTGTATTAATCGATCGGGTGGAGATAACGGGATTGCACCCGTTATCCCTCCCACGCCACAGGACAGGACATGCGGTTTTCCGCATCCGGCGGTTGAACCCAACGACTCAAAGCGTCGCAAAATCTGACGGTACAAACAAACCCCAGCGCCGAAGATGTGCATTGTTCAACACAGTATGCAACATCGCCGTTGTTGGCAGATACTGAAGTAGTTCCACCAACCTCGGATTCAGATGACAAGTTTTAGCCCATGCTGGACACACTAACTTGAGCTGCCTGCTGTTTGGCAATCCAACACGACCAACGCGTTGAAATACCAGTATCTATAGTGTTTTAACCGTACTTATTCTAGTACTCAGTCAATTTTATTTTGGCGAGTGTGAATTTTAAAAAACCGTTCGTGGTGAGCTTGTCGAACCATGAACCACAAGTCCTTCGACAAGCTCAGGACGAACGGAGTATTTTATAGTACTCGACAAAGTAAAAATGACTAAGTACTAGGTATTTCAAGCCTATTTATAAACACAGATTATCACAGATAAATCGACATAAAATCCGTGATAATCTTGCCTCACCCGTGTTTCGCTATTTGGTTTGCGGCGTTTTTTCCTTACCTGCCGGTTTAATTAAACGTATACCCAGCTCTTTCAACTGTTCATCCGTCACCACCGCAGGCGCACTCACCAACGGACACGCCGCTGATTGTGTTTTTGGGAAAGCGATCACATCACGGATTGACGTAGAACCGGTCATCAACATCACCAAACGATCTAATCCAAACGCCAAACCACCGTGCGGCGGTGCGCCGTATTTTAAGGCATCCAGCAAGAAGCCAAATTTTTCTCTGGCTTCTTCTTCGCCAATACCCAAAATTTCAAACACGGTTTGTTGCATAGCAGTACGGTTGATACGAATCGAGCCACCGCCAACTTCCGTACCGTTCAACACCAAATCATACGCGCGTGATAATGCTGTACCTGGATTCGCCACCAAGTCTTCAACCGAACAGCTAGGCGCGGTAAACGGATGATGAATCGCGTTAAAGCGGCCTGATTTTTCATCCCAGTCAAACATCGGGAAATCCACCACCCACACCGGTTTCCATTCGCCTTGCAACAATTTAAGGTCGTGGCCTAATTTAACCCGCAGCGCGCCCATCGCTTCGTTGACGATGCTGGCTTTGTCCGCACCAAAGAAGATCAAATCGCCATCTTGTGCGCCGGTTTTGGCCATGACACTCGCCCACACGTCAGCGGAGGCAAATTTAACAATCGGTGATTGCAAGCCGTCAATGCCTGCCGCCAAATCGTTGACTTTAATATACGCCAAACCGCGCGCACCGTAAATGCTGACGAATTTGGTCAAATCATCAATGTCTTTGCGGCTTAACAACTCGCCGCCGTTGGGTACGCGCATGGCAGCAACACGGCCTTTTGGATCATTCGCAGGCGCTGAAAACACCTTGAAATCCACGTCTTTCATGTCGTCGGCAATATCGACCAATTCCAGCGGAATCCGTAAATCAGGGCGATCAATACCGTAGCGCGAAATGGCTTCCTGGTAGCTCATGCGTGGGAATTTGGCATCCAATTCCACGTTAATCACTTTAGCAAACAACTGGCGAATCATTTCTTCCATGATGACCATGATTTCGTCCTCATTCATAAACGAGGTTTCGATATCCAGTTGGGTAAATTCAGGCTGGCGGTCAGCACGCAAGTCTTCATCACGGAAGCAGCGTACCACTTGATAATAGCGATCCATACCGGCAATCATCAGCATTTGTTTGTACAACTGCGGTGATTGCGGCAACGCAAAAAATGAATTTTCGTGAGTACGGCTGGGCACAATATAATCGCGTGCGCCTTCTGGTGTGGCTTTGGTCAAATACGGGGTTTCAATCTCGAAGAACTCATTGTCATCCAAGAAGTTACGCAAGATGCGGGTGACATCGCGGCGCACCTTCATTTTTTCCTGCATGGCGGTACGGCGCAGATCAATATAACGGTAGCGCAAACGCAGTTCTTCGTTGACTTCAATGTCGCTTTCTATCGGGAATGGCGGGGTTTCCGACTCGTTCAGCACTTCGATGTGCTTGGCCAGCAATTCAATCTCACCGGAATTCATATTAGGATTAGTCGTACCGGCGGGACGATCGCGCACGATACCACTGATCTTCAATACGTATTCACTGCGCACATGCTCGGCAATGGTAAAGGTGTCAGCAACGTCAGGATCAACCACCACTTGCACCAAGCCAGCGCGATCTCTTAAATCGATAAAAATAACGCCGCCGTGATCACGTCGTCTGTGTACCCAACCGCAAATGTCAACGGTTGCTCCTAGCTGCTGTTTATTAAGTTCTCCGCACTTGTGGGTACGCATGGTGTTTTTTCCCTATGTTTATGGTAACTAAAATGATTAATGATGGTTTGCAAACTGCGTTTGGGCAAATACTGAAAGCTGATTTTTTAACTGATTGGCAAGCTGAGATGATTATTCGCTGACTTTAGCCGATACACTGGGCGCACCACCCTCTCCTGCAACATTCTTTTTTGTCCCGCTTTTAAAATCAGTTTCATACCAGCCAGCACCCTTTAACCTAAACCCTGCTGCTGATATTTTCTTAAGCAAATCAGGCTTATTGCACACAGGACATTGTGTTAACGGTTCGGCACTGAGTTTTTGTAAAGCTTCATACGCATGCCCACAAGATTGGCATTGGTATTCGTAAATTGGCATTGATGACTCCTAAAGTGAACAGATATAGCGGGCGGTAGTTGGTTTTTCAAGTCGCTTCTATAATAATAGGTGCTATTTTACAGACTTAAACGCTAATCATGAAAACATTAACCATAACCCAGCCTGATGACTGGCATGTACACGTCAGAAACGGCGCAATCTTAAAGACTGTTATCGCACATACCGCCAAGCAATTCGCACGGGCGATTATTATGCCTAACCTTAAGCCACCCGTAACCACTGTCGCACAAGCCTTGGTTTATCGGGATGAAATCTTGCAAGCCGTGCCTCATGGATTAAATTTTTCGCCGTTGATGACTTTGTATTTAACCGCCGCCACAACACCGGAAGAAATCCAACGGGTGGCAGAATCTGAATATGTCCATGCGTTTAAACTGTATCCGGCAGGCGCAACCACCAATTCTGATGCCGGTGTTGCCAATGTAAAAGCCATTTACCCACTGCTGGAAGCGCTGGAAAAATACGATGTGCCATTACTGCTGCACGGTGAAGTCACTGATGCAGAATGCGATATTTTTGATCGGGAAAAAGTATTTATTGAGACGTATTTAGTGGATGTGGTAAAAAACTTCCCTAATCTGCGCATTGTGTTTGAACATGCCACCACACAAGAAGCCATCGAATTTGTGCAGGCATCATCCGATAAAATTGCCGCCACTATTACCCCGCAGCATTTATTGTTTAACCGCAACGCCATGTTAGCAGGCGGCATACGGCCACATTATTATTGTTTGCCGATCATTAAACGCGAGCAACACCGCTTGGCGTTAGTCGCCGCTGCCACCAGCGGTAATGCAAAATTCTTTTTGGGCACAGATAGCGCCCCGCATGTGTCGCATCTAAAAGAAAATAGCTGTGGCTGTGCGGGCTGTTACAGCGCCCATGCCGCCATCGAATTATATGCCGAAGCCTTTGATGCTGCTAATACACTGAATAAATTAGAAAATTTTGCCAGCTTTAATGGCGCAGATTTCTACCGTTTACCACGCAACACCACAACCATCACCTTAAAACAACAGCCGTGGCAAGTGCCTGCCAGTTACGGGGATGGCGAAATAGCCATTACGCCGCTAAAAGCCAATGAGAGCTTGTACTGGCAATTAATTGCACCATAGTAGCGGTATACACAGACTTTATTCAAGCCCATTGTTGATAGTAATCTTGATAACTGTCGTGTTTAATTTTATCAAAATTTTGGCCATTGTACAGATACACACTGGGCAGCGCGTAGCCATTAAAGCGATTAGCCTTAATCAAGCTGTAAGCACCGACATTTTTAAACACGACTTTATCGCCGATTTTTAAAGGCGCTTTAAAACGGTATTCACCAAACACATCGCCTGCAAGACAGCTACAACCGGCCAGAATCATTGAATATTGCCCCTGTTCATCGTGTTCATATAACGCTGGTCGATGTTGGTACTCAAACACCTCAGGGTTATGGTTAACCGAAGTATCTAATATTGCAATAGCTTTGCCATCACTGACAAAGCTATCTAACACAGTAGCCATTAAATAGCCGGTATTACCAACAACTGCTTTGCCAGGTTCGATGTAAACATCAAGATCAAAATCTTTTTTTAATGCTAAAACCAAATCAATAAACGGCTGATGATCTCTAATTTCAGAAAACAGATAACCACCGCCCAAGTTAATCCACCTAAGCTTAGCCAGTTTATCGCTCATATAAGCACGTAACTTTTCTACAATTTTAATGAGCGGCGTAAAATCGCGTGCTGAAAATACGGTATGAATGTGCAAGCCATGCACTCTATCAAGCACATTGGATAACCACAAAGCATCAATATCCACACCTAATTTAGAATGCGGTCGACAAGGATCAAAGCGCGTATCCGCTGCAAAAGACAATTTGGGATTAACCCTTAAACCGATGGATGATCTGATTTTAACGCTATCAACAAATTGCGCATGCTGTGTTAGGGAATTAAAGTTGATATGGGTAACAATAGCGGCTAACTCAGCAATTTCATCGGATCTAATGCCCGGCGTGGTTAAATGAATTTCGCCTTTTCGGCCTAATACATGGTGTGCCAAGCGGGCTTCAAACAACGAGCTAACTGAAAAGCCATCCACAAATGGCTGAGCCATTGCTAAGACCGCGCAAGAGGGCAAAGCTTTTATGGAGTAGAGTATTTTTACACCACATTGTTCACGTAATTTCGCCAAAACAGTTAAATTAGCGATGATTTCCGTTGCATCCAGCACGAATACGGGGGAAGATAAAAGCGAGTCTTTTGCGGTTTGAATATCCATGATTGACAAATTCCTTTGGCCAACACTGTAAGCGCGTGGTAATTATGAGTTTAAAACAGCTATCAACAAAAATAACGGCATTAACAGGCAGAAATGTGTTTGATATCTTGGTTTTTTTACTATTAGCGATGGTGGTTATTAAGCTGATTAGCTTAAATACCGGTGTCACTGTGGATGATGATACCTGGAGTGATTTTAAAACCGAGCACAATTGCCAATTACAAAAAAGTGCTTATGGTAACCAAGAAGCCAGTTGGTTGTGTGATGATGGCAAAGTGTATTACCGTTGGCGGCAGCAGCGTTAAGGCTATGCCGAATAAACGCTACCAATTTAAACTAGTAGTCAGTCAACTTTATTCTGTCGGGTGTTACAAAGACCTACGAGGTTTTAAAAACCTCGTAGGTCTCACGCTGGTCAAAAATATACCCGACATATCAAGATTGACTGAGTACTAGGTTGGGGTAACGTTAAAACCCCCAACCTGTTCAATTTGGTGTATTGCCTAACGGCGAATACACCTTACGAACTACAGCGTTTTCACAGTTCAATAGTTACAGCGTAACCGTTCGCACTGAGCTTGTCGAAGTGTGCCGTTCATGCTTCGACAAGCTCAGCACGAACGGTGGCTGCAACTGTCCTAAGTTGAAAACGCTGTATATCAGTAATGCAATTATTAACGCTGATTTTTAATCAGCTTGCGGGCATGATCAATCAATACCTGTCTTTTAACAACCAAGGTATAACTGAATAAACCCATGAGCAAACCAAAAAACAGATTGCTAAATGCAGAGCTTTCTACCGGCGCAGGTGTTGAACCCAGCATGGCTTTAGCAACCGGTTGAACCGCCACTTTAGACGGCTGATATTCGGCCTTAATATCAGGTAAGCCTAAACTGCGCCAAGCATCGTAATCTTGCCAAACCGGATAACCGGCCCTCCAATAATTTTTAGTAAAGTATGGCGCTAAACTCATACCGTGCAAAGTGGGGATACCTTTATCATCCAAAAATTCTTTATACACCGCCAAGCTGATATCACCGCCTTCACCCACCCCATTGGTGGTAAACGATTTTTCGACGTGGTCATGGAACATCCAGATACCCTGGCCAAAACTGTGCAGGCCATCATCTACGCCGCTCAGCTCTAAATCAATACGTTGTGCAGGCTCCATGCCGTGTACGTCACGCTGTATGTAAGAGCCCGCCCCGTTATCAACACCGTCATAATGGGTGATTGTCGGTTTATGACCGTGAATATGTAAGGCCAAGCTCTCGGTGTGGCCATTAAGGACGCGTAACTTAACCAATTTGTCCTTGTCCATTTCAATCAATGATTCTCTGATTGTATAAGGGAAAGAACGACCATTGAGCATAAAATAATCATCGGTGGCTTCGGTGCTGTCGTATTCCATGTTCATATGCTTAGCAATCAAACGCGGATCGTTAGCAGAACGTGCGACCACTTCATGTAACTCTTTATCCGCTGATTGGTAGTGCAAATCGTATTCTTTGGCGTATTTTTCACTGACCGCAACCGACGAATGCCTTACCTGCCCTGCCCCAACATTTAAAGTTTGTGGCCAGTTATTAGGCCGATTTTCTTCCACTACGAAAATACCCTGCAAACCCATCGGAATATGGGTATGCGGCTGCACATGGCAATGATAATACATCGTACCTGGCTGACGTGGCTTAATCACGTAAGTTTTGGTTTGCCCAGGCATGGTATCCATATTACTGGTTTGCCCCACACCGTCGTTACCATTGCCACCTTTATCCATAAATGGATGGTCAATACCGTGCAAATGAATGGAATGCGGCAAATAATGAGTATTTTCTAACACTATCCAAACGGTATCATCTTGCTCAACACGAATAACGGGCGACGGCACACGCAATAACGGATTAGCAATCGACTCATAAATACTGAGCGTTGACATATCGCGGGTTTTGGGCGCAAACACCCAAAATGTTGGCTGTATGCCGGGGGCAATATCAAACGTAGTAATCGGTGATTTAACATCCGGTGAACGACCATTTAACTCGACAATTTCCAGCTTAATAATAATTTTGTCAGGGTCGCCATCGCCATCGACATCATCAGACATGGTCACAGCATCGGCTGCTAACTGTGTCTGCATCAAGGTTTCCATCGAGATATTATTGGTGCCTTTGACAAATGCAGCAATATCGGCGGGATTGTCAGGGTTACAGAGTTTAGACTCTTGTATGGCAACGCCATCAATGACTTGTTCTTTACGCCACTCAGGATCGGTAAAGTTAGAACAAACATCTTCTGACGGCCCTACATCCACTTTGACAGAAGGGGGTAAATCAGTCGCAGCCTGACCCTCTAAGTGTGCAAGAAGCAGCACAGTGCTACCGATAACGGTAAGAAGGTTTTTTCGCATACATCGCCTCAATAATAATGTAAAGAATTAACGCGCCACTCACAGCGCCAGAATCAAACACGCAAGTTATTTTAACCGAATAGCGCGATGGCGGCCATTTAATCCTATCGGCTAAATCTGCACAGTCAAGATAACGGGCGTACGGCCTGTTAAAAAGCTTACCTCACCGGCAGTAATCTGATGATGTTGACAGAATAAGGAGTTTTATCGCGTAACTATTGCGTATTTTACTAAGTGCGAACTGGCCATGTGAATGCCGCAGCAATCAAGGACGCTTAGGTTTACTGGGCTGGCTCGATGTATTAATAACCTGAGAGACATCCGGTTTTTCAGATGCAGATGCGGTTACTAACCAACTGTTTAACTTAATGACTTCATTAGCCAGTAAACGTCCGGCCTGATAATACAAGGTACTGTAAGCCTTAATGTAGCGATAACGCGCTTGACGTTGGCCTCTGCGGGCTTCAGAAAGCTGTTTTTCAGCATTAAGTAAGTCAACAATAGTGACCACACCTAGGTCGTAGCCTTCTATCATGGCATCTCTGGATTTTTCACTGGCATCCAGTTGACGATCTGTTGCTAAGCTGCGTGCAGGTGATGATGCCATATCCAAATAAGCCGCACGAATTTTTTGCTCCAATTCACGCAACTTTAGTTCACGACTGGCTTCGCTAAGTCCTTTGCGAGCTTTTGCTTCTCTCACTTTAGCGCTGGTAATACCACCTTGATAAAGTGGCAGAGTTGCTTCAATACCCAAAGTACCCACTTCATAAGGTCTTGATGAGGTACCATTGATAGATGTATCAGTATAAATACCGCTTACCTGTAATTCAATACGCGGTAAATGCGCCGCTTGATAGCTGGTAATACTGCGCCTAGCTGAATCAACCGCATAATTTAATGCCTTCAATTCAGGATTAAATTTTCTCGCATCATCCACCCAAATTACTACATTATGTTCAGGCGGTTTTTGATTAAAATTTAGCCGAATCGGCTGGACGTTTGTAACGGCATCATCGGTTAATTCGCGTAATTTTTCTAAAGCAATATTGGCCTCATTGTCACTGTCAATAAGATCGGTTTTGAGTGTTTCAGTACGCGCCTGTATTTCGTAAAGATCGGTAATTAAAGCCAGTTGTCGAGATTGCAAACTCTCTACACGTTTAAGTTGCTTCTCGGTAGAGTCCAATTCAATCGAGATAATCTCACGCTTGTCACTGGCTTCCAGGGCTGTAATATAACGCTCAACAAGATCGGCTATCAATTGTTGATGACTAGCCAATAGCTCTTCTTCTTTTTGTGAGGTTTCTGCTTGCCGACTTTTCATCCATAGATACGCTTGTGCATCAAACAGCGGTTGACGGACATTAATGCTGGCGCGTTTACCCGGATAAGTTGATGTATCGTTTGTTGAGGGATCGTTGAATATTAATTGTTTTCTATTTGATTCGATGTGAGAGCGATTCAGCGAATAATTAGCTGAAGCTCTAATATCTGGTAACAATTGACCAAATGCCTGATCTTCTTGGGCACGCGCCATATCCACCGCGTATTCACTGCCACTTAACTCAGGCGATGCCAATACCGCGCGTTTATACAACGATAACAAATCATCAGCACACACCGGCACACTAAAAACCAATAGCCCTGCATATAATAAATAACGCACGCGACTAATCCTCGATCAACGAACGAGCAAATATATTACTGAGCGGCTGAGCTAGGTATTCAAAAAACGTACGCTCGCCGGTATTAATTAATACTTCTGCTGGCATACCGGGCACTAAAATTAAGCCGCGTTTTTTCAATTCGTCCAATCCCGCCTGATCCACTTCTACTGTGGCTTTAAAATACGGCGGTTGCTGGGTTCTTGTTTCAGTAATAACGTCGGCGGAAAGCTGAGTTAGTCGACCTTCAACCTTGGGTGTTTTGGCGCTTTTAAAAGCACTAAAGCGAATTTCGGTGCTTTGGCCAATATGTACCCGATCGATATCAACCTGCGACACATGCGCATCGACAATCAACTTTTCTTGTTGCGGTACAATTTCTAACAAAGTGCCGCCCCCCTCACCCGGCTCACCGCCACCTGGTTGAGAGCCTGGGGCAATAATGGCACCTAATGTATCAATATTAAGATTCATGACCATACCGGCTTCAGGTGCCTTAATAATTGTACGGGTCACCGTGTCGCTAAATAACGCGATTCTTTCCCGTACATCAGACAGTTCTGCCTGAACTTTACCCAATTCTTCAACCACTTCGCTTTGAAAATCTTTATCAATTTGCAATGCTTTTAGGGTAAGTTCACTGATTTGTGTTTGTGTAGTTGCAATATTGGCATCAAATTCACCGTGATCGCCTTGTGCATCGGCCAAGCGACGCTCCAGCTCACTGACCTCGGTTTTTTTAACATAGCCTTTAGCCAACATGGCATTCATATCAACCAACTCTTGCTTTAAAGAGTAAGCCAAACTATTACGGCTGTGTTTTTGTGAATTAATGCCATCAATCTTAGCGACTAATTGTTGCTGCTGTTCACTAAGAATTTGTCTTTGACCTTGACGTGATTGCTGGCGCACAAAGAAGGATTGATTTTGTATGCGCATGGCTTCTTGCGCACGAATATCATTCGCTTCATTACGCAGGCTTGCAGGGTAATTTAGGCTTTTTTTGCCGTCGCGTTCTGCCATTAATCGTGCTTCATGCGCTAAAGCAGAAAAAAATTGCCCGCGTAAAATTTGCAACTGCGCTTTAGAAGACGTGTCTTCAAGTTCTATAAGTGTTTGTCCTTTGCTGACAATATCACCATTATGCACATGAATGGCCTTAACGATACCGCCTTCTAAATGCTGGACTTTTTTATGGCTGCCCTTAACCTTAAGCGTTCCAGGAGCCAATGCCGCACTGCCTAGGGGAGCCCAATACGCCCAGCCCCCGAAAAAAACAAAAACAAGTAAAATAATGAGATAGCCTAAATATTGCATAGGGCGGTCATCAGAAAAGCGTATTAAATCAGCTTGGGAGGTATCGTTAAATTCAGATTTTTTAGAGAACTTATTTTGTTCAGTCAATAAACTCATAATGCAATGGTATTTTAGAGGCGCAAGCGACAGTGTTCTTGCAAGACAGGCGGTTATTTTTAATGAATATCAGGTAGGGTAATTCTATTTTCTTCTTGCCAGAGTAAATCACCTATTTCACAGGGAGGGACAAAGCCAGACACAGCACCCATTAAAATCGATCGAATTAGCTCAAAATCGTCTTCTTTGGTGCCTTGCTCTAAAGCAGCCAGCATTTTTTGAAGTAAGGTCCAAGGGATAACATGCTCTTCTGCACGCATGATTCTTTTATGAGAGGTTTCGGACACATTATCACCAATCAACAGTTCTTCGTAAAGCTTTTCACCGGGCCTTAAACCGGTAAAGCTAATTTCAATTTCACCTTCAAGATGATGCTCATCTTTTATTTCCAAACCGCTCAGATGAATCATACGTTTAGCCAAGTCAAGGATACGAATAGGTTCACCCATATCCAAAACAAACACGTCACCACCGCGACCCATTGCACCGGCTTGTATTACTAACTGAGAGGCTTCAGGAATAGTCATAAAGTAGCGAATAACCCGTTCGTCGGTAACGGTAACAGGGCCACCACGGGCAATTTGCTCTCTAAATAAGGGCACAACCGAACCTGATGAGCCCAATACATTGCCAAACCGCACCATTGTAAAGCGCGTATGATGTTTAACACCAGCATCTAAACTTAACGCCTGCAAAATTAATTCTGCAAAACGCTTGGTCGCACCCATCGTGTTAGTAGGTCTTACAGCTTTATCCGTTGAAATTAAAACAAACGTCTCAACATCGGCTTTTATTGCTGCTTGTGCCGTATGCAAGGTGCCAAAGACATTATTCCAAATCGCTTCACCAGGATTTTTTTCCACCATCGGTACGTGCTTGTAAGCCGCCGTATGATAAATGGTCTGTATTTTAAAAGTGCGACAGACTTTTTCAATACGATGCGCATCAACAACCG
This sequence comes from Crenothrix polyspora, assembly GCF_900163755.1. Classification (GTDB taxonomy): domain Bacteria; phylum Pseudomonadota; class Gammaproteobacteria; order Methylococcales; family Methylomonadaceae; genus Crenothrix; species Crenothrix polyspora. Next base: position 121,150 of record NZ_FUKI01000119.1, on the reverse strand, counting down.
ATCCTAGTACGGAGACAATCTCAATATCTGGGTTTGTTGAGGCTTTTATTTTTGTTAGCAGATAATTTAATTCTTTTTCAATTTCGTACAATGCAAATTCGCACAACTCAAAAAGAATTAAAGTAGCTGGCTGTAATTGAATAATTTGCCTACACAGCTCAGAACCAATAGAGCCACCTGCGCCGGTTATCATGACTACTTTGCCATTAATATTGGCCTGTAGCAACGATTTATTCGGCGCAACTGCATCGCGGCCGAGTAAGTCAGCAATATCAACTTCTTGCAAAGTGTCAAAAGTAACTCTACCTTGCGCAATATCCGATAAACCCGGCATTGACATCACATGCACACCGTAAGGTTCTAGTAAACGGATGATCTCACTTTTTCTGGCACGTTGCGCCGAAGGAATGGCTAATAAAATATTGGATACATTGTGTCTTTTAATCAGATAACTGAGTGAACTGAGCGGATAAATGCGTAAACCATTGACTTTTTGCTTGTGCAATAGCGCATCATCATCAATAAAAGCCACGGGTCTGAACTCATTACCATACACCAGTGCTGAAGCCAGTTGCACACCGGCACTACCCGCGCCGTAAATAATAACATTCTTTTTAGTGCTATCCACTATGGCAATGCCTTCGCCAGCGACACGAAAATAGCTTTCTCCCAAACACCAACGCGCAAAAAAACGACTGCCCGCAATTAATACAACAATAATTAGCCAGTTTAAAGGAAAAATAGTATGTGGAACACTGCTGATGTCAATTTGTAGAAAAATAAATCCAAAAACAACAGCATAGGCTGTTGCTGCTTGAATAATCGTCCACAAGGCACGCACTTCCATATAGCGAATAATGGCGCGATAAAGTCCTATTTTAAGAAAAATAGGAATGGCAATAATGGGAGCAATTGCAACGAGATACCATTCGTTACCTTTGGGCGTATATAAAACGCCAAAACGTAAATAAAACGCCAACCAAAGTGCAAATAAAGTAAAAAAAAGATCAACACTAATCAGTATGAATACTTTTGTTTTACGTGAAAGCTCTATAAACCATTGAGCTAATTGTGATCCCATATATTCTCTAATGTTTTAGATTCGTCAGAACTAATGCTTGTTGATTATCTGGCCGTATTATACCCGATTCATTGATTTCAACGAGAATAGCTCACAAAGCTCAGTCCAGTACTACAGCGCTCTAATATTAGTCTATTTTTAGTGCATCCATTCAAATTAACCACTAGTGCGTAACACCATCACTGCGAATAACTTTTACAAATGTCATCCAGATAATATAAAGATCAAATACAAATGATCGTCTTTGCAAATATTGCTGGTCAAAACTCACCTTATCAGGAATAGGCAACTCATCTCGGCCATTAATTTGTGCCCAGCCTGTTAAGCCAGGCAATAATTTATCGACACCTTGCAAGGTACGCAAAGCCACCAAATCATCTTGATTAAATAACGCAGGGCGTGGCCCTACAAAACTCATATCGCCTTTAAGAATACTCCACAGCTGCGGTAATTCATCCAAACTCGATCTACGTAAAAACGAGCCAACAGGTGTTAAAAACTGCTCTGGATTTGTCAACAGATGTGTGGCTAGCGTAGGTGTGTCAATACGCATAGTTCTGAATTTTGGCATTTTAAAAAGGGTGTTATTACGGCCCACACGATGAGACCAATACACAATAGGTCCCTTGGAGCTCAGCCTAACACATAATGCCACTAAAACAATGGGAACAATTAAGGCAAATGCTGCCGTTAAAGCTAAGGCTACATCAAATATTCTCTTCATTTAAATACCACTTACCAAGACGAGATAATCCTTCGGTTGTACTGAGCGGCGGTGTCCAGTTCAATAAGGTTTGCGCTTTGCTAATATCAACCTGCAAAGAATCGCATAAACGTTGCGCGATCTGCTCACGGCCTAATAAACCTAGGATTTTTTTTACTAGCACTGCCGGTACAGGCCATAAAAACACACGCCTATGTATCGCTTTAGCAAGACCACGTATTAATTGCGTTGTAGACATCGCCTCATTGTCGGCCACCAAAAAAAGCTGATTAGCTGCGTTCGGGTGATAAATACAGGTAACGATAAAGTCGACTAAGTTATCTAGCGCCAAAAAACTTCGCTGGTTATGGATAGCACCTAACGGTAAAGGGACGCGTTTATTTAACACGTTTAATAAATTAAAGAAATTACCTTTTACACCGGCACCGTAAATTAAAGGCGGACGGATAATCACTATCTCTAGTCCCGTCTCAGTGGCTAATGCCCGTAAACCGTCTTCGGCTTCATGCTTTGATATACCATAAGGATCAACAGGGGCTGGCTCGGTCAACTCTGTATAAGGCTTGCCATCTGTGGTAATTTCACCGTTCACTTTTATAGAACTGATAAAAATAAAACGTTTAACCCCTGATGCAGCCGCCTGCCGCGCCAAATTAAGTGTTGCAGAACAATTGCTTGCACGGAACGCTGCCAATGGATTTTGTACCGTGTCGTTCATCACATGCACCCGCGCTGCGGTGTGTATTACACAATCGATGCCTTTAAGTGCCGTCGTCCAATCAGTATCTGGCATCAATTCGGCAACAAAAATCGACTGCACCTTAGTTGTCAAAGCGCGGTTGGCATTACGAATATTAGCGCACACCTGTAATTCAGGTAAACTTACAAAACGGCTAAGCAGAGCTGAACCAACAAAACCTGCCGCACCTGTCACCAATACATTCAATTAAAACCTCTCATAATAAGCTCACGATATCAGCAGCCATGCTACGCATAATGCTAACTCTGGAAAATTTTTTTATAAAATCAGCGCGGTTATGATAACCCAAAACTAAAGTCTCAAATACCTGTGCGGCTTCAGTAACATCACCTGGATGAAAAACGACAGCATTATCTATTTCGTGGCGGACGAAGTTTGCTGCATGACCAGAAACACCTGCCCAAATGGGCTTTCCCATTGCGGCATACTCAAATAACTTTGACGGTAACACTTTTTTAAATGCGTCATAATTGCTCAAATGTAAAAACAAAATATCCGCATTGTTATATTCTTGTAACAATTGTTCACGTTTAATCGGCGCGAGTAATTCAACGTTAGTGCAAGACAATGCCATTAAACGCTGTTCCAGTATTTTTTTTCGGCCACCATCGCCAATCAATCGAAACGTAAGTCGTCCTTCAAAATGTTTAGCTAACTCAGGTATCACGGTATGTAGACCCTGACCTTCGCCCATATTACCGGCATACGTTACGGTTAACGGCATGACATGCTGGCTGACACAAGTATCATGCTGCGGAATATTTATAAATTCTGGATCAATACCATTAGTGAAATATGAAAATTGCTGACCAGGGTAACGTTCTTCAAAATAGGTTTTAAAGCCTTCTGAGACTAAATTTACTTTACGAGCAGAACCAATTGTCCAGCGCTCTACTCGTGCGAAAAAAGCCACGATGAACCCGGCTTTTTTTCCAGGTAAAATTTCTTGCAGCGTATCAACAAAAATATCTCGGATATCCAGATATAACGGTATTTTTTTACAGCGCGCCACCAACGCACCCAGCGTAGCGGTCATTAATCGAGACGAGGTGGCACAAACCAGATCATAATCCTTACCACGCACCGCACGCAGCGCATAATAAGCAAAGGTGATAAAAGCCTTGGTTTGATCAACCATGCCACTTTTATGGTTAGGTAATTTAATACGCCGCACTGTCAATCGTGGCGATTCTTCAAGCTCAGCCGCGACATGACTAAAGCTATTATAGCGATTAGGCAGTGTGGTAATCACTTCAATATGTGCGCTTTCTGGTAATTGTTCAAGTAAGGCATTAATTAAAGCAGCAGCGCGAAATGACCCTGCGCACAAATCTGGCGTGTAATAAAAACTCAGCAAGACTATTTTCAAAATATAGTAACCATCTGTCTAAAAATACGTGCAAAATCTTTTAAAGCGTGAATATCAAATAGCAATTAATCGCGTATTTTTAAAAATTAACTAACTCCGAAACAATCCGTGCGCTGGCTTTGCCTTCGCCATAAAGATTGACATTAAAATCCTCTGTAAATTTTGCACTGTGATAGGCATTAAGGATAATCTCTTTATCAGCATCCACTAACACATTGTAACCGTGTTCAACCAATTCTACCCACTCCGTTTCGTCACGCAAGGTGATGCAAGGTTTGTGAAAAAAGAACGCTTCTTTTTGCAAGCCGCCACTGTCTGTCATCACCAAAGCACAGTGCTTTAAAAGATAGACCATATTTAAATAACCGAGCGGATTTAGTAAAATAATTTTAGAAGATATTTTTATATTTTCCATTTCAGCCAGTTTTTGCCGCGTTCTTGGGTGTAACGGTAAAATAATTTGACGCATTTCGGCGATTTGGTTTAATGCGGCGACAATACCGCTTAAGCGTTTAATATCATCAGTATTTTCTGCTCGGTGTAAGGTGCACAGTACAAAATCAGTCAGCTGGGTAAGCGGGTCTGGTTTTTGTGCTAAATCATGATAAAACAGAGCGCCATCTTGCATAACATCACCGGATAATACAACCTTTGCACCCCAGTGCTGAACACCTTCCGCCGCAAGATTTGCTAGCGCGACAGGCGTGGGACAAAAAAGCAAAGTACTGATGCGGTCAGCTAAAATACGGTTAATTTCTTCCGGCATCTTTGTATTAAAACTACGCAAACCCGCTTCTACATGGGCGATTTTGATATGCAGCTTGGCAGCAGCCAAAGCACCTGCGAGCGTGGAATTGGTGTCACCGTAAATCATCAGCCAGTCGGGTTTTTCTTGCAGCAAAATCGCTTCAATTTTCTCTAGCATTTGCCCTGTCATAGCACCGTGCGTATTACCACCGATACCCAGAAAATAGTCCGGTTTAGGGATCTGCATTTCCTCAAAAAATACATCACTCATATTGGCATCGTAGTGTTGCCCTGTATGAATAATAATTTCTTGAATATCTGCGCCTAAACTTTTTTGACGTTCAATCTCACGACTGACACTGCCGGCCTTAATAAATTGGGGTTTAGCGCCAAGAACAGTAATAATTTTCATGTGCGCGTTAGTAATTCTTGATAAATAGTTAGCATATGCGAAACATTCACCTGCCAGTCATATAAACGTTGTACGCGCTCACGTCCTGCACGCCCTAGCGTTTTTGATAAATTTTCATCCAGTATCAAACGCTCTATCGCAGCGGCGGTAGCAGCAACGTCTCGCGGCGCTACCACAATGCCAGTAACGCCATCTTCAACAACTTCGGGTAAGCCGCCCACATTGCTTACTACAACTGGTTTTTCGCAAGCACTGGCTTCTATAATAGCAACGCCAAAACTTTCGCGGTTAGACACCGACACCGAAACACTGAGCATATTATGATATTTAGGTACGTCATCATACGGTACACGGCCAGTAAAAATCACACAATCATCCAACGCTAATTCATGAGCCAGTGCTTTAAGACTTTGCTCCAATGAGCCACCGCCAACAATGAGCAAGTTTAACGGTAATTGCGGGTAACGGGTACGCACTAGATGGAAAGCCCGAATTAAATACTCAATGCCGTACATTTCTTCTAAGGCTTTTACCGTGCCGATGACAATAGCCTGTGGCGCAAACAACGAGGTAACGGGCATAGCTTTAAAAACGGTCAAATCAATACCAAACGGCGTTATTTCAATAGGTTTTGAGGTGTATTTCCAGGTTTCCTCTGCCATGACATGCGAAGTAGATAAAATTTTATCAGCGCGGCGCAAGTTAAATTTAAGCAACCAGCGATGCAAACAGGACGCATTAGGAAAATCAAATACATCACCGCCCCATACCGATAATACCAAGGGATGAAAGCCACTCAACGCACCCAATAAACCATAACTGGTGGCAAAATGCGCGTGTACAATATCGGGTTTAAAGTCTTTAATGGCTTGTTTAAGCATGGGCAGCGCCTGTAAATAACGCAATTTCTGATAACTGCCGTGCTTGGTTCGTATAATCTGGGTGTCAATACCCAATGAAATAAGCTTAACATTGGGGTAGTCCGCATAAGTATCTGGTGGACAAGCATTTAAACCAAACAAACACACCTCAACACCCGATGCCGCCAGTGAGCGCACCCACTTAATGGTGTGCGGATTCAGTGAAGCCGACAATAGCAAAACGCGCATTATGTTATTTCCATTGTGTTTTTATGTGGCAGAGATTCATTCTCAACAAACCACGCCATTGGATAGGGATTATACCAAAGATTGATTAAAGCCAATGCCATGCCAAACATAATCCACATAGGTAAATGGTATATAACAGAACTTGCCGAAATACAGGCCACACTAAAAATAGCAAAAGAAACCAACAAAGCCCCTGCCTGATATTTAAAAAAATCGGATGTCGTTGTTATATAAATAAAAAATAATTTAAAACACATTGTCAGATACCATGCAACAAAGCACAGGAAAAATCCCACACCTGATTCAACCAGTATCTCTATCCAAAAATTATGCATGGCAGAGATTTCACCTTCAGCACCATTACCGCCTTTGCTTTCCTGAACCGCTTGATTACCACCACCACCAACCCCAAGTCCACCGCTAGCGTACAGCGCATCCAGACCATTTTTTATTAAACCTTGTCTGATTGACACACTATTATCGTCTTTTTTACTGTCGTTACTGGCATAATCCATTAACACATCAGCCGTATACGCAAACTCCACAACCCGCATATTATCAGACCTTTTTAGTTTATCGATACTGGCGACCAATAAAAAAGAGGCCAGTATGCCAAACACAGCTAACACTAAAATGCGTCTAAAATCGGTGAGCGCCCAATACAAAACAATGCCAAAGACTGCGCCAATAAAAGCCCCGCGTGAGCCCGCCATAATAATAATCATCAATACCAGAGAAGTTCCCAGTATTTTAACCAGCAGACGAGGATAAAAAAGAAAAAAAGGTAAAATTGTTGCCATCACTACCGCCAAGTTGTTTGGATTGCCATGAAATGCAGTTGGCATATTTTTAAAATATGCCACAGTATCTGCTTCAAATAATTCAAAATCCGTTGCCTTTCTGTCAAATAGGGACGCATATTCTGAAAATGGCGAGGTCGGCAATCTAAAAGGAGTAAAAACTTCCAAAATGGCAATAACAACTTCTGCTAAAAAAACCCACTTGAGTGCATCATAGATCGATTGGTAGCTTTCTTCCGAAACAACACGCCCAACAATGACATAGACAATGGCAACACCAAGAATGATATAAACAAGATACTGCAACGTGTAGGACGGTTCAATTGACCACATCAAACCTAATGTATACCAACAAATCATCACTAAAAAAAAGTATGACGAAAGTATTTTGGGCTTGATAAAAAGTTGTTGTACACCACATAAATATAATATAACCGAAGTGCCGATTAGGAGCACCAGGCAAATATGAAACAAGTACATGTGTGAATAGCCACAACCAGATCCGAGCACCGCAGAGACCAAAAATAAATTAACCAGTGAATCCAATTGCCTTTTCATTGAATAAACAAGCTGTCAACGGCATTGATTTCAGCCTTCAATCGCTCATCCCATGACCATAATTTTGTAGCAGCGGTATTTTTTACGCCTTCAATAAGTTTTGCACGTAACTTATTGTCCTGAATGACATTAAACATATCTTTTGCCATTGCCGTTAAAAGAGTGTCATCTATATCGTAAATAAAACCATTGATGCCAGAACTTATCCAATCACCTGTATCGCCATTGTTAAGTGTAAATATAATTTTATTAGCAGATATCGCCTCAAGAAGTGGATTTCCGACGTTAGATGAATCATAGGTACTGATAAAATAATCCGCACACTCAAGATAATTTTTTACTACTGAATTTGAAACCGAACCCATAAAAAGAATATTCTCCGATAAACCTAAGTGTTTAGCCAAATCCTCAAGATTTTTTCTTTCCTGTCCCTCACCTAGAATCAAGCATTTAAATTTTTTTATGTTATGGCTATTTTTTAAAATAGAAAGTGTTTTTATCGTTTTATCAACACCTTTACAAGGAACGAGCCTAGAGACTGATATAAAAATGGGTTCTTCAGCTAATTGCAACGCATGCTTTATTTGTTGCACTTGCTCAGTTTCAGGCGTATGTCGATCCACCCCGTTTACCCAAAATTTTAAAGCACTTAAATTTCTTGATTTAATTTTTGTTAATATTTTATCTCCCTGCGTACCATCATTAGTCATGATACAGAGTTGAGAGGGTAACCAGAGTGCTAGAAATGTGTCGATATTGAAAAAAATTCGACGATATTGCTTAGCATTAAGCATTTCTTTTATATAAAAAACACCTTGGAACCTTGATATTTTCTTGGCATCTTGAGTCAACCTTAACAGCCTTAGCACATTCATTGCTAAAACGCCTTGCATTTCATAACCATAAACCACATCAACTTTTGTGGTTCGCAAGATTTTAGCGCCGTGCCACGCCAATTTAAATATAACCAATAAACTGATTAACCGTGTTAGCAGCAATAAAGGCACGCGCGAAGAAATGCGATCACGCAGCCCTTGCAATGGCCATTTAAAGCGATAGGCTTTTACGCCTGCACATTCAATGATATTTTCATAAAAATAATTGCCATGCCGTGACTCATCACGGCCAACGACATAATGTACATTCCAGCCAGCGTCAGCATAGGCTTCAGGGGTTTTTCTGATTACTTGTATGGATTTATCTTTAAAATCCAACGCGGAAAGAAACAATATGGTTTTTTTATTCATTTTTTAGCAGGTGGAATGACAGATTTTTTAAAGCCACAAGGGAGGTAAAAATTTTAAACTTGCACAGAAAAACTTATCATGTGCCAAGCTAGCATACAAAACAACAATACCAATCGATAAATTAATATTGAGCATTTTATGTTCTGCGTTTTATTTTAAAAAGTAGCTGAAATCAGCTATCAACTAAACTGGGATAAAATGTAAACTGGGTTGAGTATTATTATTTTTGTCGCGCTTTTAAGTTGATTTCTCTGAAAGCAATCATTTTTTTACTAAAACTGTTAGCTTCAGGCGCTTAAACCATCCCCATTAAATTTAAGTTATTTTTTGGCTTATTTCGACGCGTTAGCTGTGTCCTCGAGCATTTTTTTATAGCCCATATAACGATAAGTCTGGGTAAATCTAGCAACTTTAGTTGCGGTCAAATAACTTTGACCACTTTAGCAAGATTACTCGCTAACACGCAATAACCTCAACAAACGACTGATCAACCACCGCATATCGCAACCATGGTGTGATCACCTACTTGTATGGGCGCATCTGCGCTAGCAAAAATATAATTGCCCAATAAAGTATATCGGCAATAATAAATTTTCTTAAGCTGCGTCATACGCCTTCTGAATCGTTTAGTTTTTTGATGATTTTTGCAGGATTGCCGGCAATAAGCACATTACCTTCAGGAAAGCTTTTGGTGACCACAGATCCTGCCCCCACAACAGTGTGATCGCCCAGTATAACACCTGGCAAAATAACAGCATTCATGCCTATCCATGAATCTGCACCAATCACTACGTCTTTGCCGCGTTCGTGGGTTTTAAGATCCCCAATCCGGTGATTGGCAGTAATAATGCCAACGTTAGGTGCAATAAAGCAACCGCGCTTTAAGGTAATATGGCCACTAAAATTTTGAAAATATGTGCCTGGCGATTGAAAATTACCCAGATCATCGGGATGAAAAGTAATATTTTTTGGGTTGGAAATACAGGCGGTATACCCACATGGCCACGGGATATGGCGATTAAAACCCAGTATTTTTTGCCGCCAGATAGCACGTAAAACCCATCTTAAACCTATAAATGAATTATCAAAATGCCGACCTGTCAGGTATTTTCCATCATAAAAAAATTTTGCACCGCCTAGCAACACCGGCAAGATGAGTGCTTGATTAGCTTTAACTATGTTATGTAAATTAAACATTCCGTTGCTCCTTAAGCGTATCAACAGCCTCAAATAAGTAATTATTTTATAACGCCAATAATAACTGATAAAAAGATAGCAAGTATTTTTCAAAGTTATTAAAAATACTTATAACTGTCTGTGCAATAGAAAAATGCCCGCCATCCACCAGAAACCATAATAACGCCGCGTATTTTAAACACAGCGCTAAAACTATCGCTACTACTATTATCGGTACGGCGGCCTTTAACTCGTCATACAAACGCCGTACCGACACCTGAGAAATACGACAAAAAACCCCCAGACAAACCCAATAGAAAATAAAACCGGACAGCGCATAGCCTTCCGAAGCATATCCGTTAAATTGTACAGCACCCACGTACAGCAATGACACGCGCAGCATTAACCCAAACAACGTTAATACTAAAGCAGTGCGCTGATTAGCCGTAACGTGTAACGACATGGAAATAGGTGCAGCAAGAAATTGCAACACGAACCACGGGGTCATCCATGCCACCAGTTCACCGGCTCTTGCCCAGTGCAGACCAAACACAAAACCAAACACCGTGGGCGAAACAATGCCGATAAAAATCATCGGCCCAATGCCCACCTTAGCAAGCTTGCCAATGACATTGGCAGTAAAATCACCCAATGTGCCGTTTCTGTGCTCCTCTACCGCACGCGAAAAATACACTTGAGAAATGGATGCACCAATCAAGCTCATCGGCACTTGCATAACACGCATGGCCAGCATCAGGTAACCGGCTTCGGCATGGGTGGCCAAACTGGCAATTAAAATAATGGGGATTTGAATACCGGCTGAATTCGCTAAAGCTTCACACGCTGAATACTTAGGAAAGCGCGAATATTCACAAGCCACTGACTTTATCTGTGCATAACTGACATGTGCTAAAACCGCTTTATCGTCGTTGTAAGCACGTTTTGCTAAGCCTAAAACACCTGCACCATTGGTTACAATGTGCCCGACAATTAAACCTAACGCACCAAAACCGTACCAGCCCAAAGTGGCCTGCGTACTTACGCCGCAGAGCGCTTGTTCTATACGAGTACGGGCAATGCGAGTAAAGGCTTTTTTACGGGTTGCCCAAAACTGAAAAATCCCGTAACCACTGGTTGCCATAATAGCAATCGGCAATAACCACAGGTATTGCGCCAATAAAGGCGCTTGCATGAGCGTTGCGATTTCGGCAGAAAATAACGTGACCAGCACAATTGCCAATAGGCTTACCCCGCCCAGACACAGCACAGACAAGGCCAGTAGATTAGCGGCAATTTCATCACGTTCTGGTAAAGGAATAGCAATCTCATAGCGAAAACACGCGACAATTGAAATCATCCCGAACAACGCGACAAACACCGCCAGCACACCAAAATCAGCCGGAGAATAAAGCCGCGTCAATAACGGCAATGCCAATACATTAAGCGCTTGCGCCATTGCAGTACCGCCCACTAACGCCAATACGCTACGCGCAAAACTGCTGTTAAGTAGGGTTTTTAATGGTTGCATGCCGTGTCGATACAAAAATGTCCACAATAGGTTGTTAACTTACGCCGCTAAAACACAGGTTGAAATACGCCAACCTTATTTAACCAAAGCGTATTACATACCCAGATTTATAATGTTATTACTGATTGTGTGATTGTATACAAAAACTATAAAACGTGAGATAGATACAGTGTATTAATATCTAGAATGGTGGCGATGGGTGGATTTGAACCACCGACCCCGGGGTTATGAATCCCGTGCTCTAACCAACTGAGCTACATCGCCATAGACAGGCCTTTATGAAGAACCGGAATTATAAATAGCCACTCTTAATTTGTCAAACATTGAATCTAAAATGCATGACATCGCCATCTTTTACAATATAGTCTTTGCCTTCTAAACGCCACTTTCCGGCATCTTTTGCGCCTTGCTCACCTTTGTAACTTAAAAAATCTTGATAAGCGATAACTTCCGCACGAATAAAGCCGCGTTCAAAATCGGTGTGGATTACGCCGGCCGATTGCGGTGCGGTTGCACCCACCGGAATTGTCCATGCTCGAACTTCTTTAACACCGGCGGTAAAATAAGTCGCCAAGTTTAATAAGCTATAACCGGCTCTGACAACGCGATTTAACCCTGGCTCTGCAAGCCCCAAATCATCTAAAAATTCTTTCTTCTCATCATCATCTAACTGGGCAATTTCCGCTTCTATCGCGGCACAAATAGGCACAACCATCGCGCCTTCTTGTGCGGCATGGGCTTGTACTTTATCCAGCAAAGGATTATTTTCAAAGCCATCATCTTGCACATTAGCAATGTACATAACCGGTTTAATCGTCAACAAACACAAATCTCGCACCAGCAATTTTTCTTCATCGCTTAAATCTAACGCGCGTGCAGGCTGTCCTGCATCCAACTGGGTAAAAATACGTTCAAGTACAGATTTTTTCAGTAACTCGTCTTTATTACCCGATTTAGATAATTTGGTGGCGCGTAATAAGGCTTTTTCAACCGAAGCCATATCGGCTAATGCCAATTCAGTATTAATTACTTCTATATCAGAAATAGGGTCGATTTTTCCAGCAACGTGGATAACATTATCATCATCAAAACAACGTACCACATGCGCAATAGCATCGGTTTCGCGGATATTAGCCAAAAATTGATTCCCTAAACCCTCACCTTTAGACGCACCGGCCACTAAACCTGCAATATCAACAAACTCAATTGTGGTGGGCAAAATACGTTCTGGCTTCACAATTTCCGAAAGCGCCTCTAATCGGCTATCAGGTACGGGTACAACGCCAACATTTGGATCAATCGTGCAAAACGGGTAGTTTTCTGCCGCAATTTTCGCTTTAGTGAGCGCATTAAATAAGGTCGATTTGCCAACATTCGGTAAACCAACAATTCCGCAATACAATGCCATAGAGTTCTCTGGGTGACGTTCATGATAAAAAACAGGGGGCAGCGAGATTATTCAGCTGATTAAGGCGGTGGATTATACAAGTTATACCTGTAATCTAAAAAGTTCATTTTGTGCGTGTGATTTTTAATCGCACCACACATTGCCGAAAATCGTCATTTGTCAGTGCGTCATTAAATAAGGCTAAATAGCCTTTTTTCGCCGAGTTATAGCGAAAATGCAAAAAAATAGCAAAAGGTGTTAATACCGTTGAATCAAGAATCTGGATGGCTTCAAATTGGCCATTAACCAATATTTGCCAGCCGAAAAAATCGCTGTGCCGAATAGTCCAGCACTCATGGGCTAGACGTTTACTGATAAATAGATAATAACCCGCCACCGCCAAAGCCAAGCCAGTTTTAACAACAAGCGGCAAGGCATTTATCAAACACGCAATGACTGCAAGTATATGCACCACAACAAGACCGTACTTTAATCGCTGAGAAGGTACAATTGCCAGTGTCAACTGCGCTTGGATTTTTTTTGGCATCTGACTATCACTCTGTTTAACAGCAAGCGTTTACATTATCTCAATGCGTCGGCCTTGCGCCGATGATTGCATTGCAGCGACCAAAATTTTGCAATTGTCTTTAGCATCTTGTAATGACAGCGCGGGAGTTTTGCCGTTTAACACGCAATCACTAAAATGCTCAATTTCCAGTGTGAAATGGTTTTGTGCAACCATGCGTTCCTCAGCTTGCCGACCATCTTCTGTCCACCAAGAGATAACCGGCACATCACCAGGCAATTGCCAGACCACATGGCATTTTATGCCACCTTTCGTGCCGGTAATTTCGTATTCGCAGCGCCGTGCCCGTTCAAAACTGAAATCAAAATGTGCGAACTTTCCTGCACCGTAATCAATAATGCCAGAACTGCCCATATCTGCGCCGCTTTCGGTGTAGCTTGACATCATAGTTACCGCACTTGGCAACTGATCAAAAAACATTCTGGCAGAATGAATGGCATAACACCCAATATCCCATAACGCACCACCACCATTTTCAATATTTTCGGTCAATCGGTACATACGTGCTGGTCGCATCATAAACGAATAACTGGCGCGTACCGTGCGTATCTCGCCAATTAGACCGACACGTATCAAATCCAAAACCCGTTTATGTTGCGAATGAAAGCGATACATAAAGCCTTCCATCACCGTTACATTATGCTGTTTGGCAGCGGCTTCTATTGCATCAATATCCGCAACCGACAGCGCCATCGGCTTTTCACACAAAACGTGCTTGCCTTTGGCAATCGCTTTTAATGTCCATTCAGCGTGTTCATGATTACCCAACGGCAAGTAAACCGCATCGACATCCGCATCGTCCAGCAAAGCGTCGAGATTGTCGTAAGTACAAACGTTTTGGGATTGCGGGGCATATTTAGCTAAAGTTTCAGCCGCAGCGCCTGGCCGACGACTGGCGATAGCCACTAACACGGAATTGCTGGCTTCTACAATAGCAGGCAATAAACGCTCGTTAACCCGCGCCGCACCCAAAATACCCCAACGCAATTTTTTATCTTGATTCATGGCTGTACCCGTTTCCATTTAATTATTGGTATCACTATAAATTTTCGTGACTTTCGTGGACAATACTTATAAAAATCAATTAACGCGCAAACCAGCTACTGCACCCGCATCAGGGCTTAACAACCAAATATCTTTTTCACCAGGCCCTGCCGCCAACACCATACCTTCTGATAGTCCAAAGCGCATTTTACGCGGCGCTAAATTGGCCACCACCAAGGTCAATTTACCCTCCAAATCAGCCGGTTCATACGCCGAACGAATACCCGATAAAATATTACGGGTTTCATCGCCAATATCCACGGTCAGTTGCAACAACTTATCGGAGCCTTCCACGTAACTGGCTTTAACAATCTTGGCAAGTCTCAAATCCAGCTTGGCAAAATCGTTAAATTCAATCGTCGGCGCTATCGGCTCAAAGCGCTTTTCAACAGCCGCGTGCTTATCCACAGTTTTTTCCAGGCTTTCTTTAGAATCTTCGATAATTGCCGCAATTTTGTCGGCTTCAACACGGATCATGAGCGGTGTAAAATCGTTAAGCGTGTGATTCAACAACGGCTGTAGCTCCGCTACCCAACCGGTTATTTCTGCATTTAAAAACAATTCGGCACCGGCTGCCAAACGTGGCGTAACCGGTTTTAAATACACCGCCAACAAACGGAACAAGTTGATGCCCATTGTGCAGACATCCTGTAATTCGGCATCCCTGCCCTGTTCTTTGGCTATCAACCAAGGTTTTTTCTCATCAATATACTGGTTGGCTTTATCGGCCAACGCCATGATCTCACGCATAGCCTTGCCGAATTCACGGGTTTCATAAAGCTCGGCGATTTGCACGTTAGCATTAACAAAGTCTTGGAATAAAGTCGGCTCAGAACAGGTCGCCGACAATTGGTTGGCAAAACGTTTAGCGATAAAGCCACTGCATCGGCTGGCAATATTCACGACTTTGCCGACCAAATCGGAATTAACCCGCTGGCTGAAATCGTCAAAATTAAGGTCGATGTCATCCACGCCCGCACTCAGCTTAGCGGCGAAATAATAGCGCAGGTATTCAGGGTTTAAATGATCCAGATAAGTACGTGCTTTAATAAACGTGCCGCGTGACTTGGACATTTTCTCGCCGTTCACCGTTAAAAAGCCATGTGCAAAAACCGCACTGGGTGTTCTAAAATCAGCACCTTGTAACATCGCTGGCCAAAATAAAGCGTGGAAGTAAATAATGTCTTTACCGATAAAATGGTATAGCTCAGCCGTACTGTCTTTCGCCCAGAAGCTGTCAAAATCCAGTCCCTGCCTATCGCACAGATTTTTAAAGCTGGCCATGTAACCTATCGGCGCATCCAGCCACACGTAAAAATATTTGCCCGGTGCATCAGGAATTTCAAAGCCAAAATACGGCGCATCGCGGGAAATATCCCATTGTTGCAAACCACCGTCCAGCCATTCACCCATTTTGTTGCGTACTTCGGGCTGCAAATGGCCAGTTGCGGTCGTCCAGTCTCTGAGCATCTCAGTAAAATCGGCCAAATTGAAAAAGTAATGTACCGAATCTTTCTCAACCGGCTTTGCACCAGAAATAGCCGATACCGCATTTTTTAATTCAGTCGGCGAATAAGTCGCACCGCACACTTCACAACCATCACCGTATTGATCCAACGCCCCACACTTGGGACATTCGCCTTTGATAAAACGATCCGACAAAAACATGTTTTTAACCGGATCATACGCCTGGGTAATAGTGCGTGAGCTAATATGCCCTGCATCGCGCAAACGTTGGTAGATTAATGCCGAAAAATCTTTGTTTTCTGGTGAATGCGTGCTGTGGTAATTGTCGAAGGCCACATCAAAGGCGGTGAAATCAGCCAGATGCTCTTTGCCCACCTGGGCGATCAAGTCTTCTGGACTAATGCCCAAGCTATCGGCTTTTAACATGATGGGCGTGCCGTGAGTGTCGTCGGCACAGACAAAGTGGCATTGGTGGCCGCGTTGTTTTTGAAAGCGTACCCAAATATCGGTCTGGATGTATTCGACCAAATGGCCAAGGTGGATGGGGCCGTTGGCATACGGCAAGGCGCTGGTGACGAGTATCTTTCTGTTGGACATAATAGCGATTATTGGCAATAAAAAATGTGGCTATTATGGCATAGACGATCGGTTACCGCCTTAGCCATGATGGCAAGTGTTCAATGGCTTGCTCATATACTATGCTGTGGCAATACAGGCAAAGAAGAGAACTCAATAACTAATAGAACGGCTATTGGTTTAAACATTACAATATCGAGTCTTAATGCGCTAAACAAGCGCTTGTTGTTAGGCTTGTTTTTGGCATAGAATTCTATCTTTAACCTAATGCAGTGAAGTGACCTATGGCTTATGCAGCGATTGTTGACCCCATGACAGCTGATGACTTTTTGAAATGGGAGGCTGAGCAGACTGAAAGACACGAATTTATTGATGGCGGAATCTTTGCGATGGTTGGGGTAACGCGCCAACACGCAACAGTGGCAGGTAATGTATTTGCACTACTTAAGCAGCATCTTAAAGCCACCCCGTGCCGTGTTTACATGGCCGACATGAAAGTAAAACTGCAAACAGTCAATACGTTTTTTTACCCTGATGTGTTTGTCACTTGTTCAGAAAAAGACCACCAAGCTGAGCTGTTTATGTCTGAGCCCCGTTTGATTGTTGAGGTGTTATCGGAGTCAACCGAAGCCTATGACCGTGGGGATAAGTTTGAGAAATATCGGCAGTTTGCGTCATTGCAGGAATATGTACTGATTAACCCGATTAAACGCAAAGTGGATAGCTTTCGCCTGGATAAAACGGGCCATTGGGTATTGTATGAATTTATTGGCCATGCGCCGATTGAATTTAGCAGTGTTGATCTGTTGCTAGACAGTGCGGTACTTTATGAAGATGTTTGAGGGTAACGGGATTCAGAAATAAATGGAGTAGGCATCAGAGCTGGGCTGCTGCCCCACAATTTAACACTTGCACAGTCATAAGCCTGCCTCAATGTAGATACTATTGTTGATACAGTAGAAATGTATAACCAACTTGGCTTTAGGACAGAAGAACCTTGGCTTTATGTCAAGGTAATAATACCTTCTTAACATGTGAGCTATTTCACAGACTTTGTATCAAAGTAATGTTAGAATCAAAGCATCTTCAATATCAATGTTGCTAATAACAATACCTTCGCTAGTTTTGGTCTAAATTCGATGAAGGTCAGCTTAGGCGGATATAGTAAAATCAAGAGCTTGGATATTTCTGAGGCCTCTTTCAACTGATTCTATCCGTTTGACGAAGGGTGTTGTAATAACGCTGTCTTTATTGAAGAATATTGGAGTCTTTTATAAGTTAACTAAGTTTTATATTTTGTTTTTCTATAGTGACTTTTAATCTCTCCCCCTCGCGTTGCTTTAATTATTCTCAGTATTCTGAGGAGGTAAAAAGTGTTTAAATTAATCAAAATCAACATTGCTTTGGCCATTCTTTTATTTATGTCATCATCCGCTTTCGGGTGGGTACAAACACCAGGAGCTGCTAGAGATGTAACAGATGGCTGGGTGATTGGAACGGGTACTGTAAGTGGGGGTTATAAGATCTACCGCTGGAATGGGGCGGGGTGGAGTCAAATGCCGGGTGGCGCGGTGCGCATTGGCGGCACTTACAACACCCCGTGGGTTGTCAATAATCTAAATCAAATCTACCGCTGGAATGGTTCAGGTTGGCAATCAATACCTGGCGCTGCCAAAGATGTGGCCGATGGCTGGGTACTTGGAACAGATACAACAGGCGGTGGCTACGGCATCTACCGTTGGAATGGAACAAGCTGGAACCACATGCCGGGTGGTGCGGTGCGTATTGGCGGCACTTACAGCACCCCGTGGGTTGTCAATAATCTAAATCAAATCTACCGCTGGAATGGTTCAGGTTGGCAACTGATGCCTGGTGCTGGCAAAGATATTGCCGATGGCTGGGTAATTGGAACAGGTGCTGAAAGTGGGGGTTATGGCATCTACCGTTGGAATGGAACGGGATGGACTAAAATTCCTGGTGGTGCTACGAGTATCGGAACCGCTGGCGGCACTCCATGGATTGTTAACAGCACCAAGAAAATTTATCGTTATTAGTTAAGGTGTAGGGTTGGTTGGGTTGCTTTATTAGCAACCCAACCAATAATAAACGCACATACCATTCATTAAGATTACCATTGCCAAACCGCCCACGCAGCAAAATTCCTGTAGAATAACGCCATCTAAAAAGCAGCGACTAACAGGTTTATTTAAGCAAACATGGCACACTTCGAAAAATCCCAAATAGAAAACCTCCTCAAATCCGTTATCGACCCAAATCATGGTTTAGACTTGGTCTCAGCAAAATCCGTTAAAGCGATTACCCTTGATGGTGCAAACGTCAGCGTGCGCCTGGAACTGGGCTACCCCGCCAACAGCACTATTGAGGCATTAACCGAAGCCGTTAAACAACAGTTGAAAACACTGCCAGATATTGGCAGTGTGTTTGTCGATATTAACGTTAAGATACTGTCCCACGCTGTGCAGCAAGCCTTAAAACCGCAGCCGAATGTAAAGAACATTATTGCTGTGGCCTCCGGCAAAGGCGGTGTCGGCAAATCGACTACGGCGGTGAATATTGCCCTGGCACTGATGGCAGAAGGTGCCACCGTAGGTATTCTGGATGCCGACATTTACGGCCCCAGTATCCCGACCATGTTGGGTATCAGCAATTACCCCACCAGTTTGGACAAAAAAACCATGATGCCCAATATGGCGCATGGCCTGCAAACCATGTCGATTGGTTATATGGTTCCGGCTGAACAGGCGATGATTTGGCGCGGCCCGATGGTCACTAATGCCTTGCTGCAATTGCTCAAGGAAACCAACTGGAGCGATGTCGATTACCTGATTATCGACTTGCCGCCCGGCACCGGTGATATTCAATTAACCTTGTCGCAACAAATTCCCGTCAGTGGTGCGATTATCGTCACCACCCCACAAGATATTGCCCTGATTGACGCACAACGCGGTTTGGCGATGTTCCAGAAAGTCAACGTGCCGGTATTGGGTATCGTAGAAAACATGAGCCTGCATATTTGCAGCAACTGCGGCCATGAAGAGGCTATTTTTGGTTCTGGCGGCGGTGCAGCAATGGCTGAGATTAACAAGGTTGAACTGTTAGGTTCGTTGCCATTGGATAGATCGATTCGTGAATATGCGGATTCTGGTGTGCCAACTGTAATCGCTGATCCTGATAGCCGTGCGGCGCAGATTTATAAGGAAATTGCACGTAAGACGGCGGCAAAATTAGCATTAAGGGCTAAGGATTTTACGACTAGATTCCCTACTATTGTGGTGCAGAATACCTAAAATATTTCTCTTGAAATCAAGTGGAGATTGTTATGAATTGGCAAGAACTCTCAGCGACATCGCATTATAAAACCGCGATTGCTATTCATCATGAATTACAACAAGGCCATCAAGAAGAGGCCAATAAAGGCTTACAGGCGTTAATAAACGCTTTGTCACGTTCAGAAAAACGGGTCTTAAAAAGCCAACTCATTCGATTAATGAAGCACATTATTAAATGGCAAACGCAGCCGGATTACCGTACAAGAAGCTGGATAGCCAGCATTCATAATGCCCGAGTTGAAATTAAAGATATTCAAGAAGAAACACCCAGCTTGAGTAATAAAATTATCGAGCAATTGTGGAATGATTGTTTAGCGTCAGCGATTGTAGAAGCTGAGGATGAAATGCGGCAGGATACAAAAATCGAAGCATTATCCTGGCAAGCCATTTTTGAACATAGCTATTGTTTAAACGAAAAAACATAAGAGCCTTCATGATCACAAGAAGAAAATTCGTGCAGACCAGCCTTTTACTGTCAGGGGGTTTATTGATTCGCCCAACTAGCGCTGCGACATCGTTAACATCAGCATCAACTGCAAATGACTGGTTTATGCCCGACGAATCTGAACCTCATACGCGAACATGGATGGCGTTTGGTGCCAGCCAAGCAATATGGGGCAAAAAACTGTTACCCGAAGTACAGCGTAATTTAGCTTTAATTGCACGCACTATCGCGCAATTTGAGCCGGTTTCTATGCTGGTCAGAAAAAGCGATTATGCACTGGCACGTAAGTTAGTGGGGGCATCGGTCACTCTTGTTATCGCACCTATGGACGATTTATGGATGCGTGATACAGGCGCGGTATTCGTCGTTACCGAAAAAGGTGATAAAGCGGCCATCAAATTCAATTTTAACGGTTGGGGCAACAAACAAGAACACACACAAGATATGCACATCGCCAGCTTTGTAGCCACACAAGCAGCGACCAAAATACTATCGACTAAATTGGTATTGGAAGGCGGCGGTATTGAGGTTGATGGCCAAGGTACCGCCATTATTACTGAAAGTTGTGTGCTCAATGCAAACCGTAATCCTGGTATTTCTAAAGTCAGCTGCGAAGCAGAGTTAAAACGCTTACTGGGTTTAGAAAAAATCATCTGGTTACCCGGCATTAAAGGCAAGGATATTACCGATGGCCATACAGATTTTTATGCACGCTTTGCTAAACCTGGCGTTGTAGTCGCGGGTTATGATGCAGATCCGCAATCTTTTGACCACGCCGTCACTAAAAAGCACCTTAACATCTTAAAAACCGCCACCGATGCTAACGGAAAACGCTTACACGTTGTAGTCATTGAAGGTCCAGCCACCATACGCCCAACGTATGAATCTAATGATTTTGCGGCGGGCTATATCAATTTTTACGTTTGTAACGGTGCAGTTATTGCGCCTGAATTTGGCGATAAAAAAGCAGATAATGCTGCCAAAACCAAATTGCAAACCTTATTCCCTAACCGAAAAATTGTACAGCTTAATATTGACGGCATTGCGGCGGGTGGCGGCGGTATTCATTGCACCACACAACAAGAGCCCAAAATTTAACAGACTGCTCACAAAACCTGTGTTTGATTGCAGCATAAAATTATACTAAAATGTAACTTTTACACAGGAAGTCTCTATTATGCCTACTGCAACGCTCCGTACTGTAGGTGGCTCGGTTGTTATGGCCATACCTAAACGATTGCTTGAATTGGTTCAGTTACAGGCCGGTTCTAAAGTTGAAATCCATGTTGAGCAAGGCCGCCTAGTCGTGATTCCGCAAACCAAAAAACGCTATACACTGGCCGAACTGGTCGCACAATGCGATCCATCGATACCTTTATCGACAGACGAACAAGACTGGCTTGACAGCTCTGCCTGTGGACTTGAATACGGCGCAGAAAAACACTGATGCGTATTCCAGCGCGAGGCGAAATATGGCTGGTTAATCTCAATCCGACCATAGGACAGGAACAACAAGGTACACGTCCCATTTTTGTGGTCTCAGAGCGGGAATTTAACAGCTTAGGTCTGTGTGTTATTTGTCCTATCACGCAAGGTGGACAACCATCACGCAACGCAGGTTTTGCTGTTTCCTTGCTAGGCATGAGTACTAAAACACAAGGTGTTGTGATGTGCAATCAACCAAGAACACTGGATATAAAAGCACGTAACGGCCACTTTGTTGAAAACTCGCCGGATTATCTTATTGATGAGGTAATGGCGCGTTTGCAGCCTATTTTTGAACACGGTATTTAAGAACCATTTAAGATTTAAGAAAGACTCTATGCTCTCAATATTTAGCCACAATTTAGCGTAAGCGTCTCAGAATTAAAGAAAGTTCCAAAGGAAATTGGCCCGTAAGACGGCGGCTAAATTGGCGTTAAGGGCTAAGGATTTTACGACGTGTTTTCCTAATATTGTCGTACAAAATACCTAAATAACCATAGGAATATAAATGCAAACACTTACCGTAAAGATTACTATGCACGCTTTTAATCAAAGTATGCAAAGTGCGGCCAATAAAAATACTATTATCATATTGATTTTGTTTATATGTTTAACTGGATGTTCATTTTTTACTTATAAAATAATAGATACCCCCATAGCCCTGCATAAAGCAGGTAATGTAATTGAAACTGATTTTAAAATAGAACAAGACGATAAAATAAGCCTTAAGTTACGCTTTTTTGTTAATGACCAACCTGGCGATCGTAATCGCTTGCTAGACTTTCTAGGGCGCGAAGCAGGAATCGGTTTTTCCGTTCCACAAACTGTTACTGTTCCGTTAAAAATAAAAATCATTAAATATACGGATGTTAAAAAATCAGTAATTTTAAATAAAACCTACACCACTACCGGATTGGTAAGCTCTGGAGAAACAACATTGGATCGACTAATTGACAAATTAAGCATTACATCAGGAAATTATCGAATACGAATAGAAACCATTAAAGATTTTCCTCAGTTAATTGATACAAAAGTCCAGTTCAAGCTTTATTACATTCGCGCCCCAAAATAACTATAAAAAAATAGAAAATGATAACACTTACAATAAAAATTGCTTCTAGCGGAACTATATATGACGGAAATGGCCAATCGGGAACTGGGTATATGTGGTTATCTTTAGACAAAGATGGAGCTAATGGCCCAGTAGCACCCGTTTCCATGGGTTACGGACTAGACGAAGGCTCGTTACTTCCAAGAGGCCAAATTTATACTGACGACGATCAAACGTATGCCTCAACATACTACACTGGCACAATAAGTATTAGTGCCACTCAATATGATCAACTAATTAATTTCAGAACAGCTCCTTCAAATTATGGATTCAATTCTTCTATCTACTCTGCTTGGAATAGTTGTATAGATTTTACATGGAAAGCATTGGAGGTTATCGGATTTAACCAAAGCGGATTTGAAGGAGATTTTTGGCCGACATGGAATGCTGATAACGCAGATTATGCTCTTTATACCTATCTATTTGGTGGATCAACCGGCTGGCAAGAAAGCTTATCATCACGCAGTGGTTATGATGTGATTTATGGCAGCAATGCCAATGATAATCTTCAAGCTCAAAGTAAAACCGATGCCATGTACGGAGGGTATGGCAATGACATTCTTACAGGCAACGCGGGCGCTGAGTATTTATCAGGAGGTGTTGGTGATGATACTTTAAAAGGCGGCGTAGGAACTGACACGCTAGTTGGTGGCACAGGCGCTGACAAACTACAGGGTGGTTTAGGTAATGATATTTTGACCGGTGGCACTGGAAAAGACATTTTCCAATTAACCACCCTTTCCAAAGACACAATCAAAGATTTTTCAATCGTCGATGACACGATTCAGCTTGAAAATAGCCTGTTTATCAAATTAACCGTAACCGGTATTTTAAGTGTGGCTAATTTTAAAATAGGTACAACCGCTGCCGATGCGAATGATTATGTTATTTACACCAGCAGCACTGGTGCTTTGTCTTACGATGCGGATGGCAATGGCGTGGGGGCAGCGGTGCAAATCGCAATATTAGGTACAAACTTAGCCATGACCAATGCAGATTTTGTTGTCATCTAATCTTTCCGCTTCGAAATAACCATTCAAAAACATATAAGTAACAACACATGAGCATCAAATCAGATAAATGGATACGCCGCATGGCGCAGCAAGGCATGATTGAACCGTTTGAAAGCGGCCAGGTACGAGATTCAGAAAAAGGAAAAGTAATTTCCTACGGCACATCCAGCTATGGCTACGATGTGCGCTGTTCCGATGAATTCAAAATTTTCACCAACATCAACTCGGCTATCGTAGACCCCAAAAACTTCGATCCCAACAGCTTTGTTGATGTGAAATCCGATGTTTGTATCATTCCACCCAATTCCTTTGCCTTGGCCAGAACCGTGGAATTCTTTCGTATTCCGCGTGATGTACTCACGATTTGCTTAGGTAAGAGCACGTATGCACGTTGCTTTAGTGGCAACACCCGCGTGGCCTTGCTGGATGGCACAGCGCCCACCCTGGAAGAAATGGCCAAACGCGCCGAACAGGGTGAAGTATTCTGGGGTTACAGCATCGGCCAATACGGGCAAATAATTGCCGCACTGATCGAAGCCCCACGCTACATTGGCCGTGACCAATTAATTGAAATTGAACTGGACTCAGGCGAAACCATTACTTGCACCCCTGATCATAAATTTTTAAACCGTGATGGCCGCATGGTCGAAGCCAGTAACTTGCGCCCAGGTTCATCATTAATGCCGCTTTATCGCAGTGTAAGACGCGGTTATGAAATGATCTACCAAACCTCCAATAACCGCATGTACCCAACCCATCGTTTGGCTGATGAATGGAATTTGCGCCACGGTGTCTATAACGACGAAATGGGCACACATCGCCACCATATCGACAACGAACGCCGCAACAATTACCCGTGGAACATTACCCGCATGGAAGCCAGTGAACATTTGCGCTACCACAACCAGCGTAATTACGGTGACGGTTTCGACGCACAAGAGCACGGTGATGCCATTAAAGCGGGGCTGCAACGTTTGGCACAACAACCACAATGGCGGGAAAACTTCAGCCAAGTGCAACAGCAACGCGCCTTAAATTTCTGGCATGACGAAAAATATGCCGCCATGCGGGAAAAAATCCTGGCACAACGCCAAAATCCGAGCGATGCTACCCGCTTTGCCCATTCACAAGCCACCTTAGCACGGTACGCTGATCCTCAAGCACGGGCACAACATTCAGAACTCATGCAACAAGCTTGGCGTAATGATGACACTCGACGCTTGAGGCAAGCGGAAATTGCCCGCCACATTAATTGCCGCGATGAAATTACTGCGGAAGTGGTGCGCGAGGCATTAGATAAAACCGGCTCCATACGCGGTGCAGCCAATTACCTACACTGTGACCGTAGCGTTTTTCGACGTTTTCCTGAGCAATTGGACAGCTTTCGTGGCACGGCAACACGTAACCACAAAGTTACTGCCGTTCGTCAGTTGGCAGGTGATCACGATGTCTATTGCTTAACAGTGCCAGAAGCCGGTAATTTTGCGCTAGAAGCCGGAGTTTTCGTTGCTAATTGCGGAATAATCGTCAATGTAACGCCTTTAGAGCCCGAATGGGAAGGCCATGTCACCCTGGAGTTTTCCAACACCACTACCCTACCCGCTAAAATATACGCCAACGAAGGCGTAGCGCAAATGCTGTTTTTCGGTAGTGATGAAGTTTGCGAAACTTCCTACAAAGATCGGGGCGGTAAATACCAGGGGCAAACCGGCGTGACCTTACCCAAAGCGTGATTGGATCATTTGTGCCTGATATTACCGTAGACCAAATCGATGCCCTGCTACCACAAACCCAATGTGGCCAATGCAGCTATAAAGGCTGCCGCCCTTATGCAGAAGCCATTGCAACCGGCGAGGCTGATATTAACCAATGTCCGCCAGGCGGTGATAAGGGCGTGCAAGCCATCGCCAATTTACTGGGGATGCCTGCTAAGCCACTGAACACGCAATTTGGCCAGCATAAACCCAAAAGCGTCGCCTTTATTATTGAAGCGGATTGTATTGGCTGTGTTAAGTGCATAACCGCCTGCCCTGTTGATGCCATATTGGGTGCGGCTAAATTTATGCACACTGTCATAACGAACGAATGCACCGGCTGCGAATTGTGCATAGAGCCATGCCCAATGGATTGCATCATCATGCTGCCCATAGAGGAAAAACCCGAACAAAAAACTGCCAAAAAACTGCATGCAAAGCAACGTTACGAGACACGCAACCTTCGCAAAGACAACGAAGCTTTAGAAAAAACTGAACGCATGCGGGCAAAAAAAGCCGCTTTGCTGAATTTAAAACCATGAACGCCGCCAAGCGCCTGGAAATATTTGAGCGTTTGGCAGAAGCTATGCCAGAACCGACCACAGAACTTAACTACAACACACCGTTTGAGTTATTAATTGCTGTGGTGCTATCAGCACAAGCCACCGATGTGGGCGTTAACAAGGCGACCGCGAAATTGTTCCCCGTTGCCAACACACCAGAAGCGATTTTAAAACTGGGTCTTGATGGTTTGAAAACCTATATCAAAACCATCGGCCTGTATAATAGCAAGGGCAAACACATCATCACCTTGTGCCAGCAACTATTGAATAACCACGCAGGACAAGTGCCCGATACGCGGGAGGCTTTGGAAAAGCTAGCCGGCGTGGGGCGCAAAACCGCCAATGTGATTTTAAACACCGCGTTTGGCCAACACACAATTGCTGTCGATACCCATATCTTCCGCGTCTCTAATCGTATGGGTATTGCGCCAGGCAAAAACGTGCTGGAAGTGGAGCGTAAATTGGAGAAATTTGTCCCTAAACAACATAAAAAAAACGCACACCATTTACTAATACTGCATGGCCGTTATACTTGCGTAGCAAGAAAACCCAAATGTCCAAATTGTATTATTGCAAATCTTTGTGAATTTAAAGACAAAACAATAATCTAGCGTCTGGACACCCGTATTTAGAACTTTTATACTACAGTTAGGGTATCGAAGTGAGCAGGAAGGATATTTTGTGCATAAAGGAACATTAATTACTGTTTGATGCTCTACGTACACTCAATTTTTACAATAAATAAAAAGGACAGCCTCTATGAAAAAATTAAACAAATCACCCTTAGCAGCAAGCATTAGCGCAGCATTTATTGCAACAATAGCTGCAACTGCAGTACACGCTGAAGCCAATCCCTTTGGCATGACTGAGCTGTCTTCTGGTTATATGCAAGTTGCCGAAGCCAAAGCCGATGAAATGAAATGCGGTGCGAGCATGAAAATGCCTGCTACACCGGCTACAAAAATGTCAGAAGGTACTTGCGCTGGCAGCAAAACAGCTGCACCGGCTGCTAAAGCTAAAGACGGTGCATGTGGCGAAGCAAAATGCGGCGCTATGATGAAAGACGGTAAAATGAAAGACGGCCTGGAAAAAGTCTGTGGTGCCATGATGAAAGGCAAAGAAGGCGCTTGTGGCGCTACCGCTGCGGGTGCGGCTACAAAAATGCCTGATGGTAAATGTGGCGCTCAATGTGGTGATGCCATGAAAGCCTGCCCCGATAAGAAAACCACAGAAGGCGCTTGTGGCGCAAAAATGAAAGGCTGTGAAGAAGGCATGCAAGGTTGTACTGACATGATAAAAGGCAAGGACGGTGCGTGTGGAGCTAATATGAAAGCACCTGCTGTAGCGGCTCCAGCAGCACCTGCCGCTGCTGCACCTGTAGTGCCAGAAAAAAAGTAATTGTTAACGCAAGACATAACCGTCAAGCTTAGCGCTTAGTTAAAAGGAGGGTGTAACAGCCCTCCCCTTTAAAAATCACATCAAGGTGTTCTCATGGACACAACCCGCTATTCCCTTTGTGGTGCCGGTTTAGGTTTACGGCGTTCTCTGTTAAATCAGCTAGTGAGTGATCCCCCCGCAGACATCGGTTTTTACGAAGTTGCGCCAGAAAACTGGATTCCTATTGGCGGTAAATTAGGCAAACAGTTTCGATCTATGACCGAACGCTTCGACTTCGTCTGTCACGGTTTATCCTTATCGCTAGGCAGCACCGACCCATTAGATGAAAATTTTGTCCGCGCGGTTAAGCAATTTCTAGCCGAGCATCAGATTAAACTTTACAGCGAACACTTAAGCTATTGCAGTAAAGACGGCCATTTGTATGACCTGATGCCCATCCCGTTTACAGCAGAAGCTGTCAGCCACGTTGCGGGGCGCATCAAACGCGTACAAGACATACTGGAGCAAAAAATCGCTATCGAAAACGTGTCGTATTACGCCGTCCCCAGCCATGAAATGACCGAGATTGATTTTTTCAACGCGGTAGTGGCCGAAGCCGATTGCAATATTTTGCTCGATTTGAACAATATTTACGTCAATAGTGTCAATCACGGTTACAAAGCTGAGGCCTTCTTAAAAGCCATCCCAGCACAGCGCATTGCCTATGCCCATATCGCAGGACATTATGTCGAAGCCAAAGATTTTTTAGTGGATACTCACGGTGCGGCGGTGGTCGATCCGGTCTGGGCATTATTGAAAAAAGCTTACCAGTTGTACGGTGTATTCCCGACACTGCTGGAGCGCGATTTTAATATTCCTGCAATGGATGAGCTATTACAAGAAGTCAACATCATCAACAACCTACAAAGCACCTGGACAAGACAGCATGAAAAACAGCTCGCCTAAGGTGGATTTTAAAGCCAAACAACAGGAATTTACCGCCTATATCCGCAATCCAAGCAGCAATCCGATTCCTTTAGGCCTCAAGAAAAACCGGATGCTGATGTATCGGGAGCTGTTTTTTAATAATGTTGAGGGTTTTCTGGTCGGTAATTTTCCGGTTATTCGGCGCTTACTGAATGATGAACAATGGTTAGCCTTGGCACAGGATTTTTTTGCTAACCATCACAGCACAACGCCATATTTTGTTGAAATACCAGAAGAGTTTATTAATTATTTACAAAACGAGCGGCACAACTTAGAAGATTTACCGTTTTTGCTGGAACTGGCACATTACGAATGGGTGGAAATGGCAGTATCCATCGCCAAAACTAGCATAATAGCCAATGCCGATGATTTAACCGACATCTTGAATAAAATATTACAAGTATCGCCACTGGCATGGCCGTTGGCGTATAGCTTTCCGGTACACAAAATTTCACCGCAGTTTATTCCATTGACAGCACCCACCCAACCAAGCTTTCTGGTGGTGTACCGCGATAAAAACGATGACGTACATTTTTTAGAAATTACCCCAGTCACCTATCGCTTATTGGAAATTGCGCAAGAAAATAACGGTGCAACAGTAGAGGCTTGCTTATTGCAGGTGGCACAAGAATCGCCAACTATCGCTGCCGAACAGATTATTAACACAGGTTTACAGATTCTGCACGAGTTGGCCAAGAAGAATATTGTGGCCATAACAGAACAAGTCTGTCAGGTTTTTAACCCCGACAGATTTGCTTAATGTATTATAAATTCGTACAGATTACTCTTTTAAACCGCCCTGTCCTTTGTAAGTAAAGCTTGGCTCAGCAGGCTTTGCTTTACCTTCTAAACATTTATACGCAGCACTTTTAAACTTAATAGCTAACGATTGGGGATCTTCATGCTCACCAACAAATTTTTCTGCTTCTTCGTCAGTTAAAGTTTTAGAGACTTCTTTGGTGATACATTCGCAATCTTTGGTAGCGCGCACCTCATCTTCCTCTTTATTAACAGAATTTTTAGTCTCACGCTCAACACATTGCGCGGTAAAATCGTGTTCAAATTTTAAGCGTTCCACTTCTGTCACAACCGTATCCGGCTTGACATCAAAGGTTTCGTATTCTTTTTTAGCCTCAGGTATAGCTTCAGGCTGTGCAACCGAAGTTTTTGCAGATGCAGGTGCGGGTGCTTTATCATCCGAACAACCGCTAACGCCTAACGTTATCACAGCACTGGTTAACACTATCATCAGCGATTTTTTTATCAATTTATTCATAGTTTTTCAGTATTGTAGTCATAAGATTTTTAAAATAAAACTGACGCTTATTGTATTACAACCCGAACCCAGGTACGCCATTCAATTGCTAAAATATTCCATAAAGCCACTGGTTTAAAGCATTTCACCCGCACTTTCAGCAAAAACTTAACAAACATACCCTGCCATTTATGCGATAATTTGGCGTTTTTACCGTTATCGTAAGGCTTAACAAATGACAGCACTGGTTGGCATTATTATGGGCTCCACATCAGATTGGGAGACAATGCGCTTTGCCGCTGAAACACTGGAGCAACTGGGTGTGCCACACAGCGTTGAAGTGGTTTCCGCACACCGCACTCCTGACAAATTATTTCACTATGCAGAAAGCGCACACAGCAAAGGTCTGGAAGTGATTATTGCAGGAGCCGGCGGCGCGGCGCATTTACCCGGTATGACCGCCGCCAAAACCACCCTGCCCGTTTTGGGCGTGCCAATTCAATCCAAAGCCTTAAACGGTATGGACTCGTTATTGTCTATCGTACAAATGCCGGCAGGGATTCCGGTGGGCACGCTGGCTATTGGCAAAGCCGGTGCTATCAATGCAGCCTTGCTGGCCACTGCCATTATCAGCAATAAACACCAACAATATCGCGCCGCCTTAGAAAATTTTCGTGCCACACAAACCGAAAATGTATTGGCACATGCTGATCCACGAGACGAGGTTTTATGATAGTTGGCATATTAGGGGCTGGGCAACTGGCCAGAATGATTGCTTTAGCAGGTTACCCTTTAGGTTTAAAATTTATCTTTCTTGACCCGTCCAAAGATGCCTGCGCCAATGGTTTAGGTGAGCATCTGTATGGCAACTATAACGACCCAAAATTATTGGAACAACTCGCCCAACGTGCCGATGTAGTCACTTATGAGTTTGAAAACGTCCCTGCCGATGTAGCCGGTTTTTTAGCCACGCACACCCAAGTACACCCGTCCCCTAAAGCCTTGGCGGTGGCACAAGATCGCTTGATTGAAAAAACCTTCTTCAATGACATAGACATCCCTACCTCACGGTATGCGCCAGTGGATAGCCTTGAAGAATTGCAAGCCGCCATGCCAACTATTGGCTGGCCTGCGATTTTAAAAAGCCGTACCCAAGGCTATGACGGCAAAGGCCAATCAGTATTAAAATCCGCCGATGATTTACCCGCTGCCTGGCAACTATTGGAAGGCGTACCAGCGATTGTTGAAGCATTTGTAGCGTTTAATCGCGAAATTTCTATTATCGCCGCACGTAATATTGCGGGCGACGTGGTGTTTTATCCCTTATCCGAAAACCTGCACCAAGGCGGTATTTTGCGGGTAGCAACGTGCTGCGAGCATGATCCGATGCAGCAACAAGCAGAAAGCTATGCGACGCGCTTACTCACCGCACTGGATTATGTCGGCGTGTTAGCGCTGGAATTATTTGAAGTGAATGGCCAGCTGATTGCCAATGAGTTTGCCCCGCGTGTTCATAACTCTGGCCACTGGACGATAGAAGGCGCAGAAACCAGTCAGTTTGAAAATCATTTACGGGCTATCGTTAACTTACCTTTGGGCGCAACGACTGCGGTGGGTAAATCAGCGATGGTTAATTTTATTGGTGGCTTGCCAGAAAGCGACAAGATAGCCGGTATTGCCCACGCACACTTACACTTATACGACAAAACACCCAGAAAAGGCCGTAAAGTGGCTCATGCTACCGCGCGGACTAAATCGTCCGAACATTTGGCGGAGATTGTTAAGCAATTAGTAGTATTGGCAGGTAAGGTAGACAACTCATAGGCATCATCGTAAAAACAGCATTGCCTGATAAAAGCCAACTTGTAACTGACTTTTATCAGGTGTAGCGTAAAACGCCTTCCTTCAGATGGGGATATAAGCGACCACACTTGGGTGAAACAGCCACAGCGTCATTTGCTGCGCTTAATGTTTTTAACCAACTTACTATTATCATCAGAATATTCCAAAAAATTCACAAACCAACGATTATCTCTAGGTAGCCATTTTTTTTGAAAATCCTGTTTTGCCAAAGCGCGGTTAAACAACATCCAATAATCTTTTACCGGTGGTGCATAATGTATTAAGCCTGCCGATATTAGCGCCATGAGGAAACTGGCTGCCAAATTTTCTCGGCTAAATAATTTAAGCGCCGTGCCAAAAGATTTTTTCATGCGTTTATTATGTAGATCTACGCTGTATAACTCATCCAGTGTTAAGTGTACCAAATAACCAATACTGATAAACGCCCCTGAATTCCACGCCATACGCGATGTATTGTGAAACACATAAAAAGCCGCATTAACTGCCAGCAAGCCCATAAAAACCACCGCCAGCAAAGAATGAAACGTACCACGGTGAATCGTCAGGCTGATAAACAATCTAAAAATCAGATGGCGAATGCCAAAATACACCGCCAACCAAATCGCAAATAGCTCAACAAAACTATATTGAGTCGCTAAATTAAACACCATCGCAAACGCGCAATACATTGACAAAAAGTAAAAAATCATCGTCAGTGGTGTTGATTTATCAGAATCAATATCCGGCAATAATCCTCCCAAAATACCCAATAAAAAATAGCTACCGGTTTCCCAAGGTTTAGCCAATTGCAACGTCAACAAGCTGATACTTGCCACGCCACTCATGGTAGTGGCAACGATTAAGTGAGTTTTAAAATTAGCCATATTAAAGCGGTAGTGAGCATGTTAAATACGACATTCGAGATAAATTTCAGTTGTCTTGGCGGGAAAATGGATAATTTTGTGCCGTAGCGTAAGGCGTTCATAATTGCCTTACATTACTTGCTATTGTAAAAGCTTTAGCCTCGATTTGCGTAGTTGAAACCTCGCCCACACAGATCAAAAATCTTTTAATTAACGCACTTTTAATAGTGATTAATTATAGACGGCCTGAAGTTAAAGCTTCATTTAATTTCCTCTCGGCTTACAAAACCTAGAGTCATCAGCCTTTAAATCATACCCACTCGGATTTGCTTCACAATAAATGCCGCTACTTGTTCTGGCTGATTAATATTTAATTGCACTAAAGACGCTGGAATAGCTAACTCGCAATCAGAAGCTATTGCAATAATATTGGCATCATTTAAATACAATAAAGGATGACCAAGCTCTGCGCGATGCAACTCAATCTTAGGAAACGTCTCTAACTTAAAACCTTCCACCAACATTAAATCCAACGCAGATTGATCAAATAGTTTCAGTTGATCATCTAATCTAGGTTCTTGTTCTGAGCTAATCTCAGTGATAATCGCGCGGCGATATTTAGATACTATCATAACCGGCGAAGCGCCAGCTTGCCGTAAACGGTAGCTGTCTTTGCCGGGCACATCAATATCAAAATTATGGTGAGCGTGCTTAATTAAGCCAACTCGTAAACCGTATTGCTTAAGTAGTGGAATAATTTGACTCAGTAAGGTGGTTTTGCCAACACCACTGTAAGCTGCAAAGCCTAAAATCGGCACAAGTGCGTGTTGCATGGTTAATACGATCTCATGGCAGTTACGTTGCCTGATATTCTAAGGTATTATTGTGCAAATCACGAGGACGCTGACCTTACTTAACCCATACCAGAGAAAGCAGCTATGCCTATTGTTCTGTTATTAGCACTAATACTCAGTTTTTTTACCGTGCGCTCGTTGGTAAAAGACCATCCTGCGCTTATTGCCAAGCACCTTAAAACCCTGCTGTACTGCCTGGCGGGTGGTGCATTGGCATTGTTAATGCTGACAGGACGTTTAAATTGGTTGTTTGCCTTAGTAGGGGTTACGATTGCCTCTGCATTTCGGTTAGCGCCGTTACTGTTACGCTACGCGCCACAACTGCATAACTTATGGTGGCAATTTAAAGCAGGCAAACCCAGCTCAAAACACCAGCAATCACAGCAACAAAATTATACGCATGCGTCCAAAAGCACTATGTCTGCCGAAGAAGCATACCAAGTGCTGGGGTTAAAAAACAACGCAACCGAGCAAGAAATTATTAGCGCCCACCGTAAACTAATACAAAAAATACATCCCGATCGCGGCGGCTCCGATTATTTGGCGGCGCAAATCAATTTAGCCAAAAAAATGCTCTTAAACAAATAAACCTTATGCGTATGTTTCTCAACTGGCCGCTTGTTATCCAAAGTGCGTTGCTCAGCATTTTTTTACAAGCGTGCGTAGAAAATCCAAGCTATGCCCCTGTCACTAACACGGGGCAATCGCTCTCAAATAATCAATTACCTCAATCTGAATTCACTATTGCACAAGACACTTCGGCGACTACTATTGAAAATCGTCTGTCAGAAACCACCCACATTCCCACTGAATCCAGTCGCTACCAAAATTTAGCAGCGGTAATCAACGAAAACCCTGCGCCAAGTAATAAAAAAATTACACACTCAAATGGCTATTATCAGCTTGCCAAAAAAAACACTATTTTATCCAAGCAACATTACCCGCAATTGGCCAGATGGCATAAGTCACCCACACCTCATGCAATACAAACAAGCCATACAATAAAACGACTTACGCATAATACCGCTGACACAGCGCCTATTTTAAAAAAAAACCTCAGCAGACACAGCGCATCAAACACAGATAAAAAAATAAAATATTCTTTTATTTCAGTACCTAATAATAAATCAACGCCTTTCTCAATCAAAAATCATACCCGCCAGCACGTTGCAAGCGTTATTAAATCCGAAGCGCTTAAAACAGCAACTATTTCAATTGATAACAAAAAGATGTTAAAGTTAGCATTTAAATGGCCTCTTAAAGGAGTAGTTGTAAAAAATTTCCAGCAATCTAAAAACAAGGGTATCGATATAGCTGGAAAAATTGGCCAACGAGTCTACGCCGCTGAAGCTGGCAAAGTTATTTATGGTGGCCCGTGGCTGGTCGGATTTGGTAATCTATTGATTATAAAACATAATCACATCTATTTAAGTGCGTATGCCAATAACAGTCAACTGCTTGTTAAAGAAGGACAAAGTGTAAATAAAGGTCAGATTATTGCACAAGTAGGCAGAACGCTATCCCAAAAAGCTGCCTTACATTTTGAAATACGAAAAAATGGAAAATCCGTAAACCCACTTAGACTTTTACCTCGCTTGTAATATAAGCGTCGCGCTAACTTAGACCGAATAGACCTGGAAGTAAAAATGATTGAAGAACTGATTGAGCCTTCTGATGACGATATGTTTGTAGCATTTGATGACCTAGCTTTTGATGATGATCTTGAAGTTGATCCCATTGAAGCACTGGATGTTAATACAATTAAGGCTCGAAATGACAGCAGTTTTGATGCGATGCGGATTTATTTTACCGAGCTAAGTCGCTCTAAACTACTGACAGCAGAACAGGAAAGAAGTTTCGGCAAAAGAGCCCTAGAAGGTGACAGCCAAGCCAGAAAAGTCATGATTGAAAGCAACTTACGCTTGGTTGTGAAAATTTCTCGGCGTTATTTAAACAGGGGCTTACCGCTGTTGGATTTAATTGAAGAAGGCAATTTAGGCTTGATTCGCGCCGTTGAAAAATTTGATCCAGACCGTGGTTTTAGATTTTCGACTTATGCCACCTGGTGGATAAGACAAACCATTGAGCGGGCAATTATGAATCAAACCCGCACTATCCGTTTGCCTATTCATATTGTTAAAGAAATGAATACCTATTTAAAAGCACAGCGGCATTTAGCGCAAATTTTAGATCATGACCCGACTTCTGAAGAAATTGCAGCACACCTTAACAAGCCAGTCAGTAAAGTTGAACAAATGCTTAAGCTTAACGAGCGCGTTACCTCTATTGATATTCCAACCAGCAAAGACCATGACCAACCCTTAGTTGACTCGATTTCTGATTTGGAAACCTCAACACCGACCGATAAAATACAGGTTGAAGACATACGCGGCAACATTGCCATGTGGGTATTTCAGTTACCCGAAAAACAACGTGAAGTTATCTGTCGGCGTTATGGCTTATGTGGTTATGAAGATTCTACCTTAGAACAAGTTGCCCAAGAATTGTCAGTAACACGCGAGCGCGTTCGGCAAATTCAGATGGATGGTTTAAAACGCTTGAAAGAAATTCTTGAATTTAATGGCTATTCTTTCGAATCCATTTTCAATTAAATGTAAACAACAGCACGGTTACAAAGTTAAGCAACAAGCTTTTTTACTTGAGAAGTTAGGATGAGAAAAAACCAATGGTTTAACGCCTCATCCTAAGCTTCTGGCTTTGAATGCCGTCCTATTTTGCCTAGACAAAAGCGTTTTGCAAAGGCCAATCGCGGTAATTAAACACTTGGCCTTGTTGTCTTACAGTTTGTATACTCTCCAGACAAATATCCGTGATAAGCCAACGCACCGCATTAAAATCTCCTGTAGCCAACACGCCATTATCAGGAAAGCATCGATCTACCGGCGTATAAACACCCGCTGCACCAACATTTACATCCACTGCTTCAGACCATTGTGCATTACCCACTAAAGGCGATTGCACCACATAACATTGATTTTCTAAAGCTCTGGCTTGACAGCCAATTTTAACGCGATAATAACCCGCCAGCGTGTCTGTACAACTGGGTACTAAAATCAAGTTAGCCCCCATCTCCACTTGTTTTCTGGCCAGCAACGGAAACTCGCTGTCATAACAAATATTAATAGCCATTTTACCGTATGCCGTATCAAAGCATTTTAACGCTGTGCCCGCTTGAATAAACCAGTGTTCATTCTCAAAACGCGTCATCATCAGCTTATCTTGATAATCAACACAGCCATCAGGCATTAATAAATAACCCCGATTGCGGTAAATACCAGGGGCAATCTGCACCGGAAACGTACCCGCTTGAATAATACACTGGTGTTGCATCGCCAAACGTTTAAATAATGCAAGATAATCGTTATGCACCGATTGCATAGCCACCAGCTGTTTACTCAATGATGAATAAATATCCTGACCAAATAACGAAGCCAATTCCATACTGGCATATTCGGGAAATACCAGTATTTTTGCACCTTGTTGTGTGGCTTCGGTTACCCAGCGCAGCACTTTGTTTTGGTATTGTTGCCAGTTAGTTAAAAAACTGATGTCATATTGAGCTGAGGCGATTTTAATGTGCATGTTTCAACCAAAAAGTCATAGGTTTTGCGGTTTCTTCCGTCTCGTCCAAATCTTTCCAAACATAGCTTGTTTTCAACTCTGGATGCTTAAAATAGCCGCGCTTATTCCAAAATTTATCGAGTGGCATGTAATCGTTAGGCCGACGCGGGTGATCAACAGGGCGCTCAACACAGCAAAAAGTCAGGTGTTTAAAGCCACCCAATTCTGCCGCATGGGCTTCGCGTTCTTCAAAAAAACGCACGCCCAATCCCAGGCCACGATACGCTTTATTAAGTACTGATTCACTGCAATAAAATACCTCATCGACAGCGTAAGCATTGTCAATAAACGGTTTTTTCAGCTCGTCGGTTTCAAATTTCATCGGAATAGCGGTGGACGCACCCACAATTTTGTCATCATCGAATGCCAAAACAATCACACTGTCGGGATGATCTATATAGGTTTGCAGGTATTTTTTTTCGTAGTCTAACGTACCGTCGTACAAATAAGGAAAGTCGCGGAATACCTCAATACGAAGGCGAGCAAGTTCAGGGATAAACGGCAATAATGCAGCACCGCTTTTTCTTTCGACACGTATGGCTTGAGTCATAAAGTGTAATTACCTCAGGAAAATCGGACTATTTTAACTGAAGCCACACAATTTTGGCAGCAAGGTTTACAGGTGAGGCCTGTATTTTTTAAGTAACCAAGATAAACCTCACAGAGAGATGATAAATAATAATACAAATAAAAATCAGTATCTTATATTAAAAATAGCGTACCACATATAAAGCCAATAGCGCCGTTTCATCTCACATTACTGAACTATAATTAAATCGCTCACTATCGCGAAAAATAAAATACAGAGACTATTAAGAACACAGGACTCTTGTATGTTTAAAAGACGTAAGTGAGCTACTTCAAGCATATGCGCCTTTACAGGGCAATGTTTCTCAACATTATGAGGCTGATATTTTATGAAAAAAAATTTGTGTATTAAAACGTTACTGGCGATCACTACCTTGTGTTTATCCACAACAGGTGTATTGGCCGCCGCTAATTTAAACGGCACCTGGAAGGGTATTGTTAACAAAGTGACAGATACCGCGTGCGCTGTACCTACTACAGCTGTGGTCAGCTTAAGTCAGTGTGGCGCAGCCAGCAATCTATTTAAAGGCACACTAAAAATGGGCACTAACACCATTAAAATCGTCGGTAGACTTGACTCTGAAAATAACTTTCGCGTTCAAGGCAGTGAATTTTCTCTCACATCGGCCAACATACAAACAGCTCTGATGATTGGAAAATTCATACCGGCAAGCTCTAAAATTCGCATCAACGAATTTCAATTTATAACATCTAAATCTGCTCTCACAGGCGGAAGTGGCTTAAATGAAATGTATGATGTCATTACCTTGTCAAAATAACGCCTTCAGCATGCTATAAGCAAAACAAAGCCTCAGCATTTTCGGATGCTGGGGCTTTTTTACACGCCATCATGCACATGAGATCACGACCCAATAATCACCGCTGTCCGTAACCGGTTCTTGCCAAAGCACGACATCCGCTCAAAAGCCTCTCGTGCTATCGGAATAAACTGACAATCCAGCTCATTTTGCCTACCCTCGTCAGGATCGGAATCGTGCATATATAAGCAATCATCATCAAAACCGCTCATCACCACCCAATGCGGGGCTTTTTTCTTATCTAAAGAAAAGGTACTGATTAAAATCAGCGGGATAGCACCGGCTTTAAAAACACTGATTAACTCATCTTGGGTGATATTGGCATAATGCACCGTAATGCCCTGCTCTACCGCCTCGCGCTTAAAGCAGCTATCCACCAGCTCAACCACCTGTTTTTTTTCATCATTGCGCACGCCATCAATAAACAACGTACCGACTTGGTTAATCCACACGTCTACCTGAAAGCCTCGACGCTTAGCCGCCAATGCCAAACCGAGTGGATGACAGCCGCCGTGCCCCGATGTCATAAAAATAGTGGTCGCTTCACGCCACAGATTAATTTCCTCTTCGCGTGAGGGTTGGTATGTTCTATCCAAACCGTGCATAGCCATCATTAACGCCGCAGGCCCACAGGTAAACGGTGTAGTTTGCCGTAACCAATGCACCGACCGATGTTGCAATACCCCAGGGTAACGTCGGATGCGTTTTTGATAACGCAAAGCATCCTTGTGATCTTCGTAATAATCGCGGTAAATACCGAATTTTTGAAAACCCAAGGCTTCGTACAATTGAATCGCAGGCGGATTATCAACACTGACTTCAAGGCGTAAGTAAAGCCTACCGCTATCACTGGCCGCTTGCTCGCCTGCCAGTATCAGCTGTTTAGCTATGCCCTGCCCCCTGTATTGTTGCAACACCGCCAGCGAGTAAACTCTAGCCAGCCGTGTACCAGGATGATAAATAATTAAGATATACCCAACGATACACGTAGCCATCTCCGCCACCAGTAAAGCCCGGTGCTCAGTAACCACCCAGTGGCGAAAACTGCGCCGACTAAGCTTATCCGTGTCAAAACAAGCATTTTCCAATGCGACTAAGCCTTCAATATCACCCAACAATGCTGGGCGAATTAAAGCTGTCATACACTCAAGCCACGTAATGCCTGGGTAAATACTTGCCGCGCACGAAACAATACCATCTCTTGCCAAGCTGGATCATTTGGGCAAAAATGCTGCCGCATCCGTTGACCGTGCGCCAATTGCGCGGCTTGATTAGTTTTTTGTGCCCACAATTGGTGATCTCGTAGTAACACATCAAACAATTGATCGGTAGGGTAAGTGCCAAACTCTAAGGTAATGTAACAACTGAATTCATTCATAATGCTGTGCCATATATAATCCTGCAAACCAGTTTTCGCTACCGAACTTGATGTGCCGAGTGCCGGTAAGGTCACGCAGTCGCCGTACCATCGCTTTGCTATCTGTGTAGCTGGGCTTTCCGGCGGGTGGTCACAAATAATTTCACCGTAGCCGTAAGCCCCCAAGCCACTGTGTAAGTCGATAACGGCGAGATTACGTTGTTGCAAGTCATAATGCTGAATAAGCTCCTCAGAGGCTAAACGGCCATGTGCGGGTTTGCTACCGCCGTAAAAAGGCCCAGAAGGATCATGATACTGCCCCCCACTGATAGCTTTTTCAAAAGCAACTCGCCCGTGTTTAGCTTCAAACTCACTGAACAAGCGCAATCTTTCGGCGCTATCATCGCAAAACAAGGCGGCTCGAAGCGCATCGTAATCAGGATTTTCTGGCAGTGACTGAGAAAAATCTACTGCATTGCGATTAAGATCAACCCCCTCTTCATCACAACGTCGTTGCCAAGCGTAACCCCACGGTGTCAGCGCATGAATTAACAACACCGCAACATACGGTGGCAAAATAAAATGCCCTGCCTTAAGTAACCGTAAAAAATCAATCTCTATTGCACTGCCGGTAGAGCCTTCAATGCCGTGCGTGCCGGCAATTATCACCAATACATTGGGCGCATCCACCGAGCCTATCCACACCGTATCAGTAATCAGTGTCTCACCGTCAGGCCCCACGCCCTCACAAGGATAGGCACGCCGTTGCTTAGGCAAGGTTAAGCGTTCAACTTGGGTTAGCCAATGCTGGCGCCCCAGTACGTAACTGGCAGGGAAAACACCTGTATAAATTTCTGCAACAGGTAAATTTATAGTAAACATAACTTAGAACAGTCCGGTAATTTTGCCCGTATCGTCAATATCAATACGCTCTGCGGCAGGTTGTTTGGGTAAGCCTGGCATAGTCATCATATCGCCTGCCACGGCGACAATAAAACCTGCACCATTCGCCAGCCTTACTTCACTGATTTCAAGCGTATGGCCAGATGGTGCGCCTTTTAATGCCGGATTAGTAGAAAACGACATTTGGGTTTTGGCAATACACACAGGAAACTTACCATAGTTTTCATCCCACACCTTAAGCTGGGCTTTAATTTTAGCATTAGCCGATATACCTGCCGCCCCGTAAAGCTTGGTGGCGATGGTTTCAATCTTATCCCATGCGCTTATATTGTCATCGTAAACAAACGTACAACCTGGCGCACGGTTATCGACAACAGTAATAATCTCTTGCGCCAGGCTTTGGGCACCCGCGCCGCCTTCTGCCCAATGTTTGGAGATGACACAATTTGCCCCCAATACTTTGCACTTGGCTTCCAGCAATGCCAGCTCAGCTTCAGTATCAAAAGTAAAGTGATTAACACACACCACACACGGTAAACCGTAATGCTGAGTAATATTATTATAATGCCGCTCCAGATTTTGGAAACCTTTTTCCACCGCCGCCACATTCTCAAGGTTTAAGTCTTCCTTGTTAACACCGCCGTGGAATTTTAACGCCCGAATGGTTGCAACCAACACTACTGCCGACGGCTTTAAATCTGCCATTCGGCATTTAATATCAATAAATTTTTCCGCCCCTAAATCGGCACCAAAACCGGCTTCGGTGACCACATAATCGGCAATTTTTAATGCGGTTTTGGTCGCGGTCACCGTGTTACAACCGTGAGCAATATTAGCAAACGGCCCGCCGTGGATAATAGCGATATTGTTTTCCAAAGTTTGCACTAGATTGGGCTTAATGGCATCTTTTAATAACGCCGCCATCGCACCTTGCGCCTGCAAATCACTGGCATATACCGGTGTGATTTTATCGGACTTATAACCAATAACGATCTTGCCCAAACGCACTTTAAGATCAGAGCGACTGGTCGCCAAACATAAAATCGCCATCACTTCGGAGGCAACCACAATATCATAACCATCTTCACGCAAATAGCCATTGGCGGCACCACCCATACCAACCACAATACTACGTAAAGCACGGTCATTCA
Source organism: Crenothrix polyspora (assembly GCF_900163755.1). Lineage (GTDB taxonomy): Bacteria > Pseudomonadota > Gammaproteobacteria > Methylococcales > Methylomonadaceae > Crenothrix > Crenothrix polyspora. Next base: position 79,221 of record NZ_FUKI01000119.1, on the reverse strand, counting down.
TATCGACCACGCGCTTCCATTGAATACGGCGTGGATCAATATCCAACGCATTACCGTGGTGGATATGATTGTCAATCAAAGCCGCCAGTAAGTTATGCGCTACACCGATGGCATGAAAGTCGCCCGTAAAATGCAGATTAATGTCTTCCATTGGCACCACTTGCGAATAACCACCGCCAGCAGCTCCGCCTTTAACACCAAAGCACGGGCCAAGCGATGGCTCGCGTAAACACATGATGGCTTTTTTACCAAGGCGATTTAAAGCATCACCCAAACCCACAGTGGTGGTGGTTTTGCCTTCTCCTGCCGGTGTCGGACTGATCGCGGTTACCAATATCAATTTGCCATCGGGCTTATCGGCTAAGCTGGCCACATATTCCAAAGACAATTTGGCTTTGTAATGACCGTAAGGATCTAAGTGTTCAGCATCAATGCCATATTGCTTTTTAGCTAGGCCGATAATCGGCTGCATACTTGCGTGTTGGGCGATTTCTATGTCAGACATGGTTTATACACATTTAATGGAAATAGTGAATGCGCTCAATGGTTATTTCTTCCCTATCAGATAGTCATCCAATGCACGGTAGGCAGAAAAATCGCATCATAACTGAGTCAATAGACGTTATGATTGAGCGCAGGTGCAATAATAATATGATCCTGTGGATCTTTATGATGTTCAGGTAAAGCAGCAACCTTGTCATCCAACGAATATCCCAATCTAGTACTTAGTCAATTTTATTTTGGCGAGTGTGAATTTTAAAAAACCATTCGTGGTGAGCTTGTCGAACCATGAACCACAAGTCTTTCGACAAGCTCAGGACGAACGGAGTATTTTATAGTACTCGACTAAGTACTAGGCTTTAAAAACCTCGTAGGTCTTTACAACATAAGACAGAACAAAATTGTAGGGTAGATTCGCCGCTAAGCAATCCGCCACAATACGTCTATTGAATATTGAAAGAGTGTTGATTGGCGGTTTTCTGGCGCGAAACCACCCTACAAGCTCTTTGCAATACCCGACAAAATAAAGTTGACTAAGTACTCGCCATTCAAGTTTGATTATTATCGATTGCACGAAATGAGTTGAATGTAATACTTGACCGTGCCGCACAAACAAAACTTTAAAATTTTATCCAATGCTCAATAAACCGAGTCAAGGTCTTTTTAATATACACGACATTCGGCAAGCCTTCAAAATGAGCATCACACGTAAGCAAGTCTGCATCATAGGCCAGTGCGGTGGCGTAAACAATGGCATCGGCGGTGGCAAGATGATATTGGCCTTGTAATTCGGTTGCTTGCAGGGCGATTTTGGTATCCAGCGCCACCACAAAACAACTTTGCGTATAAGCAATCACTTGGTCGGCCTCCGCCTCACCTACTTCACGGGTGAGCCATGTTCCAAGCTCCACCTGAATTAAACTGGGCACAATACACTGGCTCGCGTCAGGAAATTCGCTGGCAATCGCATGTTTAAGCGAACTACCAATCAGCCATTCTATCCATATTGAGGTATCAACAACACGCATCAAGATTTGTGGTGACGCTCTCTAACATGACTAATATCTGCACCTTCTGCAATGCCTTGCAGATCAATCAGGCTAGGAACAGGTATCATCAACATGCCTTTACCTTTGGGTATAAAAGCAAATTCCTGACCCGATTGCCAATCCTGATCTTCACAGACCGCTTTAGGGATAGCAATTTGATATTTGCTGGATAGCGTGGCGGTAGCAGGTGGCTTCATACTCATAATCATGGATGCTATTAATGTAAAAACATTACCAATCTGGACTAGGTAAACGATATTTTGGCCTAATAAGCCAAATCTTCAGCGTATTTTACCCAACTGACCTGTGTTTAGGAAATCATAGCGCGTTATTTTGACGCTTTCTACCCTAACGTCAAAAGGATTTAGCCAGCAACATAACGCCCGAAATAAGCAAAAACACCGCAAATAATTGGCTGTATTGGGCATTATCAATTTGCTTGTACAGCATTTCTTCAGTCAATAAAAATATCACGGTTCCTACCTGCATCAAGCTGACTTTGTCAAAATAGGACACACTAAATTCATTACCGCCCCATAATAAAGTCAACAATTGACACGTCGCCATGGTCGCAAGACTCGCGGCAGTGGTTACACGGGTTTTATCTTTAGGGTATTGTTTGCTATGCATAATAACGGTCAGCATCGAACCACCCAAATTACTCATACCATGCACCAAACCCATGATCATTAAATAAGGGCGCTCATAAGCCACGATTGATTTGACCGTACGTTCCAAAAAAGGTGAGAAGCTTTTTAAGGCCACCAGCACCAACAAAACACCCACGAAGGGGGTAATGTTGAGCTTAGTGGAAGTCACCAACGCTAAAAACAACACGACCAAGGGTGCGCTGTAAATCAGTATGTTTTTATAAAAAGCCACATCCAGCGCGTGATGATGTCTGAGTACCTGCAAGGTGCTGATGGTCAGTGAAATCGGCAATAACACACCCAATACATCAACAAAGCCATAGCCCAGCAACAATAATATCGGCGTACCGAATAATAATACGCCTACGCCAAAAATGGATTGAATAACAGATACAACAATAACAGTGAGTAGTATATCAACAGGCATTAAATTTTAATTAAAGTTTAAATGTAATTGTGGGATTTGGGGCATTTTGAACAGGGTAAAAAAATGCTACAAGATCATGCTTGATGCTTGCTAAGTATTGACAAAAATGTGCAATAGTTCACTGACATACTGTTTAAATAAGCCTATGCTGACCTAGCCCCTAATGTTTGAGCTTCTTAGTTTTCAAGACGATAACATGGTGGTTTTCACCTATTAATGCTGTCTTATTGCAGTTAAGCTTGTGCTGTTATGTAGACGACAAAAACAACTGCACCGTCCACCATGTCCACTAACAAGAGGCTTTTATGAAGACCAATATCTCTGGCTATTTCGGATTACTAACTGTGTTAATAAGCCTGTCCAATACCACCTTAGCTGCGCCATGCACAGCCTACAACACTATCACAAAGGTAACCAACACCAGTATCGGAAATTACGACTATGTTATTTTTAGCATTAAAAAATCGTCTGCTCCGGCTTACACCGTTAACAGTGTTACTCCGCCATTTTACTTTGACCCCAGTGGTAACGCCGTATCAGTGAATGGCAGTGCATTTAAAAAAATTCAGTTCACCGGTGTAGAATGGATGTGCTCTATCCCTGAAGTTTTCCAACTACCCAAAATACAAATCAAAGACATTAAACGCACCGGTCAATTTGAAGGCGTGATCAGCTACACTGTCGGTTACAGCAATATACCCCTGACACCACCGTCACAGTATATAACAACTTATAACTACAATGCGCCAGGGCCATTGTGGAAGGTGGTTATGAAATTCAAAAAAAATTAAATTTTTATCGCTTACGTACTTTGCATCACTGCTAGCAGTTAAAAAACACCCCTCTCTTGCTGGGCAAGGCAAGAGAGGGGCAATCAAATCACACACTTTTCAGCACAGTCACCTTATCGTTGGCAGTTGCCCGCGCAAATCGCGCTGGAACTTTATCGTACAATCCGCTTCAAACCAGAGACTACTTTTGGAGTAAACATGAAATATAAAGATTTTTTTATCGGTATGACTGTGATTGTTATTTTATATGCCGCTGGACGTTATTTATACCAAGGCCAAGAAGAATCTAATGCCTTTTACACAAAAGGCCATGCTGCCATAAAACACCACCGATAATACAGAATAAACTGAATAGCGATTCTGTAAAGTTGCGATAATTTTCGTTACATAAATTTTATCATTAACTTACAAAGACTTATATAATTTTAATGCTTCTGATAATAATGCAGTTGCTTGTTTAACATCGCCTGTTTTAGAGCTAATTTGGCCCTGAATAACAATTGCATTAGCTCGTTTTACAATGTCATCATTGCCGGTAATCAGCACACCTGAAATACGCGCCGCCTTAATTTGTAAGTTAGATGCCGCAAAATCGCTGTTATTCACATCAGCTATAGCACGTTCAATATGGGCAATGGTTTCATTAAGGCTAGGTAATGAACTGTTCACTGCATCTTCTGCATACGCTACCGAAGCAGACGCTCCTAAAGACATGGCTATCATCACAATTAATGCCGATTTTTTAATACAATTCATAATTTTTATAAAACCCTGAGTATAATTACCAGATAAAGTCTGGAAATAAATCATTGAAAAACGGATGCTTTTCAACTGCGATCATACAGTATTAACTGTAAAAGATAACGCCTTATTTAAAACATTTCTGCATGAGCACAATATACTTTTATCTTTAAAAATAACTAAATGAGGGGCTGTGTAAATTATTCTCTGCCACTTTGCCCTTATTTTTAAAAATACTTACGTTTTTCATACCAAGACACTTAATGCACTCGTGCCAAGTATCCATTTACAGTATCAGTTTTTTAGCTTACGCCGTAGCTAACAATAGGTATTTGTGCATATTGTCATAGCAAAGAATTTAATTGACTATAGCGCCAATCTTCCTATTTATGATTCTAGCATAGGCATCATTATGAATGTTTTTGATTTTAAAATAATATCTTATCTTAACCAATTTTCTCAGCACTCAGAAGTGATTGACAAGACTATTGAATTTTTATCAGGTGATCATTTATTAAAAGGCGGCGTTTTAATCACAATAATTTGGTGGGCATGGTTTAAAGACAAAGACACTTATTTACATAATCGCACACATATTATTTCTACTTTATTAAGCTGTATCATTGCCATTGCCATAGCACGCTTTTTGCAATTAACATTAGCGTTTCGTGCCAGACCTATGCATGAAGAAAGCTTACATTTTGTAGTGCCGCACGGTGTAATACAAACCAACTTAGATGGCTGGAGTTCATTTCCCAGCGATCACACGGCCTTATTTTTCGCGTTAGCAACAGGGATATGTTTTATCTCAAAAAAAATGGGTGCATTCGCACTTTTTTACACAACGGTATTTATTGCTTTGCCACGCATCTACTTGGGATTACATTACCCAACGGATATTATCGTCGGCGCGATTATAGGCATTAATACTGCTTTAATAATGAACACTTACTGCAACAATACAAAATACCTACACGCCATCGAGCAGTGGTCGTATTCAAAACCAGCTATTTTCTACCCGGTATTTTTTCTTCTAACGTATCAGATTGTTGATTTATTTGACAGCGTTAGAAAACTGGCAGAAAACGTGGCGAAATTTATTCATATTGTCATTTAAGGCGCTTTAAGCCCGTATGTTACCTTGTGCATCTGTCTATTAAATTTGCGACTTCTCTGTAAAATTAAGTTACTATTGAACCTCGCTGTATGGGTCTTCCCATACAAGCAACGCATTCAACGTTTATTTTATCAACAAGGAACTACACAACATGGCACAAATAGATATTATTGAAGGTATTGGCCCGCAATACGCCGAAAAACTTAAAGCAGCCGGCATTGCTTCAACAGATAAATTACTGGAAATGGGCGCGACAGCAAAAGGTCGCACCGAATTAACGTCACAAACCGGTATTAGCGCAAAATTAATCCTAACGTGGGTTAATCACGCGGATTTGTTTCGCATTAATGGTGTAGATGAGCATTTTGCAGAATTACTAGAGGCTGCTGGCGTAGATACCGTACCTGAGTTGGCACAAAGAAAAGCCGACAACCTACAGCTGGCACTGGCTAAAACCAATGAAGAAAAAAAGCTGGCTAAAACCACACCATCACTCATCCAAGTAACTGAATGGGTTACACAAGCAAAAACTTTGCCTAAAGTTGTTCAGCATTAAGAAACTACGCCACTATTAAATCAAAGCATTAACACAGTTGTTGGGTGCAGTAACCACTACGCGCATCCAGCAACTTTATTAGTACTTATCTGGCGAAGTTTTTGCTAACTTTAACTCCACTGTCATCACCGCCTGGTTCAACACCCCCAGATTTTTTTCCTCCACAATTTGTATGCCCATTACATAGAATATCGGCATCCACAACGGATTAATCAACAAACCACCCAGTACGCTTTTAAGCGTTCGCTTAACATTTTTTAGAATATTGTAAGATTGGCTCAACGGCGGCATGGGGTATTCAATGAATACTGTGGTAATAGGTTTTAAACTTGATTTATCAGTGTGCTCAATCAGCGCCACAGACTCACGCAGCTTGCGCTCCATATTATGGTAATTTCTACGTGCCAAGCTGGAGGTAGTTGCAAACACCAGTGCAACCAAGGGCAATAGAATATTCGGCGGTGCAACCGGTGCAAACGAGGCTGATAACATGACAATACACAGCCCCAGCATTAAAATATCTTCACCGTGCTCCACATCACGATCAATACCGGCAACGATTGCAGCTACCGGATCATCACAAGATTCATGTAAATAATGTGCTTTTTTGGCCATAAAATTCTCCTTGCCTTTACATCCCAGTTATAACCTGTATTGATCAAAAGTCAAATAGGCCTGACGCAAGCAAAAACCATTTTTGCAGTACAATACCCAACCATACAAAATGCGTTATGCGCGTTACCGGATTATTTACATGCTCAGAATCACCGAACTTAGACTGCCGCTCAACCATACCGATGCTGAACTTAAATCAGCTATTCTCACCAAACTCAACATTACAACCGACAATCTGGTGTCTTACAGCGTGTTTCGCCGCGCCTTTGATGCCCGCAAAAAACACGACATCAAACTCATCTACACCATAGATTTGCTGACCGACAATGAAGACGACATCTTAAAAAATCTGGAAACTGATCCACAAGTATCACTAACACCGAACACCTCCTACCATGAAGTTGGCCGCGCACCCGCCAATTTAAAAACCAGACCAATCGTAATAGGTACTGGCCCTTGCGGTTTATTTGCCGGCTTGATCCTCGCGCAAATGGGTTTTAATCCTATTATTCTGGAACGGGGCAAAGCGGTGCGTGAACGCACCAAAGATACCTTCGGCCTGTGGCGCAAAGGCATTTTTAATGCGGAATCCAACGTGCAATTTGGTGAAGGCGGTGCCGGCACTTTTTCGGATGGCAAACTGTACACGCAAATCAAAGATCCCAAACACTATGGTCGCAAAGTATTAACTGAATTCGTGAAGGCTGGGGCTCCAGCAGAAATTCTGTACGTCAGCAAACCGCATATTGGTACGTTCAAATTGGTATCGATGGTGGAAGAAATGCGTGCCAATATAGTCGCCTTGGGTGGTGAAATCCGCTTTTCCAGTCGCGTCGATGATGTCTTGATTGAAAATAGCCAAGTGCAAGGTGTGCAATTGTCCAGTGGTGAAATCATCCACAGCACCCATGTGGTATTAGCGGTCGGCCACAGCGCCCGTGATACCTTCAAAATGCTTTATGAGCGCGGTGTGTATGTAGAAGCCAAGCCATTTTCCATCGGCTTTCGTATCGAACACCCGCAATCGATTATTGACCGCTGCCAGTTTGGCGATAACGCTGGCCATTCGATACTCGGTGCTGCTGATTACAAACTGGCGCATCATTGCAGCAATGGCCGTTCGGTATACAGCTTTTGTATGTGCCCTGGCGGTACGGTGGTTGCGGCCACCTCCGAAGCAGGCCATGTGGTCACTAACGGTATGAGCCAATATTCACGTAATGAACGCAATGCCAACAGCGCTATTGTCGTTGGCATAACACCGGACGATTATCCTGGCAATCCGCTGGCAGGTATTGATTTACAACGTCGTCTGGAAGCCCATGCCTTTATCTTAGGCGGTGGCACGTATGCAGCCCCTGGACAACGCGTAGGCGACTTTCTGGCACAACGTCCTTCGACAGCATTAGGTCAGGTACAGCCTTCCTACACACCCGGCGTACACTTATGCGATTTAAGCTCCGCCCTGCCCGATTACGCTATCGAAGCCATACGTGAAGCCTTGCCAGTGTTCGACAAGAAAATAAAAGGCTTCGCCATGCCCGATGCGCTGCTAACCGGCGTAGAAACGCGCACCTCATCGCCCATACGCATCAAGCGTAATGAACTGTATCAAAGCCTGAATACCAAAGGCCTGTATCCTGCTGGCGAAGGTGCGGGTTATGCGGGGGGAATTTTGTCAGCTGCGGTGGATGGCATTAAAGTTGCCGAAGCGGTGGCTACCGATATAATCAATAGGCGCTAAAAGAAAAGAACACGCATCTTTTGCTTGAGTTCTAAAAAATAGCACCCATATTGATAGAACGGCACGGCCGCATGTCATTTTTCCCACAATTCAGCTAAGACCCTGTAGAATTAACGCAGGTATTTAGCAACTTCAGGATATAAAAAAGTGTTTAGAGGAACAACCATACTCTCTGTGCGCAGAGGCGATAAAGTAGTGATTGGCGGCGACGGCCAAGTCACCTTAGGCAATACCGTCATGAAAGGCAATGCCCGCAAAGTTCGTCGTTTATACAACGACAAAGTCATCGCAGGCTTTGCAGGCGCTACCGCCGATGCCTTCACTTTATTTGAGCATTTTGAAGGGAAGCTGGAAAAGCATCGCGGCAATCTGACCCGTGCCGCCGTAGAAATGGCCAAAGACTGGCGTACCGACCGTGCGCTACGCAAATTAGAAGCCTTACTGACCATTGCCGATTCCAAAACCTCGTTGATTATTTCCGGCACTGGCGATGTCATCGAACCCGAAAATAACTTAATGGCCATCGGCTCCGGCGGTGCATTTGCCCAGGCTGCCGCGCGTGCGTTGCTGGAAAATACTAATTTAAGTGCGCGAGAAATTGTCGAGCGTTCCTTGAATATCGCTGCCGATATTTGTATTTACACCAACCACAATCTTCGCATAGAAGAACTAGACGCAGAACCTAGCGAGTAAACCGCATGACACACATGACCCCCAAAGAAATAGTAAGCGAACTGGACAAACACATTGTTGGCCAGGCCAGCGCCAAACGCTCGGTTGCCATTGCGCTAAGAAACCGCTGGCGCAGACAACAGGTTGATCCTGCCTTGCGTGATGAAATCACCCCTAAAAATATCCTGATGATTGGACCCACCGGCGTGGGTAAAACTGAAATTGCACGTAGATTGGCACGTCTGGCCAACGCGCCGTTCATTAAAATTGAAGCTACCAAGTTTACCGAAGTGGGCTATGTAGGCCGTGATGTGGAATCCATTATCCGCGATTTGATCGATAGCGCCGTTAAAATGACCCGCATTACAGAGATGGAAAAAGTGCAGACCCGCGCCCAGGATGCCGCAGAAGATCGTGTACTGGATATTTTATTGCCGCGTGCCGATGGCGGTATGTTATCGGAAACCGAATCAGCCACCCGCCAAAAAATGCGCAAAAAACTGCGCGAAGGCGATTTGAACGACAAAGAGATCGACGTGGAAGTGCATGTGTCGCCCGTAGGCGTAGAAATCATGGCACCACCGGGCATGGAAGAAATGACCAGCCAGTTGCAAGGCATGTTTCAGAACATGGGTTCTGGCAAAACCCGCTCGCGTAAGATGAAGATCAGTAAAGCCTTGAAGGTGTTGCAGGAAGAAGAAGCTGGCAAGTTGCTCAATGATGAAGAAATTAAGCTAAAAGCCGTGGATGCGGTCGAGCAAAACGGTATTGTGTTTCTGGATGAAATCGACAAGATTTGTAAACGCGGCGATCATGGCGGCGGTGGCGGCGAAGTGTCCCGCGAAGGCGTACAACGTGATTTATTGCCTTTAGTTGAAGGCAGCACTGTCAGTACCAAATACGGCGCTATTAAAACCGATCACATTTTGTTTATTGCTTCAGGTGCGTTTCATGTCGCCAAGCCGTCAGATTTGATTCCTGAATTGCAAGGCCGTTTCCCGATTCGCGTTGAATTGAGTGCGCTATCCGCTGATGATTTCGTGCGTATTTTAACCGAGCCTAATGCGTCTTTAACTGAACAATACCGTGCCCTTTTAGCCACCGAAGGTTTGGATTTAAGTTTTACCGAAGACGGTATCAAGCGCATTGCCGAAATGGGCTTTCAAGTTAACGAGACCACCGAAAACATCGGTGCCAGACGTTTGCACACCATGCTGGAAAAATTGCTGGAAGAAATTTCCTACAATGCACCGGATTTAATGGACAAAACCGTGATTGTTGATGCGGCCTATGTTAATCAACATCTGACCACGCTGGTTGAGGATGAGGATTTGAGTCGGTATATTTTATAGCTGTACAGCGTACTATGTTGGGGCTACAACCCCACTCCAAAATTTTCTGTACCTATTTATTGGGTTGCCAGCGCACTTGGCAATCCAACTTACCTAATTAAATTGAGTCTAATGTGTTTATCTGGGTAACGATACCGCCGCAGTCTCGTTAAGCATTTAAAAACATGCCTAAAACAGTAACACCTATCCCACATAGCCACTATCGTTCGGATATTGATGGCTTACGCGCTTTAGCCATTTTATTAGTGATTATTTTTCACGCCTTTCCTAAATTTTTGAGAGGTGGCTTTATTGGCGTGGATATTTTTTTTGTAATATCGGGTTATTTAATAACAGGTATTATTATTAAAGAACAGCAACAAGGCTGTTTTAGTTTATTACATTTTTACAGTCGGCGTATTCACCGCATTTTTCCATCGCTTATTGTTGTTCTGATTTTTTGCTTAGTGGTCGGTTGGTTTATTTTACTGCCGAATGAATATGAAACATTAGGAAAACACATTGCTGCCGGATCAGTTTATATTTCTAACTTTGTATTGCAAAGTGAATCCGGTTATTTTGATAACCAGGCAGAATATAAACCCTTATTACATCTTTGGTCACTCAGTATTGAAGAACAATTTTATTGTTTTTTTCCTTTATTGCTCATGCTGTGTCAACGCTTTAGATTAAACCCTCTCTACAGCATATTAACATGCTTGATTATTAGTTTTTTTCTTAATATTGCAAATATAAAATTACAGCCAACACAGGTATTTTTTTACCCGCATACCAGAGCATGGGAATTGTTAATTGGCAGTGCTGTTTCTTGCTTAAAGACTTATTATGCTGAAAATACTGTATCGCTCATTAAAAAATATTTTTCAACCTATAACATTAAGTTTTTTGCTAATATAGTATCTTGGTTTGGCTTAATACTAATAGTATTCGCTTGGTATACTTTTGACAGTAAAAAAATACTTTTCCCATCAGGGTGGGCATTAATACCAACAATAGGTGCTAGTTGTTTAATTATCGCCGGACAAAACACCTGGTTTAATAGTCGTATCTTAAGCAATAAAATCGCTGTTTCTATCGGCCTTATCAGTTACCCCTTGTATTTATGGCATTGGGTTTTATTAAGCTTTATACATATAACTGAAATAGATGCACCCAATGCGCGACTAAAAATAACTATCATAGTGATTAGTATTTTTTTGGCCTGGGTAAGCTATTATTTTGTGGAAAGAAAAATACGTTTTCAAAAAAATAAAATACTCAGTGCGGCATTGTTAATAACGCTATTATTTATAGGCTATTTAGGTCGCTGCATCCAACAACATAAAATTAACGTGATTAATTATAAAGATAATACCAGCGTTAATAATGCACTTTCAATTAAAAAACCAGTATTATCAACACAGTGTCATGCAAAATTCCCCCATGCCGATTTTTGCCAAATACAACACAGTGAAAATTTGCCAACGGCATTATTAGTAGGCGATAGCCATGCTAATCACTTGTATGACGGATTAATAACAAAAACCAACGTAACAGGTGGTAACTTATTAAATTTAGCCGTAGGTGATTGCTTTCCTTTTTTTGATAATCCTGACTATTTTAATAAAAACTGTCGTCCGCTTATTAATCAAGCCTTAGAAATGGCAATTTCCACACCCTCGATAAAAACTATTATATTGGCGAGTCGCGCTTTAACAGAACTAAATCAACAAAGCTTTATAGCTAAAAAACAACTGTCTCATTATGTCAATATACCGCCACACGTTTTAATAGACAGTGATCCTTATTTAATTTTTCAAAAGGGTATGAAAAACACATTGCAGCGATTAACGAAGACCGGTAAAACTATTGTTTTCGTACTTGATACCCCAGATTTAGAATTTGAACCTGCGGCGTGTATTAATCGCCCTTGGCGATTAAGTGGTTTGACAACAAAAATACCCTGCGCTATTTCACGTTCGCGTGTCACTCATCGTCGGCAAAAATACTTGGCTATTATTAGGCAAGTATTAAATGAGTTTCCTAGTGTAAAGGTATGGGATACGCTGCCAAGTTTATGTGACGATAATTATTGTTGGGCTAGTAAAGAAGGCCAAATACTGTATCACGATAGTAATCATTTAAATACTGCTGGCGCAGTCTATGTTAGCAAACATTTTACGCTGGAGGATTAGCCTGGCCATTTCAGGTACTTTTTATAAAACATCTGTAATGAGCTATTATTTCTCGCGTCTTATGGCAATGGTTAACAAAATAGCAAGTTATTATAACAAATCGCCTTACGAAGCATCATTAGACTGTATTAAACTATTTTCGTTAAATTGCAATTCAAGGTGAGATTGATCACACACCATATTATTTAAAAACAAACCATAATGTACCGCAATATCAGTGGCGTGTTTATGCGCTAATCTTCTGAGAGCTAGCTGAGATAAGCCATCATCTTTTGCAATCCAACACATAGCAAGATCAATACGCTGCTCATCTTGTGATACTTTAAATTGTTCGTCACTGAATTTTTCAATAAGTCCCTGAGAAAATGCATCCTCAAGCAAAGACCATAAACTTTGAATAAGCGGATCTTTTAACTGCGTTTGAAGCTGCTTGTATTTTTGCACCATCATTTGTTTATTTTGTTCATCCGCCGCTTGGCGCTCTTTTAATTCTTCTGCCATCTCCTCTAGTACGGTTTGCTTGTGTCGATTAATAATAACCCACGCAGTAACAGCTGCAGCGAGTATGAGCGTAAATGATAATGTTAAATTTGACATTGGTTTCTGTTATTGCTGAAAGATGTTGTTTCTATAAAATAACGAAATTGTCACCCATACTGTGCGCGCAATACACTCAGCATATTACATTAAAATTGAAACTCCGCTTAATTTTATTGTACCAAAGTACAAAGCAAAAAGTAAACAGATTACAAAAAAACAAGCCATTGAAATAAAAAGTAATTTATGTAAATATGTAAAAAATAAACCCATATCAATAGAAAAATTAACTAATCTTTGTAAAGATAAATAGCTTAAGACAAGCAGCCTACCAATAGGCTGTGATAGAAAACAGGGCGCTGGTGTTAAAACAACTATAGACTCAGGTATTGATACCGTCAAGCAACACAACTATCCTATTATTTGAAAACAATAATTTCCCGTAACAACGCTGTTGCATAACAGCCAGCAGGTAAGGTAAATTCAAGCACTAATAGCGTGTTACTGACAAACTGCCAGTGTAAATCGGCCACATTAATACGCAGAGCGCGACGATCCATCTCCACACCACAGGCGATTAAACCCTGAACAAGCGCAGGATAGCTGTCGATTACTGCCTGTTCCACCGCATTTAAGTTATACGCTGGCTTGGCTATACCACACAATACAGCGGTCGGATGTATGCTTTGCTCAGCCAGCCGACCCACAATTTCCGCATCCGGATGTTCCGATTTAAAACTGCTGTGCGAACCATCAATCATATACACGGTATCGGGCAGCGCCTGATCCCAGCTAGCATCGGCCACACGAGCCGCCAAAATCTGATTAAACAAAAAAGACCGCGCGGCCGAAAGATACAGACTGTGTTGCTCACGCCCCACTTTTACACCCTGAAACATTGCTAACGCCTTATTAACATTATGGCCATCATGGCCAAAACGCTGTAAGCCGTAATAATTAGCAATACCGTGGGCTTTTATAGCTTCCAGTTGCTGCTCAGTTTTTGCCTGATCACCGTGCCAATCGCGCACAGTAATCTTAAAGCGGTTACCTGATAGCGCACCACGCTTTAACTTGCGTGCATGACGAATAACGTGTAATACGTTAATATTATCCGAGTGTAATTGTGTCCAATCTGGATCAACTTTGCCTGGTAGCCAGACACTAAACCATTGTGTCGTTACTGCATGGCGATCTTTGAGCCCAGCATAACCAATATCGCGTTGCCGAACACCGGCAAACTTCGCCAGTTGCCGCGCAATAAACTCGGTATTTTCGCCCGTTTTTTCAATGCGCAAAAACGCATGTTCGCCGTTGCCCGATGGCTCGAAAGACAGGTTTTCTATAACAATAAAATCTTCTGGTCTGCTACGAATACTTCCCGTAGCAAAAGGTGACCCATAAATACAAGGCCAGAGCGGTAAGTCAATATTCATTTATTTTCACATACGATAAAATAGCGATAAGCCTCTAAAAAATTTATATTTTTAAATTCAGTCAGTTGCAAATAGGCTTTAGGCTACCAACTAAAGGGGTTATCCACTTATACTGGTGTAGGTTGGGGTGACGCTAGGAACTCAACACATGATGCGCCGTATCGTTGGGGTTCGTTACCTCACCCCAACCTACAAAAGGAATACGCGGGGCCGCTATTGCGCCCTATAACCCTAGCCAAAACCACCTAACAGCTAAGGGTGGGCAAAAAAAGCTTTGCCCACCTGAGTTTTAAAAGCACTGGTTTATTTACTTATTTCATCAGTGAACGCACCAAAACTCATCAAACGTTGGTAACGTTTTTCCACCGTTTCTTCAATCGGCGCTTGCTGCAAATCAGCTAAATGCCTCAGTAACACTTCTTTTAAATTTAAAGCTGTTGCTTTAAAATCTCGATGCGCACCACCCAAAGGCTCTCTAACCACTTCGTCCAGCAAACCTAGCTCACGAATACGATCAGAGGTAATGCCCATTGCTTCGGCGGCTAATTGCGATTTATCAGCACTCTTCCACAAAATAGACGCACAACCTTCCGGCGAAATTACCGAATAGGTGCTGTATTCCAGCATAATCAATCGATCACCCACGCCTATCGCTAACGCACCACCCGAACCACCTTCACCAATAATCGTACAAATTACCGGCGTTTTAAGGGTGGCCATTTCAAACAAATTACGGGCAATTGCCTCACTTTGGCCACGCTCTTCCGCACCAATACCAGGGTAAGCGCCCGGCGTATCAATTAAACAGATAATCGGGATGCTAAACCGCTCGGCCAGCTTCATAATTCGCAGTGCTTTACGATAACCTTCAGGACGCGGCATACCGAAATTACGGTAAATTTTTTCTTTGGTATCGCGGCCTTTCTGATGACCAATCAGCATCACCGACTGCTCACCTAAACGCGCTAACCCGCAAACAATAGCAGGGTCGTCGGCATAGGTGCGATCGCCATGCAACTCATGGAAATCATCAAAAATCTGCTCGACATAATCAAGCGTATAAGGTCGTCCAGGATGCCGTGATAATTGCGAAATTTGCCAATCAGACAGATTACCAAATACCGCTTCTTTTTGCGCCTGACTTTTTTCCTCTAACTGCCTCAGTGCATCTGAAATATTAATGTCATTGTTAAACTCCACTTTGCGAAGTTCTTCAATTTTCGCTTCTAGTTCGGCGATAGGTTGTTCGAAATCAAGAAATTTTAAATCCATATAGGCCAGACGTGAAAGTGAAGTAAACGCTTAATTCTATAGAAATTCAGTCATAAATTCCAGAGCATCTTAAATCTACACTGAACTTTTGCTACTTTATAGCCACTTATAACGCGTGCCTACTTTAAAAATACAACATACTGGCATAATCATTGCTTTATTTCTTATAATGCCCTGTGTTGGATTTAATCACCTAAAATACACACTACTTTGGTGCGCGGTGCAAAAAAGCGCACCACTTTAAAGCAATCACTACTTACTTAATCTAAAGAGAACAATATGCAAATAGGAATGATCGGTCTGGGAAAAATGGGCGCAAACATGGCCAGACGATTAATGAAAGGCGGCCACACCTGTGTCGGCTTTGATGTCAATGCAAGCAATGTAGACACCTTTAAAGCAGAAGGCGGACTGGGTGCATCCAGCTTAAAAGAGTTGGTTGAAACCCTGCAAGCCCCACGTATTGTATGGTGCATGGTACCGGCGGGCGAGTTAACCGAAAGCACGGTCACTGCCCTGTCAGAATTATTGGATGAAGGCGATATTATTATTGATGGCGGCAACTCTTTTTACAAAGATGACGCACGCCGCGCAAAAACCTTAGCGGCACAAGGTATTCATTACATGGACGTTGGCACCAGTGGCGGCGTGTGGGGCGTGGAAAGAGGTTATTGCCTGATGATTGGTGGCTCAAAACCCCAAGTTGAATTACTCGACCCTATCTTTAAAACTTTAGCACCGGGCAAAGGCGACATCGATCCCACGCCTGGCCGCGACAATTTTACCGGCACAGCCGAGCAGGGCTATTTACATTGCGGGCCAGCAGGTTCTGGGCACTTTGTAAAAATGATACATAACGGCATTGAATACGGCATGATGATGGCCTACGCCGAAGGTTTCGACATTATGCGTAACGCCGATTCCGAAAACTTACCTGAAAATTTACGTTATGACCTTGATCTGCCAGAAATTGCCGAAGTATGGCGACGCGGCAGTGTGGTCGGCTCCTGGTTACTGGATTTAACCGCTATTGCCTTGGTTGAAAACCCCGACTTATCAAACTATACCGGCTATGTAGAAGACTCCGGCGAAGGTCGCTGGACAGTACAAGCCGCGATTGAAGAGGCTGTTCCGGCACACGTATTAACCGCCGCGTTGTATTCACGCTTCCGTTCGCGCCAGCAAAATACGTTCTCAGACAAAATGATTTCCGCCATGCGTAAGCAGTTTGGTGGCCATATTGAAAAAACGAAACCCTCTTAAACAAGCGCTTATCGATAAAAACCCTAGCCCTTTTGCTTACCTAAATTGCGCTAAGTGCAATTTAGGTAGTTCGCTCACGGTGTTTAAAAATAACATCGACAGGATTTAAGCGTCCTGAAATATGCCAAAGCGTATGCTTGACTGCTTATAAAGCGCACGAGCTTACACGATATGCCCACCAATCTAACACGGAATAATTATGAATAATCAAGAACTTTGGCAGCGCTATCAAGATTTATTGTATTTTAACGACGATTTAGGGCTGTATTTAGATGTCAGCCGTATGCACTTTAAAGACGATTTTCTCGACAGCTTACAGCCTAAATTTGTACACGCCTTTCACGCTATGGATGCACTGGAAAAGGGCGCGATTGCTAACCCCGATGAAAATCGCCAAGTGGGACATTATTGGTTACGCGACCCAGAGCTTGCCCCCAAAGCACTTCAGCCAGAAATTATTGACACCTTAGCGCACATTGAAAACTTTGTTAAACAAGTGCATTCAGGTGAAATTCGCCCACCGCATGCGCCTAAATTTACCGATATTATTTCCATAGGTATTGGTGGCTCGGCACTGGGGCCTAAGTTTGTCGACAAAGCCTTAACCTCAGAAGCACCGCCACTCAACATCCAATTTATCGACAACACCGATCCCGATGGCATGGATCATATTCTCAACGGCTTAAAAGATCGCTTAGCCAGTACCATGATTATCGTCATCAGCAAATCCGGTGGCACGTCTGAAACCCGTAACGGCTTATTGGAAACCAAACACGCTTACCAACAACAAGGCTTAGATTTCCCGCGCTATGCAGTGGCTATCACACTGGCAGGTAGCCAAATGGATGTGCTGGAAAACTGTGACAATTGGCTGGCAAAATTTGCCATGTTAGATTGGGTTGGCGGCCGCACTTCCGAAATGTCCTCGGTGGGCTTGCTGTCTGCCGCATTATTGGGCATTGATATTCGCGCCATGCTGGCTGGTGCTAAAGCGATGGACAGCGCCACCCGTGTACCGGACATTAAAAACAATCCAGCGGCGCTGCTATCGTTGTGTTGGTATCACGCTTGCCACGGCGACAATCAAAAAAACATGGTACTTTTGCCATATAAAGACAGCTTGGTATTATTCTCGCGTTACCTGCAACAATTGATTATGGAATCGCTGGGCAAAGAAAAAGATTTAGACGGCAATATTGTCCATGAAGGCATTACCGTTTACGGCAATAAAGGCTCAACCGACCAGCACGCCTACGTGCAACAGCTGCGCGAAGGGGTCGATGATTTTTTCGTTACGTTCATTGAAGTCTTAGAAGACCGCACCGGCCCGTCAATTGAAATAGAACCCGACATTACCACCGGCGACTTCCTGTCCGGCGCACTGCAAGGCACACGCCAAGCCCTGTACGATAAACAACGCGAATCCATTACCATCAGCGTACCCAGAGTGGATGCCCGCTGTATTGGCGCGTTAATCGCGCTGTATGAACGTGCCGTGGGTTTTTATGCGTCGTTGGTTAATATCAATGCCTATCACCAACCAGGCGTGGAAGCGGGCAAAAAAGCCGCGACCGACTTCTTGGTTTTACAAAGACACATTTTAACGGTGTTAAAAACCGCCCAGCACCCACTCACATTAGCGGCATTAGCCGCACAAATAGGCGCACCCGATCAAATTGAAACCGTCTACAAAGTGATTAGGCATTTAGCCATGAACCCACGCGGTTTGGTATTACACGGCAAATTGCACAAGCCCAGTGACTTGACTGTCAGCTTAACAGCACATGCTGCGCGTAACATTACCGCCGCCCCGCTGGCCGAAATGGCGTAACCTATATCTCAATAAGCCGCCCACCCCTTTCATTTTGGAGACTTTACGTGCTAGACACAAAAACCGATAACCCGCTCACCGCTGGCACCAATATCACCCACGCCCCCCAACCCTGCACACTGGTTATTTTTGGCGGCGGCGGTGATTTAACCCGTCGCAAATTGTTACCGGCGGTTTATAACCAAGCGCTAGAAGGCGAACTACCGGCTAATTTTGCCGTCTTAGGCTTGTCTATTGAAAAAATGGACGATGTGAAATACCGTGAATTTGCCCGTAAAGGCATTGAACAATTTTCCAGAAAACCCTTGGACAAAGCCTTTTGGGGCGATTTTGAAAAACGCTTCCATTACCTGCAAGGCTCTTTCGATAACCCCGAATTCTATGTGCAACTCAAACAACGCCTGGATGAAATCGACAGCCAATTCAGCATTCCAGGCAATCACGTCTTTTATCTAGCCATTCCGCCTGCTTTAATTGAAACCTGCGTGTGCCAACTCAAAGCCGCAGGCTTGGTGATGCCGGTAGACGATAACAGCCCATTCTCGCGCATTATTGTAGAAAAACCCATCGGCAGAGATTTGGCTAGCGCCCACAAAATTAATGCCACGTTATGCAGTAATTTCGACGAACAACAAATTTACCGTATTGATCATTATCTGGGCAAAGAAACTGTCCAAAATATTCTGGCCATGCGTTTTAGTAACGTTATTTTTGAACCGCTGTGGAATTCACGCTATATCGACCACGTTCAAATCACCGTGGCGGAAGAAGAAGGCGTAGGTACACGCGCCGGTTATTACGACACCGCTGGCGCATTACGCGACATGATTCAAAACCATATTTTGCAATTACTGTCATTGATTGCGATGGAGCCGCCGTGGAGCATGGATGCCGATGTCATTCGCGACCACCGCCAAAATGTGCTCAATTGTTTACGCGCCATCACTCCCGAAAATTTTGATCAACATGTGGTACGCGCCCAATATGGCGCTGGCTTTCATCACGGTGAAGATGTGCCAGGCTATCGACGCGAAGCAGGGGTGTCTCAAGACTCTACCACCGAAACTTACGTGGCACTGAAAGTGTTCATTGACAACTGGCGTTGGGCGGGCGTGCCTTTTTACATCCGTACCGGTAAACGCATGCCCAAACGCACCAGCGAAATTGCTATTCAGTTTAAAAGCGTGCCGCCAATTTTATTTAACAGCAACCACGATCAACCTTTAGAACCCAATGTACTGGCACTGAGCATTCAACCCAATGAAGGTTTGTCGCTGCGTATTGCCACCAAATTACCAGGTACTAAATTGCGCGTGTTTCCGGTCAAAATGGATTTCCGTTATGGCTCAACTTTTGGCGAACAATCGCCAGAAGCCTACGAACGCTTATTACTGGATGTCATGGCCGGTGATGCCACGTTGTTTATGCGCCGTGATGCGGTCGAATCCTCATGGGCATGGGTCGATAATATCCTGAATATTTGGGCAAGCAGCCGTACCCGCTGGCTGCCCGAATACAGCGCCGGTACGTGGGGGCCTTTGGAAGCGGATCGCCTGATTGAATCCGATAACCGTCAATGGCGGCTGTTATGATTAAAACCATCGACACCCCAAAAATTATCAATCAACCCTTAAAACCGGTACGTATCGCCCAGATTGAAGCCGAACTGGGCATGTTATGGGCGCAATTTAACCGTGACAGCGGTGGTGGCCACACCGTGATGCGGGCGTGTATGTCCAATCTGATTATTTATTGTGACACTGCCGAAGAAGCGGCGGTTGTCAGTCAGGAAATCACTGCGATTGTTGACGTGCATCCGGCACGGGTATTGTTGTTAGTAGCCGATGGGCAACCCAAAGAAGGCACACTTGACGCACAAATCACCATCTATTACACCGCGCTGGAAGATGGCTGGCAGGTGTGCGCCGAGCGTATTGATGTCACCTCGTCACTCGCCGCCGCTGAACGCTTACCCTCGGTTGCACGGGCACAACTGATCGGTGATTTACCCACAGCATTGTGGTGGGTATCCAGACGACCGCCCCCCGATGTCGGTTACGTGTTTTTTCAACTGGCTGAATTGGCCGATCAAATTATCTACGACAACATGGGCTGGACCAATCCTACCCAAGGCATATCAACTATGACCCGCTGGGTAGCGGCTCAGCAAAATGAACAAGTGGTTTATAATCTGGCTTGGCGACGCTTTGCTGTGTGGCGCAAGCTGCTAGGCCAAATGCTCGACCCAAAAATTGCGCCTGGCGCATTGGAAGGTTTGCGTGTTATCGAAATAAATCACGGCCCGCACGCATTGCCTATGACCTGGCTGATGGTTGGCTGGTTAGCCAGTCAGTTAAAATGGCGACCTATCGACGGCAAACGCCTGTCTAACTCAGAATTGGTGTGGAAATTTCACAACAGCCATCACGAAATTAAAATTACCGCCAAACGTTTACCGGAAGGCGAACCGCTGCTGTATAAACTGCTGTTGGATTGGAGCACGCCCAAACAAGACAACACACTGTGTTTTGAGCGGCTGGATAATGAGCGAATTGGTATTGTAGAATCCTTGCCAAGCTTACCTGCGCGCGTTTTTGCCGCCCAAGTACCGGATCGAGCCACCTTGGTATCGGCACAATTAGCACACCGCAATCGTGACAAAATATTTGAAAGCGCATTAAAATCGGCCAATGCCATGACAGCCGTTTTTCAGTTGTAAACTTACAAAAAACTGCGCAGTAACAACCGCTGCGCTTCGGAAAGGGTATAATTAAAAGCGGGGAAAATTGATAGGGTGCATTAGTATAAATGTAATCCGCTGACTATTAGGCGCGAAAACACTGCCGCGATTGTGCCCACCCTAAAGAATAAGGAACGCGCACGAAATAACTTAAGCAAGTTCATGCTTCGACAGGCTCAGCACGAACGGTGGTGGCGTTTAAGTTGTTCAAGTTATTTCATGCACGTTCCTAAGAATACATATTGCCAGCCCATACTTTATAAATTTCCAGTATTTTTAATCACACTCTTCGTTAAACGCTTAAGCCTTAACCCGCGTAATCTTGATTACAATCGTCAACTCTTTCAAACGACGCATAATTTTAGCCAAATGCACACGATCTTTCACCGTTAAAGTAATCAAATCCACCGAAACATGGGCATCTTGATCCACCACGGTAACATTCTCAATATTGGAATCCAGCTCAGAAATGGTTGAGGCTATCGTCGCTAACGCACCGCGCTGATTAAGTATTTCGATGCGTAATTCCGCAGGAAAATCCCCCACCGCATCCAGACTCCATTCCACATCCAGCCAGCTGGTGTGCTTTTTTCTAACAATATTGCTATTCCGGCATTCGTGATGATGCACCACAATACCCTTGCCAGGATTAAAAAAACCAATGATTGAATCGCCTGGAATTGGCCGGCAACACTTAGCCAAATTAATGACCATACCTTCCGTGCCTTTAATCACCAACGGCGATTTTTGGCTGTGATCGCCATCATCCAGTTTAATATTGGCATAAATATCATCTTGCAGCAGACGCTTGGCAATTAAAAAGGGCATTTTGTTGCCTAGGCCAATATCTTCCAGCAATGCCTCAAATGATGACATGGCGGTCACTTCCAACAAGATTTTTATCCGCGCTTCTGGAATGGTATCTAACTGGGTGTGCAAAGCTTGCAATTCTTTTTCCAGCAAGCGCCGACCTAAATTAATGGCTTCTAATTGCTTAAAATGCTTGAGGTAGTTGCGAATACTGGAACGGGCTTTCGCGGTGGCCACATAACTTAGCCACAACGGATTCGGTCTTGCCCACACGGCAGTAATCACTTCTATAGTCATGCCATTTTCCAGCCGCGTTTGCAACGGCACTAACTGCCGGTCTATACGCGCCGACACACAGGCATTACCGACATCAGTATGCACCGCATAAGCAAAATCAATGATGGTTGCACCGCGCGGCAACTTGATAATACTGCCTTTGGGGGTAAAAACAAACACTTCCTGCGGAAATAAATCCACTTTCAAGTTATCGATAAACTCTAGCGAATCACCGGCAGTTTTCTGTATTTCCAGCAAATCCCGCAGCCATTCGTTAGCACGATCCTGAAATTTTTGGCATTTATCATCTTCAGATTTATACAGCCAGTGCGCAGCAATACCCGATTCCGACATGCGGTGCATTTCGTGGGTGCGTATCTGAATTTCAATGGGCAGGCCATAAGGCCCCATTAATATCACATGTAAAGACTGGTAGCCGTTGGCCTTGGGCAAAGCGATATAGTCTTTAAAGCGGCCAGGAATGGGCTTGTACAGATTGTGCATGACACCGAGTACGCGGTAACAGGTATCAACACTGTCGCAAAAAATTCTGAACGCATAAACATCAAACACATCCGACAAAGAAATCTTCTTGTGCAGCATTTTTTTGTAAATACTGTACAGATTTTTTTCACGCCCAGATACATCACCGAGCAAACCGGCTTCGTGTAAGCGATTTTTGATAGAACTTTCAATGGTATCAATCACTTTACGGCGATTACCACGGGCTTTTTTAACCGCGTGATTTAATACCGCATAACGCCGGGGGTACATTTCCTGAAAACTCAGCGCCTCCAACTTGTGGCGCATGCTGTTCATACCCAGGCGATTGGCTATGGGTGCGTAAATATCCAGCGTTTCACGGCAGATCCGGCGCTTTTTTTCGGGCGGCATAGCGCCCAAAGTTTGCATGTTATGTAAACGATCGGCCAGTTTGACCATAATCACGCGTAAATCATTGCCCATTGCCAGAAACATTTTGCGCACGTTTTCGGCTTGTGTTTCTGCTTGGGACTTGCTGCCAATTTTGGTGAGTTTGGTGACACCGTCCACCAGTTCGGCGACTTCGGGGTTAAACTGTGCCGCCAACTGTTTTTTAGTGACAGGGGTATCTTCAATCACATCGTGCAGAATGGCCGCCATAATACCATCGGCATCCATGCGCATTTCTGCCAAACTAATGGCAACCGCAATCGGGTGACAGATATAAGCTTCACCAGTTTTACGGTATTGTCCGATATGAGCAGCCGCGCCAAATTGATAAGCGCGGATGCAATCGTCAACCCGTTCCTGGTCGAGATAGCCAGACAATGTCTCGCTTAAGCGCTGAATTAATTTATCTTCAGGGCGTTCAAGTACAAGACTTTCGGCTATTTCTACCATAATTAACGCGCCTTAAAACATGGAGACGTGATCGTAAGATTCGCCAACACGGTGTAACAGATTGATATTTTCTGTGGTAACGTGACCAGCGGCAATTTCACGCAGGGCTAATACGGTATCTTTGTCTTTGCCGCGTGGCAAAAATTCCGTAGCACCATGACTTAATTGACGCGCTCTGGTGCTTGCCAACAATACCAGCTTGAAACGGTTTTCAACGTGTTCCAAACAATCTTCGATAGTCACTCTAGCCATTTATAAATCCTCTTTCGTTAAAAAACTCGACCTGCTAAGCAGGTCGATGGAGTAAGACAGTTTCGCGCTGAGCTTTCTAAAAATTAACGATCTTAGCTAAGACAACCAAAATTTTAGAAGTCCTCCAATTAGGCTACCCGCTTAATACGGGACAAAATGCAGGCTGGATTAAATGCTTTTTTCAGCCCAAAATTTTTAAGGCATTGTCAATGTTAGGTTGCCAAACAGCAGGCAGCCCAACCTACTTGAATGTTATTATGCTTTGTCGCGCTTGTGTGGGTAATACAATTTAAAACAACACTTGTTAGCCATTATAAACGTTGCGACTACTGGCGTGACTTTAATATCTCAACAGCAGGCAATTCTTTGCCTTCCAAAAACTCAAGAAATGCACCGCCACCAGTAGAGGTATAGGAAATTTTATCTTCGATGCCATACTTATCAATAGCGGCCAGCGTATCGCCACCACCGGCAATGGAAAACGCGCTGCTGTCGGCGATGGCTTGTGACATCACGCGGGTGCCGTTACCGAATTGTTCAATTTCAAACACGCCCACAGGGCCGTTCCAGACAATAGTACCAGCAGACTTCAATAACTCGGCATAATTCTTGGCAGTGTCAGGGCCTATGTCCAAAATCAAATCATCAGCTTCTACATCCGCCACTTGTTTGACGGTGGCTACAGCGGTTTCTGAGAATTCTTTTGCACACACCACATCGGTAGGGATAGGAATGTCAGAACCGGCTTGCTTGGCGGCAGCAATCAAACGTTTGGCTTCGTCGATCAAATCAGCTTCGTACAAGGATTTCCCGACAGGATACCCCATTGCGGCAATAAACGTATTGGCAATACCGCCACCGACAATCAATTGATCCACTTTTTCCGACAATGATTTTAACACGGTCAATTTAGTCGATACCTTAGAACCGCCGACAATAGCAATCAACGGCTTAGTAGGTGTTTCCAGGGCTTTGCCCAGCGCATCTAACTCGCTGGCTAATAAAGGCCCTGCACAGGCAATAGGCGCAAATTTAGCCACGCTGTGGGTAGAAGCTTGCGCTCTGTGTGCTGTACCAAACGCATCCATTACGAACACATCACACAAGGCCGCCATTTTTTGGCCTAGCGCGTCACTGTTTTTTTCTTCGCCCACATTAAAACGCACGTTCTCACACAATACCACTTCACCGGCGGCAATGGTAATGCCATCGATCCAGTCTTTTTGCAAACGTACCGGTTTGCCCAATAAGCTGCTTAAGCGTTCTGCTACCGGCTTTAACGACGACGCGTCATCATACTGGCCTTCTTCAGGGCGACCTAAATGCGACATGACCATAACCGCTGCACCAGCGGCCAGGGCTTTTTCAATCGTAGGTACACTGGCTTGTATACGGATATCACTGGTAACCTGGCCATTTTTGACCGGCACATTTAAATCCTGGCGTATCAGTACGCGTTTACCGGACAAATCCAGATCAACCATTCTCTTAATCGACATATTTTTCTCTCTACGGTTTAAAGTTTATTTCATTTTTTCTGGCATGTATCAGCGTTACTTCCACTTTATGGAACAGCCGATACTGGCAATTTGCTGCTGCGGCCCCTGACCTGTTTGTGCAATCAACTTCATTGCCTCAAATAACTCGCGTATTGTACCATCTGGCGCGGTTTCCTTGCGACTGGCATCCAAGCGGCCACGGTATTGCAATTGATAATCCGCGTTATAGCCGAAAAATTCCGGTGTACACACCGCACCGTAAGCTTTGGCGATGTGTTGCGTCTCATCCCATAAATACGGAAAGCTATACGCCGATTGCTGTGCCAGTAGCTTCATATTATCGAAACAATCAGCGGGGTAATTAATCGTATCGTTAGACATTATCGCCACGGAATTAACACCGAGGACTTTTAATTCCAGGGTGTCTTTAATAATGCGCTCGTGTACGGCTTGTACATAAGGGCAATGATTGCAGATGAACATCACCAACAAACCTTTTTCGCCCATACAGTCTTGCAATGACCACATCCGATCATCAACGCCGAGCAAATTAAAATCGGGGGCTTGTTGGCCAAAATCACACACAGGGGGTTGTAAGGCGGCCATGAATACTCCTTGGTTTTAGGGATTAAATATTACAACGGTGCTGGCAGCCACTCACTCGAAAGAATTTCTTCAATTGACCAGGGGCAGCTTTTAGGAAACCCTGCCATACCTGTTTCATTAACAGCCATTGTTACCGCATCTGACCAAATAGCAGCAAACCATTCTGGATCATTCAGTTTTGATTTTAAGCTGGGTACTTGTTTAATGTGAAACCCAAGGGATTTGCGTTGTTCTGTAATAGTTCGTTGCCAACTAGTGCCTTGGCGTTCCGGCTGAAACTGCCATTTAAGCAAATGCGCTATTAGTACCGCCATACGGCTCGCCAACTCCCGCTGCTCGCTTTTACCCACGTCTTCTATCTCCTCGGCGATATGTTCCAAGTCAAGTAATTCAAAGCGTCCGGCACGGACAAATTGCGCTTGTTCATTAGCCCACGCAATAATGTCAGCTTCATAAGTTGTCATTTTTTTTCCTCCTGTAAGGTAATTATTCGGCTACCAATTTAAAACGGGACATCCGTTCGTCCTGAGCTTGTCGAAGGACTTGTGGTTCATGGTTCGACAAGCTCACCACGAACGGCTTTTTTAAAGCTGTCCCGTTTTAGATTGGTAGCCAATTATTCAGACCCCGCCAATTTTTAACCTGGCTTATCTCTATTTTTGCTGGCATTTTAATGAATAAAAACGCATAGACATTGTTCTAAATGAGCGAGTATTATTGTAAGGCTAGGTTAGAGAATTGCATTTGATGAGGAATTACTATGGCCAATCCAGCCGTCAAAATTGAACACATTTTAACACCAGAAGCCTATCTGCTACAGGAAAATGACAATGTTATGGAAACTCGCCATGAATATGTTAATGGACTTGTTTATGCTATGGCGGGGGCAAGCCGTACCCATAATCGTATTGTACGCCGTATTATGAGGCAATTAGACCAGCATTTGGAAGGTACGCCTTGCGAGCCGTTCCAATCGGATATGAAGGTGAAAGTGCAACGCGCTAATGATGTGCGTTTTTATTACCCGGATGTGCATGTCACTTGCGAGGATGAGACCGACCGTTATTACAACGAGCGCCCTTGCCTGATTGTGGAAGTGTTGTCTGATTCTACGCAGCGCGTTGACCGCACCGAAAAACGTTTGGCTTATCAAATGCTGGAGAGTTTGCAGGAGCTTGTGTTGCTATCGCAGGAGTCGCCTTATCTGGAAATTTATCGTCGCCGCACCGAGTGGCAGCGTGAATGTTTTGCGGGCAATGCTAGTGTTACTTTGGAATCGGTGGACTTAACAATGGTTGTGCAAGAATTGTATGGTTAGGTACACAGATAAAGCTATCCGACAGCGTTATCCCCAGGTTTTTGGAACAAACACCGAATTCCAAATGATCGCCATTTTGGCCGATGACACTACAGTCTGATCGATTAGGTCGCGCTGAGTGGCTTTGGCACGCATGTTGATAGAAACGGATTCACTGATTTGTGTAGACGGCATGGTTATTTTCCTACAGCGTTTTCACAGTTCAATAGTTACAGCGTAACCGTTCGCACTGAGCTTGTCGAAGTGTGCCGTTCATGCTTCGACAAGCTCAGTGCGAACGGTGGCTGTAACTGTCCTAAGTTGAAAACGCTGTATATATACTTTAAACGGGTGTTGTTGGTAGCCACTCACTCGACAAAATATCGTCAATTGACCACGGGCAGGTTTCAGGAAAGTCATCCAGCCCTGTCTCTTTTCCGGCTTGATAAACTGCATCGCCCCAGATAATTTCACACCATTCAGCATCATTTAATTTTGGCTTTAAACTCGGCACTTGCTTTAAGTGCAGCTGAATGGCTTTTCGTTGATGACGAATAGTCACTTGCCAACTGCTGCCTTGCCGTTCTGGCTGAAACTGCCACTTAAGTAAATGTGCTATTAATACCGCCATACGGCTCGCCAACTCCCGCTGCTCGCTTTTACCCACGTCTTCTATCTCCTCGGCGATATGTTCCAAGTCAAGTAATTCAAAACGTCCGGCACGGACAAATTGCGCTTGTTCATTGGCCCACGCCACAATATCAGCTTCATAAGTCGTAGCCATTTTGCCTCCTGTCAGTTGTGGTTATCACCACGCTTTGGCAACAAAGATCGATTCATTACGCAATTCCAAATGATCGCCATTTTGCCCTATTACGTACAAACCCTTTCGGATGGCATACAGCGCCACGTTTTCAGGAATAACCATACCGGCAACCGCACCTAACATGCGATTATCTTTGTAACGCGGCAACAACCGTTTGATTTTTTCCAGACGTGCTATGTGTTCGTTAACATCATCAATACTGAGATGGCTTTTACATTCAATGGCAACGGCATCTTTATCGTTAATAACTAACAAATCCAATTCCAGCGTTTCACCATTGCGCTTGGCAACAATATTTTGCTGAACCTCATGCACATCAATACCGCACTCACGAAATAAACGCACGGCAGAAGGCCGCACAGCTTCTTCGACAAATTCGCCTAAACGATTGCCCAATTTGCCAATAGCGGTATTAACCGCTTTAATTGACAAAGCCATTTCTTTTTGGCTTTCTTTGATAAAGCGGTCGTTTTCCTGAAATTTACGGTCAGTTTCTTTTTGCCTTTCTATAATAATGCGCTCATTTTCCTGAAATTTGCGGTCGGTTTCTTTTTGCCTTTCTATAATAATGCGCTCATTTTCCTGAAATTTGCGGTCGGTTTCTTTTTGCCTTTCTATAGTAATGCGCTCATTTTCCTGAAATTTGCGGTCGGTTTCTTTTTGCCTTTCTTTGATAATGCGATCAGTTTCTTGAAATAAACGCAAAATATCATCGAGTGTAGGAGAAGGCAACGTATTGGAATTCATGGCATGTTCCTTTTTTAAATCGTTTTTATGATTATATCAGTTGCCTAAAAAATCGCCCACTAGTGAGCGAGGGTTAAAGATAAGGAACGCGCACGAAATAACTTAAGCAAGTTCATGCTTCGACAGGCTCAGCACGAACGGTGGTGGCGTTTAAGTTGTTCAAGTTATTTCATGCACGTTCCTAAGGATTAAGTAGGGTAACTTTGGTTGGCTCAAAATGACGCGTGTTACGCGTTACTACAACTAGATTGTGTTCCAGTGCGGTAGCTGCAATCATTAAATCGGCATTGTTGTGTCCAAGTTCACCGCTTAGCTGACCCCATCGGCGGGCGATACCGGTTGTTAAGGGCAAGATGCGCTGTTCGTGGCGGTGTAAAATGGTATTCAGCCAATTGTCTAAATCGTCAGCAAATTTGGGATTAACACGCCTTTGCTGGGCAATGCCGCGTTCAATTTCACCCACGGTGACGACGCTTATAAAAACATCTGATGACGTGATGCTACGTAGCCATGTTTCAAGATTGATATCGCGTTGTTTACAACGAATGGCGGAAAGAATATCAATATCCAGTAAATAAGGCATTAATCAAAATCTCTTAAGCCAATATCCATGCGTTCAAATGCAAGGTCATCGGTAGGCATGTTCAGCAGGTGATCTATAAATGTCGGTGCCTGCATTGCCTCAAGGCGTTGTAATTTTTCAAACTCTTCAAAAGACACCACAACCGCTGCGGGTATGCCACGGCGGGTCACAATCTGGGCTTTGCCATGTTGCGCGGCATCCACTAAAGCACTGAGTTTATTTTTTGCATCCTGTAGTGACCATTGTTCGGATTGCATATCGGCTCCTTTTTAAGCTAGCTATTTAATCTAGCTTTATTGTAACAGGGCTCTTCATTCAAATTCTGCCAAATTTTGGCCCATACTGACAAAAAATGTCCTGTGGGCTTATTAAAAAACATACCTATTTGCCTGCAAAAACAAGCTTAATCCATTGAATTTTAATATTTAATAATTTTTTGGCTCAATTTTTGCATAACCCTTATTAAGATATTTTGTAGCATTTGGGTTATTTAACCAAATCTAACGCATTTACATTCAAAGACTAACGTCAGTTGTAAGCTTAAAAATCTCTACTAGAATTAAAGCCACATCAATGTTTTTACAAGGTTGGGAGTATTAAAAAGATGTTGGATCATCAAAAGGCTAGGGGATTTACGTTAATTGAGGTCTTGGTTTCGACTATTATTCTGGCCATCGGTTTATTGGGCTTAGCCGCCATGCAAACACTGGCGCTAAAAGATAACCAGGATGCGTTTTTTTATTCCCAGGCTTCCACGTTGGCTTATGAGATGAGTGACCGGATAAAAGTTAATCGGAATGAGTGGAGTGATCCACTGGGGCCCACTTCCATGGACGACGCTGATTTTGATTGCAGCAACCTAAATACCCGGTGCAACTTTACCAATCAATGCACACCAGCACAGATGGCTAAATATGATTATTGCGCCTGGAAAGCCAATGTACAAAACAGGCTGGGGGGTACAGGCGTAGTTGTCACTGTAACCCAGCCGCCTTCTGCAACTGGTGTTTGCATGGGGGCGCCAAATGTTTGCATCACCATTAGCTGGAACCGTAACCATACGAAAAGCACCAACACCACCAACACATTTCGATTGGATATTACCCCATGAATAAGCAACAACATGGCATGACCTTGGTTGAACTAATGGTCAGCATGACTTTAAGTTTGAGCTTGATTGCCGGTATCGGCAGCTTATTTTCACACACGCAAAAAAGTAACCGCATACAACGTGCAATGGCCACTATGGCCGATGACAGCAGTTATGTGCAAGAAGTATTGCAAAAAGAAATTAGGCGCACAGGTGGTTTAAGAAGCCGCTCGGATGCTGCTGGCACTAATGACCGTATCTTTTTAACGCATAACAATGTGTTGAACACCGAACCGACTTTAGCCCCAACAGTGCCATTATTAGTAACAAATATAGATTTTAGCGGAAGTGAATATATTAAAGGCGATGCCACCTCTCCTCCTAATGATGCCTTTGCTATTCGTTATCAATTATTAGATAACCAAGATTTAAGTGCTGGTGCAGCGAGTAACGGTAGTTCACCTTGCACGCAAAATATTTTATTGGATCCTGGCGAAGATCCGAGCGTGATAGAACACGTCGCCAATGTGTATTTTTATCTTAATGGCACCACGTTGTCCTGCGTAGCGCAGCGAACGTTGCCAAATACCAGTGGTGGTGGCGGTGCAACAGAAACATGCGCCAAAAACTGCATGAGTACAACCGACTTCCACAGCACGGACACCTCTGTTGGACTCATCAGCAATGCGATCAAATTAGTGATGCGTTATGGGGTGGATTCAGATGCGGATAACGCGGCCAACTATTATGCCGATGCCACCCAAGTAACGACTGCTTTATGGCAACACGTTGTCAGTATTCGGTTATCGGTCGTCGTTAGGAGTGAAGAGGATTTTTTAACGAATACCCATTTGAGTTACCAAGTTGAAGGAACCAGCTATACCGCTACCGATTATCGTTTGTATAAAACTTTTGTCACGACTATTGCCTTACGTAATCAACTTTTATGAGATTCAGCATGAAATCATACTCTCTAAAAAATCAACACGGGGCGGTTTTAGCATTTACCCTGATGATATTGGTCGTATTAACGCTGGCAAGTGTCAGTATGATCAGACAAAACAAAGTCCAAATCGCCATAGCCACCAATGCTGCCCAACAAACTGTTACCTTTGCGGGTGTTGAAACCATTTTGCGGCAAGCACAGTCAGTGCTTGAGCTAAAGCGCTATGTAGACGCTAATGGAGATGGTGATATTATCGATGCAGATGATGGCAAAGCTCATAAGCACTGCAACAGCAGTGATACAGCTCACTCCGTACATCTTTATCCGCACGCCTCAGGCATACTCATCAACCAAAATAACTCAACTGTCACCGCAAAAGTAAAAGAAGAGTATTGCATTTCCAATTATGCCGATCCAGATGGGAACGGTCCAAAACCTCCTGTGGGTAATGAGCACAAATGCCTCTACAGCGACACGGGAATACGTAATCTGGTTGTGGGAAGTGAGCAAGATGAAGTGCTGGGGGATGCAACAGCTACACCACCCGTGCTGGCAGTACCACCTATACCAGATACTGAAAACGTAGCCGCTTGTGACAAGCTGAATAAAGCAGGTGGCGTAATAGCAAACACCCTATGGACAACAAGCCATCCCAATCCTAATGCCTGCCAAATTGAAGTTTATACCTTACACGTCAAGTTCATCGACACAACTGATACTGAGCGCACTATTGAATCAAAATTTGAAATCGACTGTTCAGGCGATTTAAACATGGCAAATGCACCCTAAGCAAGGAGCGTAAGCAAAACATAACAAATCATTATTATCAATTTATTAATCTAACTCAGAGGCACACAACAATGACTATTACAAAGACAGCTGCACAACAGGGAGACGGCAGGGAGCGGCTTAATCAGCCCCCTCACTTTGGGTGTAAAACTATTACACAGTTATTACCCATACTGTGTTTAACGGCGGGATTATCTCTCAATAGCATAAACGCCCATGCAACCAACTGGCAATATTTAGGAGGCAGCAGCAATTATAACCCTGCCAACGGCCAGCCCATTGGCATGACAGATAAGAGTAGCGTATTGCCAGTTGACTTATTAGCAACTGTATTAGCCCGCTTACCAGAAGGACAGCCCATAGGTAATAATCAAGCAGCATTAGACCTGCTTACCAATGATGAAGGAGCTAATATTTTTTTAAAGGCTAATGCCAATATCAAAATTTCGTATGTCAGTGAAGGTGCTGGGTATTTAAATTCAGTGGGGTTTTTTAAATTTCCTAAAGCAGATCTAACAACGCTATCTATTTCCAGTGTTATTGATACCATTATATTTCCCAATTTTTCGGATAATGTTCTGCAATTTGGCAAAACCGTAGATTTAGGGAATTTTGTGGCCGGTGATGCCATTGGGTTTACCATTATTGCTAATGGCTGGATACCTTATGTGGCTGGTAAAGCTGCTGTTCCTGCTGTGCCAGCTGTAGCTGCACAAGCGGCTGTACCTGCGGTAAAAGCTGTAAAAGCTGTGATTAAAAACGGAATAATAACAACGCCAGCAAGACCCGCAATACCCGCAATACGCGCAGTCAAAGCAAAAGCTGCAGTACCTGCCGTGCCTGCCGTACTGTCTTCTGGCGGGATAGTTGATCCAAATAAAGCGGCCAGTAAAATATTTCGTACGATTAAGCGCTTTAATCCTGAACCTGTCAATGCCAGCAACCTGCAAGCACATACCATCCTGTTTTCTTATCCTGAAAAAGAGTTACTGGTGCTGGCGTTTGAAGATCTTAATCGCCAAAGTGGTACATTGAATGACTATAACTACACCAGTGACAATGATTTTAACGATGTGATTATTGCCATTCATGTCTCGCCATTCCCCGCAGTGGATTGTGCCAAATGTAACCTTTTAGTACCCGATCCTATTTGCAAAACCCCAGTAACAACGACCCCCATTCCAGCGGCTGCCATGATGGGTAACAAGGTTAATATTTGCCATAATACCGCCAGTACAACTAACCCAACGGTGTACGTAAGTGTCAGTGAAAATGCCGTCACCACACATTTAAGTCATCATGATGATACATTCCAAATGAACGGAGTGTGCCCACTACCAACAGCGGAACTATGCTCAACAACGCCTGTTTGCACCATACCTGAAGCCTATAATCCAATAAGCAATTCTTGTTGCGCTGCACCAAAAACATATCATTCGGAAACTAAATCCTGTGATCCCATTCCAATCGTTAATTGTACTGCGCCAGAAGTTCGTGATGAAGTAACTAACACCTGCATAACACCAGCAAGCGGTGAAAGCGGCCCTATTAGCTGGCGCGAAATAACAACACCACCTGAAGTTACCGGTGATGTGAATAAAGCTACAAAAGCTGTGGCCAAAGCCAACGGTAACGGTAACGGTAACGGTAATAATACGGTCAACACCACTATCGTGCCATAGTAATCTTCAACTATCCAATTCTGTACGCTAACTAGCAGTTAGCGTACAGAATACTTTTACCCGACTATTGCACCTATTCCGTTCTTATACGCGTAGATAGCTATACTTAGAAGAAAGCATCATTTGCTGAACCTAACCAACAAGCAATGATAAAACCGTTCTTCAGCATAACCACTATGACCTATGACACAGCCTAACATAGCCTACAAAGGCTTTACACTCATCGAACTATTGATTGTCCTCATTATTATTGCTATTACGCTAGCCATAGGCATCCCCAATATTAGAGCAACCATTATCAGTAATCGCTTAACCGCATCAGCTAACGACATGATTGTTGCCTTGCAATTAGCGCGTAGTGAATCTATCAAAAAAGTAAGGCTTGCAGGGGTTTCCATTGGCACAGATAACAATGGCAATAGCGCTCCAAACAAATGGATTGCTTTTTTGGAAAGTTCTACTTTGCCAACTAGCACACCCACGGCTGGAACAGGAACATTAATACAAAGCTACGAAGCCGCCACTAATATTGACCTAACGGTGACTTCAGCAGGAACTAATGATGACACCCCCACTTATCGCTCTGATGGTAGGTTGAATTCATCAACTACAATTACAATGGATTTTACAACAATTAATGCGACTGAAAAACGCACCATCACCATTGCTCCATCAGGCCGTGTTAGTGTGACAACAACACCCTAAACAAGATGAATTAACTCATAATTAAAGAATTAAAACTTATGAAAATCAAATTATACGGATTTACATTAATAGAGCTTACGATAGCTGTAGCCATTGTTGGCATATTGGCCAGTATTGTCTACCCAAGCTATATGGGACAGATTAGAAAAAGCAAACGCGCCGATGCCAAAGCCGCTTTAACATCGTTTGCCAACGCAATGGAAATTTATAAAATGCAAAATGGTAATAGTTACCTCGGTGCAGGAGCGCCAGATAATGGATCGCCGAAAGCAACCGTTTTTCCACAGTGTGTACCTACTTCTTCCAGTTGTACCCTTACTCCCCACATTCAAACCTATAACTTAAGCATTTCTAGTGCTACAGATTCCTCTTATACATTAAATGCAACACCGGACAGTACTAGTCCAGACAGCATTTGCGGCACTTTTAGCCTAACCAATACAGGCGTAAAAACTAAATCCGGATCAGGAACAGACTGCTGGTAAACACCTGTTATGGTCTAATAGACTTGGACACAGTTTAGAGTTAAATTGAACTACTGACTAGGCAAGAAAAGAGAAAACCCATGACAACCCAACGCAAAGAAAAAAAGATTGATCAAAAACACGAGCCGCTCTACAGTGTTCTTATCTAATCATGGCGTTCGATCATCTTCGTGTACGGAAAGAGCATGTAGCGTATATCTACTAATTATCTATGGGGAATGATGTGCATTATGCAGTTTCTGCGGGATTAGGCGATAGCCCATTGCATGCATAATAGCATTAACGCTGCCAAATTGCGGATTGCCGTTTTCGGAAAGGGCTTTTTGTACTCCCTTGCGGCTAAGGCCGGAGGTTTCTGCGATCCGGCTCACGCCCTTAACGCGACTAACTACGCGCAAAGACGATAGCAGAGCGGCAGTATCGCCGCTTTCCGCGTATTCATCGAAAAGGACACTGATGTAATCATCCACTTCTTCGGGATGGTCACGAAGATATTGCTCTTCGATTTCCCCAATGCCTCTAAAGGTTCTCATGGTTCAAATACTCCTTCCAAAAGGCTTTCGCCTGTTCAATGTCTTTGCCTTGGCTGCCTTTGTCGCCGCCACAGAGCAACACAACAATATGATTGTTCTTCTCTCCAAAATAGACTCTGTAACCCGAGCCGAAGAACAATCGCAATTCACTGATTCCTTCACCGATCGGCTCGCAATCGCCATAATTACCTTGTTGCAGTCGGGAAACACGGGCAAGGATACGTTTTCGCACCATAATATCCCGCAGCCCGTAAAGCCAATCAGTAAAGGGTTCTTTCCCGTTCTCTTTAGCATAGACGATGACTTGCTTCGGTGTTGTCGCTTCTGCCACGGAATCAGTTCCTCCTACTTACACTAAAGCGTACTATAGTACGCAACCAAATAGAGTGCAACCGGTTTTTTGTCCGATAAATCAGGATTTTTCGGGCATTTATTTTTCCCAGGATCCTGGTCAGTTTTGCATGCTGATTGACAACTAAAAAGCAATACTGTCTATCATTTTCCCTGTTATTTTTACTGCTGCATGGTGTTGCACTCAATCCGAAGCTCTGGCTTGATATTAGAGTTATTTCATGCTCGTTCCTCATTGAAATTTCCCAGCACTAAGATACAAAAAGGCGTAATATTTACGTATAACCGACATTCCGCACCCCTATTCATAATTTTATGATTAAATTTAATTTAATAATTTCAGTATGTTATAAATTTTTCGAATTTTTGGCGTATTTTCAAAGTCATTTATATCAGCTTATATTTAACAAAAAACAAACGAGAGATGAATTTTTCTTGTTTTAACTCGAAAGTCTAAAATACTAAAATTCATTAAATATCAATATGTTGCTTAAATGCTGAATTTTTATTTAGGGGTGCGGAATGTCGGGTATAAATAACGCATTGGAGATTTCTATGGCAACAGACAAAGATGTGATTCGGCTTAGCTTGGCCGTATCACCTGAACTGAACGCACGGTTAGAGCAACTGGCCGCTTCTGGGTGTACAACCAAAAGTGAGATATTACGCAAAGCCATTGCCCTATACGACGTAGTGGCCGAAGCCAAGACAGAGAAAAGGCGCTTTGGCATCCTTGATGAGGACAAACACTTGCTCACAGAAATCGTGGGAATTTAATGGCCTCTGAGCCATAAATCAATTTGGGTCAAATCGGCAAAGTGTTATGGTTTAATGAACTTGGACACAAAATCTAACGGGCATCGCGCCGAATATTTACATGCTCTTACGGCGTAATGCGCTATGCCATTACACCTTATGGTTCACAGCGTATCCAGCATTTATAAGACAAAGCTGACGACCAAAATGAAAAAAATATTTCTTTTTTGTGAGCCACTTAACAGTTATTAACTTTAAATGCTTCTATAATTTAAACTACCAAAAAGAATGATTCCAACCACCGACACAGCCGTTTAAAACGGCAACCAAAATAAAACAACGCGTTAAGTATTTGTTTTTTAAATTGCTAAGAGTTAATAAAAATGAACATTTGGACAAAACTATCAGGTGGTTTGATATTACTGGCAGGCTCAACTGTCTCATACGCAACGGTCATTGATTTTCAGAATATTGTTACCCCTGTTTCGGTATGTGCTAATGTGGCAACTACCCTTAGCACCCAAGGCTACAGTTTTACCGGAAATCCGGCAACTGTTGATTCTAATAATTTGTATATCTGCCACCCTAATGTTATCCAACACAATCCCACTTTCGCACTTATCAATGGGAGGGAAAGATCGATTCTTACAATGACCAAAGACGGCGGTGCTGCTTTTACGTTGCAGTCATTCTTTGCTGGCGGCCGCACAAGGCATCTTTTACCCAATTTGTCTGTACAAACGCCTTATAGCCCAGCTCAATCAATAGATATACTGGGTAACTTAATAGGCGGTATCTCCGTGTCGCACACAGTTACCCTGGATAGTGCTGCACCCTACGACTGGGCAAAATATATCCTTCCTGCTTCCTTTACCAATCTACTGTCAGTAACATTAACAGCTCAAGGTGGGCTTTATCCAGAGTTTTTAATAGATGACATTGTTGTTACCAAATCCGTACCGGAAACAAGACTTATTACGTTGTTTCTTATAGGCTTAGCGGGCTTGTTTCTGTCACAAAAATGGGCTAGCCGTGTAATGCCCGATAAAAAGCAAATGGCTTAGATAACTTAAGTGGCCGAACGTCAATTATGAAACGTAACGAAATTATTCGCTTGCTTAGTGCAAAAGAAGGGCTACCAATCTAAAACGGGACAGCTTTAAAAAAGCCGTTCGTGGTGAGCTTGTCGAACCATGAACCACAAGTCCTTCGACAAGCTCAGGACGAACGGATGTCCCGTCTTAAATTGGTAGCCGACAATTATAATGCAACAAAAAACACTCAGTTACGAAACCCAATAAGCCACCCGCCTAACATCGGTCTCAAATCGACCATTATCATACAATTTTAACCACCGGTAGCCTGGCGCTTCGCCTGTTACTTGGCCTGACCTTGATGTCGATTGATACCCCGTAGCAGGAGTTGACAAATAGCAAACACCGTTTTGTACAATAACAAATTCCTGATGAACATGCCCCGACAACACTACTTTAATATTCGGTTGCTGCTCAAAATACGCCATCACCTGCTGATGATTACGCACTTCTATCGCCACACCTCTGTCATCATGTTGCGGTAAATTATGGTGCATAGCAATCAGCGTCCACAATTTAGGATAACGCGATAATAATGCCCCAACCCGCTGCAATTCAACAGCACTCACTTCACCCTGATAACTACCCGCTTCTGGCTGATGATTGGAATCCAGCAAAACTATTTGCCATTGACCGAAGACACAATGCAGGTCGGTAGTAACAGGGGCAAGTGGATAAACACGGTAAGCATTTTTGCTGTGGTCATGATTACCTAACACACAGTACACGGGCGCATTAAACACCTTTAACGAATCGGCAATATATTGGTAGGTCTCACAGGCGTTATCGTGCGCCAAATCGCCGGTAATAACAATAACATCGGGCGTACTATAGTGCTGGCGCACATGATTTAAAACCTGATTATAGCTATTACGGGTATTAACACCATTAAACACACCATGTTGCTCTGCAAACAAATGCAAATCTGTCAGCTGCAAAACAGTCGTGTAGCCTTGCGTCATTTACGCGCAATCGCTTCGCAACGCGCTCTGGCAAAAAAACTGGCAGGATTAGCCAGCCACTGATCCAATGCCGCACACTGCTGGGTTAGTTCCAATGCTGTCAGCCACTGTTGCTCAACAATAAGTGAACGATGATCAACATCTAAAAATTGATGCCAATAATCACGAATACTGTGTTTTTCGGCATCCGTAGCAAACATATCATAACTGCAACTCAGCACAATAGCTTGAAAACCTTGCTCAAGTAATAATTGCTTATGCTGAGAACCAAAATAAATATTACCACCTTGATAACTAAATACCTGGGCTATGGTTTGCCAAACAACCGCTAAATTCACATCCCAGGGCTGCATTATATCCCCAGTGTGGCAGGCATCGCGTAACGCCACCACACCACCGGGTTTTAACACGCGCCGAAACTCTGCCAACGCTTGCTGAGGTTGTTGTAAATGGTATAGCACAGCATGGGCAAATACCACGTCGAATTGCGCGTCATCGTAGGGTAATTGGTAGGCAGAACCGGTGGTAAAACGTGCGTTGGTAATTGCCCGCTGTTTTTGTAACAACAGCGCTTGCTCAATTTGAAGCGCACTAAAATCAATACCATGCACAACCCCTGGATTAACTAATTCGGCAATATCCAACGTGATAGAACCTGGCCCACAGCCGCAATCCAAAACGCTTAATCCCGCTGTTAAATACGGTTGCACAAAAACACCGTGCCTAGCAAAGCTGCGTTGTTTAAATTGATCAATAATCAGTGGCGAATAACCACCGCTGTAGTGTTCTGCCAGTGTCATAAATGTGTATTCCTAATTAACTATTGGCTTCGCGCTTGGCCAATGTCACCCACTCTTGATGGGTATAATTATATTGTCTGCCCGCATTTTCGCTGTAATCAACAACCTTGTTAAACAATTGATTTGCACGCTGACTATTACCCTGCGTTTTAAGCAACAATGCAAAACGGCAGGTAGGCTCAGGGCTGGGATAATATTGAATTAACGCTTCGTACTCAATGGTTGCCGCCGCAATATTACCGTTGTTTTCTTGGGCACGCGCATAAATAAGATGACCATCCGCTGATTTAAAATCAGGATTAGCCGTTTTTAACGCTGCCAATGTCGTAATCACTTGAGCATAATCGGCCAATCCGAAATTAGCCTTTGCCAAGCCTAACATAAGCATTGGATCGGTTTTGTTAATACCCACCAAACATTTTTCATATTGCGCTTTCGCATCCTGAAATTGCGCTCTGTGCAAATACAGCTCTGCTACTGTCATGCGATTACTCACCGTATCGGCAAGTTCTACATTAGCTAACGCGGCTTTTAGGTCTTTGTCAGGATAAGCTTCGTTTCTGATTCTTTTTTGTGCGTGATCAGTTGAATTATTAGCCAACCAGCCGGGCAGTAATTCCACGATAATGTAAGCCAGACAGCCTAAGATAGGAATAAAGCCAATAATGATGACCCAGATAGGTTTTCTATCGGTTTTAATGGCATGTACAGCAAAAGCAAGTTGAATAGCAACGGATATTATTATAAATGACATCGTATTTTCCTGTCTGCGCTACTAATAAGAAACTCTGGGTAACTACTTAACTACAATCCCAATATAGGTGGCATTATTGGTTTCAAAACTTTCAGCCAGTTGATTATTAGCATCAACAATACACCCTAACCAATAGGGTTTACCACTGATAAGTGCCTTCGGCACTACCAGATCAGTGCTGAACGTTGCCGGTGTACTGTCGCGTTTAAATGCTAAGGTTTTTGTTGCCAAGACAGTATCGCTTATATCAATCACCGCATCGTCAGACACATAATAGTTAACGATAGCGTGCAGCGGTGTCGTTTTTCCGGCGTTTTCATAACTGAGTTCCAATTTAACCGCCTGGCCTGGCGTCACTTTGTAAACCGGCTCTGGGCAACTACTGATAGGCGCACCTGAAAGATCAGGCTTTACATAAGGACAGTGTTTATCAAGCTCCTTATTAGCGCTGTCAAAAATTCGGCTACGCTGATGAATACTGAAAAAACTACCATCGCCAAGTGCTTTTTTACCGCCATACCGCCAATGACTGACACTGATGTCTTCTTGGGCATTATCAGCCAGACCATACAGCGCAATCAAGCCACTGGCGGCATCTTCACCTATATACGGATTAACCGTATCGCCTTGAGCGACCAGCAAATAATCACCGCCCATGAGATTAAGACTGTCACCTTCATGCTGTAATCCAGCGGCGTGCCCCATTTCGTGCATCACAATAGAACGAAATACACCGTAACTACCACCGTATTCAAACATCTGGCTCTTAGTTGTGCTGTAATCAATTTTATTGATATTTACTGGTTCGCGTGCCGGGCGATAATGGCTGTTAATAATAATGTCAGATTCGGTTGCCGTACAACTTGACGAATAATCGGCATCACTTTGTTCTGTGGCCGAGATATGGCTGCGATCAGCACCTAAATCTTTCATCCAGATTTCACTTTCACCATTAGCCACCCCTACACCATCCACGTTATCCATACCACCCGACACATAGCGAAACCGACTGGGATTGAGATTCATCTGCTTTATGGCTTGCAGTAATGCGGCGTGCTGCGGCGAGCCTTCGGGTATACTGACAGGATCAATAACCGGCTTATATTCGTGTGTTAACCAGCGTTTTTTGTTACCTTGATTTTTAGCTAATTTGCAGGTAATTTGTTCCCAGGCGACACAATCCGTATTGTGTAGACAAAATAGCAATGCAAAACAAGCTGTGAGATATGAAGTTAAGCGCATCTATTTTTAATGATACATGATTCAGTAAGGCGGTTATAAATACCAAAGTCTTGTATTGTCAGCTACCAGCATAACAAGATAAGCGGGCTAGTCAATGTATCAATACGGGGTTAGCGTTAAAAATATTTAGAATTATCATAGCTAGTCGTGATCGACTCGGTTATAATTAATTTAAGGGGGCGACATGGCTTCGACGTGGGTAGCGAAACCTTGAGTGCATGCCGAGGACTGTACACCTCGTAAAATCTACAGAAAAAAAGTATTCGCAAATGACGAAAACTACTCAATGGCTTTAGCTGCTTAAACACAGCACCATTCCTTTGACCATCTGTGCTTATGCGGGTGGAGTTCTTAAGCCGTAAGGTAGCGGAGCGCTCAGAGGTCATATACATAAGATCGCGCTGAAATCTGTCCGGTGTGGATGCGCAAAAACCTTACGGAATCGCTGGTGATTTTCTTGGCTCGTCGGGTAGTCATCGGTTAAATCAAAAGAACGAGATAAGCATGTAGACCTTGTGGCAGAGTGCTTGCGGACGCGGGTTCAATTCCCGCCGCCTCCACCAAGCAAAGATATATTAAGATACAAATAAATACAAAAACCCGCAAGCTGTAAGGCTTAGCGGGTTTTTTATTGTCCAATGAAATGCGATAAGATGCGTTGTTTTCAGTCCGTTAGATTACAAAATAAAATTGCACTTACAGCGTTTTCAACTTAGGACAGTTACAGTCACCGTTCGTGCTGAGCTTGTCGAAGCATGAACGGCACACTTCGACAAGCTCCGTGCGAACGGTTACGCTGTAACTATTGAACTGTGAAAGCGCTGTATTAAACGCCTATCACTGATAGCTGTACATGGCTACGGACAGTCTACCCGGTCTACGACACCGCATCAATCTGACTAACAATCTCACTGGATGCCAGTTCCAAGCCATATTTATAACATTCGCAGGCTTTGTCTTTTTCATTGCGAGCAAACAAAACATCACCCAATAACTGATAGGCCTGCACGGTAGGTTCTGTATTAATACTTTGCGATAAATACGCTTCAGCTTTGTGCGGGTCAGCACATTTAATAGCCAATTTGCCTAATACATTCAACAACACCACATCATTGGGATGCAAGCTTAACCATTTTTCAGCTACGGAAAATTGCTTGGCCACATCGTCAGATTGCACGCTGCCGAACAACGCAAGCAAAGTTTCATCCCAATTAACTGATAATAATTTGGTCAACTCTTCTTCAACAGCAGCGCCATCACCTGCATTAATCATCGCAGCAAAATAAATCGCAGACAAGCCTTGCATACGTTTGATATAGCTTGGAATATCTGACCACAGCTTCTGAATTTCTGGCGCATTACCACTTTCCGAAGCCTGTTTTAGCAAATTACTAAACGCTTCCGCCTCCAGTAATTTAATCTCCGCCTCCAGCATGACTTTATTCTTGTTCAAGGTCGGAATCAGGCTACGCACACTTTCCCAATCGCCCAAATTTTGATATGTCTGATGTAATAAGCGCAACACACTGGCATGGGTAGGGTCGATAGAGTGCAGTCTGGTTAAGGTTTGCAACGCTTGGTCAAACTGATTGCCTGACAAACTCAATTCCGCTTGTGTTAAGCCCACCGCCAGATCAGATCCTGGTGCGTTCGAGGCTTTTTTTAGATATTCATCACGCTTTTCAAAGGCTCCCCGTGATTGCGCCGCTCTGGCCGCCGTCAAATAATGCAACAAGGGCGC
Source organism: Crenothrix polyspora (assembly GCF_900163755.1). Lineage (GTDB taxonomy): Bacteria > Pseudomonadota > Gammaproteobacteria > Methylococcales > Methylomonadaceae > Crenothrix > Crenothrix polyspora. The sequence continues at coordinate 35,544 of NZ_FUKI01000119.1, read as the reverse complement.
ACCACTGTGTGAAGCGTGTTTAATGAGTACTTTTTCAGCTTTTTCAAAATTGCCTTCAGCAGAATCTACCAAGCCGGCAATCAGTGCTTCTTGAGAGCGATTAAACTTGATACGTTTACCACGACTTTTATAGCGCCCCGGCACCTGAACCAACCAGCCCATGAACCTGAAAAAGTTATAAAACACATAAAAGCCGATAATCAAACTGATGGCAAACACCACCAGCGAAGTTTCCATCGACCAGCCTGCTATGCCAATCAGTACATAGCCTGGGGTTTCAAAGCCACCCAGCCATTTGTTAAGTAAAAAAACCGCAACAATCGCCAATAACAACGGCCCTAGAAAATAAATTAGTCTTTTCATTATCATTCTCTAGTGTTTACCAGGCAGATACTGCTTTACTTTTTCAAGTAATTTAGCAACCGGACTGGGATCAGCTTTCGATGCTTCTTGCTCAATCCCGCCATTATCCATAGCACGCTGATTATCATCAGGAGGAATAACATCAGAATACTCAGGAATACTAGGCTCTATATGATCAGCCACGGGTGCAGATGACGGTTGAGGTGGCGCTGCGAGCGGTTTAGGTGCTTGCATATCGGTTGTTATCGGCTGCGAAGACGGCATTGTCGCTGTGTCAGCTTTGGCTGGCAATGCCGATTCAGGCGTAATTGGCTCAGAAGGCGACATGATTGCGGCATCCGGCTTGGATGCAACAGAACCCGTTGAATCTAGCGATGTACTGGATTTTGCAAGATCTGCTTCGGAAGGCATTGCTTGTGTGCTACCGGTTACAGGGGCAACGTCAGTATCTGTATCGGTAGAACTCACCGGCTCACTGGAGTCCAACGACTTATCGGTCTCAATACGCAGCTTGGTAATATCTTTGAGCATTTTCAAAGACAAGCTGATATCAGGAAAATGGCTACGTAATTTAATAGCGTCAAAACGATTCAACTCGCTAACAAACGCTTTCGTATCGCTGTTTTGAGCAAACTGCTGCTCCAGCCATTTTCTAGCATCTGCCAAACCGGCCTGATACAGCGCTTCATTTTGCTGCACTAAAGCAACTTTCACCACTTCCAGCTTAACGCGCAATTGATCACGGATAAACTGCGCTTGTTCCGGCGTTAAAATTTCTTTAACCGATTGATCCGTGTGCTTTATGGTAACAATTTCACTGAGCTTATGTTTGGCATCTTCCAATAAACCGCCTGCACCGCTGGATTCAGTAGCAGGCGCTTGCGTATGGGTTTTTTCCAGTGTTTTGCCTGAATACGGCAGCAATAACACTAAATTATTAACCCGATCTTCCAATGACTGTATGGCGGCATACAGGCCAACCACATCAACAGGCTGAATATTAGCCAGTGCGGCAATGTCTTTAATGACTTGATCACGGACTTTAAATGCCGACGCATCACCGCTTTCACGTAAGCGTTGATCGGCAGCTTCCAGCGCTTGACGTGTGGTATTGACATCACCAATCAAATACAAACGCTCGTTGGCGACACTTAATAAATACTCTGCATCGGCAATTAGCCAATCGCCACGGGTTTTACCCAGTTGCCGCTGCAATCTGACAATGGATTCGTTAAGTTGCTTGCGCGTGCTATCAAGTTTGTCACCGTGTAAGCGCGAAAAATCGTCCAAGGTTTTGGTAAAATGCGCGTCTTTACCGGAAATATCGGTTTGTAAAGCGGCAATCTGTTTTTCTATTTCCGTCAATTGACCTTGATAGCCACCCAACTGCTTGGACATTTCACTTTTCACTTCACCATTTAAACCTTCTTGTTTAGCGCGTAACTGGCTAAACAGAAAAAATCCCGCCCCCGCAAGGCCGGTAACAAGTAGCAAAACCGTAGCGCCAAACCAGAATCCGCCGCGCGACTTAGGTGGGTGTTTAGTGTCACCCACAGGTGATTCTTGTTGTTCAGTCAATTCAGCCACTCTATCCTCCTGTTACATACGTTGTTACTGTCTCAAGTACGGCGTTATCCGAAGGGTATTCGGTTACCGCGACTTGTTCAAATCCCATAGCCAGCGCCGCCTGCCGTATTCTTTCGCTAATCACCACCAGCGGCGTGGTTAATAAATACTGTCTCATCCCTGCACCTGTCATAACCAGCAGATTTTGCAGTATCTCCACACTGGTTGCGGTCACCACAGCCAGTTGGCGTGTTACCAGCAAAGCCCGCAGCTGTGTATTATCTGCCTGTGGCATACGCCTTTTATAGACTTCTAAATAAGTCACTTTAGCGCCTCTGGCACGTAAAGTATCGGCTAATGTTTCGCGTCCGCCACTACCACGTACAATTAAAAATCGCTGTCCAGCAACGTCTTGCATTTGTGGCATAACTAATAACGCGTCGCTATTTTGGGCTGTTGTGGGCATTAAATCCACCGTTAACCCAGCCGCGTGCAGTGCTTTTGCCGTAGCAGACCCGATTGCAACAAGACACAACAGGCTATTGTGATGTATTTTGCCACCATTCGCCTTAACTGCAAAATTTACCGCATTAGCACTAATAAAAACAAGCCACTGGAATTTGGCCAGTTCCGCCAAGGTTTTTTGAATTCTGGCACTGTCTTCATGCGCAACAATCGAAAGGCCTGGTATACGAATCGCTTCACCGCCCTGCTCGGTAATTAATTGACACAGTGTGTCAGCCTGATGCTCAGGACGCGTGACTAAAATCCGCGCTCCGTTTAATTTAGTCATTCATGTATAAATCGTGCAAAATTTTATCTGCCCCTTGCGCCAATAAATCTTCAGCAATCTCGCGGCCAATCGCTTCAGCACTGTCATAATGGCCGCGACGTTCGGCACGATACAACACACTGCCATCAGGATTGCCCACCAAACCGCGCATAAACAATTCATCACCACATAATTGGGCAAAACCGCCAATAGGCACTTGGCAACCACCGCTCAAACGCGCGTTCATAGCGCGTTCGGCACGCACGCACAGGCCGGTTTCTGTGTCATGCAGCTGTGCCAGCATAACGTTCATGTCGACATCATCAACGCGGCATTCAATACCAATCGCACCTTGCCCTATGGCAGGTAAAATCACGCTAGGATCAAGACACTGCGTAATACGCTCGGCCATGCCTAAACGCTTTAAGCCTGCCGACGCTAAGATAATTGCATCGTATTCACCGGCATCCAGCTTGGCCAAACGGGTATTGACGTTACCACGCAGCGGAATAATCTGCGCTCTTGGAAATAAGCCGCTAATTTGACACTGCCGACGCAAACTGGACGTACCAATCCGCGCATCCGCAGGTAAATCTTGCAACGAAACATAGTGATTGGAGACAAACGCATCAGTCGGATCTTCACGCGTTAAAATCGCCGCCAAATGCAGTCCATCTGGAAATTCTACCGGCACATCTTTCATAGAATGCACGGCGATATCAGCCGTACCTTCCAACATTCCTACTTCTAATTCTTTAACGAACAAGCCTTTGCCGCCGATTTTAGCCAGCGGCGTATCCAGTATTTTGTCACCACGGGTAACCATTTTAACCAGTTCAACACTAATACCTGGAAAGGCCACTTGTAAGCGGTCTGCAACATGTTCTGCTTGCCACAAGGCCAATGGACTTTGGCGGGTAGCAATACGGATAATTTTGTCAGTCAAAAGCACACCTGTTAGATCTTAAATAGTCATGCCTTATTGTAACCTTAATTTTTAACATGGTAGACGCAAGACACAGATAAATTTCGTGCAGCACTTATTAGCCTTATCGAATATACCGATAATTAGCTTTGGACTGAATCCGAAGAAAAGGCATAATTGTGATTTTTTCGGTATCGTCGGGCGAATTAAAATTTGATAGAATCAAACGCATTTTACGCAGTAATATAAACGGCGATACTGACATTGATTTTAATATCGTACTAATCGTTATGCCCGTATAAAGTCATTTTAAATAATGAACCTAGCAAGAGGATTGTCCAGAAAAAACACACACGTTTTATTTAGGATATTCTTTCGTGAAAATAACCTAACACTCAGTCACTTTAATTTTATAAAAAAGGTAAGTTGTTTGAAAATACGTGCTCAACAAGCCAAGCAACCACAAGCTGCTGACGTACACGCGCTACAGCAACTTATTCAGCGTGGGCAATTGCTGTTGGCAGAAACAAAAACTCAGGCTTTACTTGTACAATACCCTCATGCGTTGATATTGTATAATTTGCTGGGCGTTTGTCAGCAAGGCCAAGGTAAAAATCGTGAGGCGGTATACAATTTTCGCAAAATGCTAACAATTGAACCACGTATTGCTGAAATTCACTTTAATTTGGGTATTATACTCACACAGTTAGGCGATACTGATGACGCTATCGCCAGTTACCGACATTGCTTACAACTTAAGCCAGATTTTACCACGGCACATTTTAATCTTGGCATTGTGTTACAAGCGCAAAATATGTTACACGATGCGGCGATTCATTACCGCAAAGCCATCGCCCTTGAAGCTGGTTTTTTTGAAGCGCTCGCAAATCTGGGGACAGTTTTACAGCATTTAGGGCAGCTATCAGAAGCCGAACAATGTTATCGTCAGGCTTTGGCCTTACATGTTGATGCCTGTGGTTATTTTAATTTAGGTACGGTATTGTACGATCAAGGCAGACAGACAGAGGCCATACCCCTATTCCGTGAAGCTATCAAATTAAACCCACAGTTTGCCGATGCCTGGAATAGCTTGGGTGAAACCTTACGTGATCAAGGTGATATGCCAGCAGCGCTTACTTGTTACCAACAGGCGCTGGCAGTGCAGCCGCAACATAATCGCGCTAAATACAATTTAGGTGAGTATTTTTGCTTGGCAGGTCGCATGTTGGAAGCAATGCCTTATTTTGCAAGCGCTGATTTTGCAGATGCCAAAGCGCGTGTTTTGCTGTGCTTGTATAAAACTCAGCAGTTTGAGTTGTTCAAACAAAAACTTGAGCAGATTGTTGCAGACAAGCCACATACCTCGGTGTTATTGGCTAGCTTATCTACGCATTATGCGCTTAATTTTGGCGTGCAAAATAGCTACGGTTTCTGCAAAAATCCAATGAATTATGTATGGCAGTCGCAGATTGCTGAATTAACCGCACCGAATAACGGTTTTTTAACTGCGTTATTGCACGACATTGAGCATCTTGCCATCGCTGAACGCAAACAGGGGCGTTTGTATTACGGAATGCAATCGGCAGGTAATTTGCTCAAACGTTCTGAGCCCTCTTTTCAAAAGCTGGCTAGGCTTATCCGCACCAAAATTGTGGACTACCAAAAACACTATGCTGAAAGTAGCGATACCTTAATTATCAATTTTCCAAGCGCAATTGAATTTGCCAGCTCGTGGTATTTACGCATGCGACAAGGAGGATTTTTAACCGCGCATATCCATGAAGAAGGCTGGATTAGCGGTTGCGTGTATCTTAAATTACCTGCTAAAAACAACGACCACGAAGGCAGTTTTGCTTACGGTACTGACGGTGATGACTATCCGCGTTTACACGATGATTTTCAAAGTCAAATTATTGATTTACAGGTGGGCGATGTGGTGTTATTTCCTTCGTCTTTGTTCCACCGTACTGTGCCGTTTCATACCGATCAAGAGCGTGTGTGTGTGGCATTTGATGTAAAACCTGCACTTGTTTTATCTTCCCGTTAAGCGGAATAAAATACCGCTGCGTTACACTTTTAAAACCTCGGTTTGTTACTTTATACCGCCAACAGGTTATTTTATTAAAACTGACTACTGAAAAACTTTTGTTTCTGTTAGAGTCTAGCCAAATATTGCAGAAAATAACAAGGAGAATAGATGAAGCTTCCTATCACCGGTGGATGTTGTTGTGGTGCAGTGAGATATGAAATTACTGCCGAACCATTAGGCGGCATTAATTGCCATTGCAGAACGTGTCAAAAATCGGTTGGTGCGGCGTATTTGGCTGCTATGTTTGTTGCAGCGTCTGCGTTAACTATTACGGGTAATTACAAAGAATACGCTTCAACAGCCGCCAGCGGCCATATTGTGCATCGCGGTTTTTGCCCTGAATGCGGTAGTTCTTTGTTCGGTAGAAACAGCGCTTTTACCGAAGTGCGCCCCATTGCAGCAGCAACTTTAGACGACCCCAGTATCTTTACGCCCACAAAAGATGTGTGGGTTGCAGAAGCTCAGCCGTGGGATTATATGAATCCAGATTTGCCTAAATTTGCCGGCAATTTTACTAATCACTGATAGCCCTTTTTAATACAGTCTTATGGATAATTTATGGACGCAAAACTTAGCACAATTAATATAAAGCCCAGCGCAGCACACAGCCATTCTATAATATGGCTACATGGTTTGGGCGCAGATGGCCACGATTTTGAAGGCATCGTACCCAGTTTACGATTGGATGACGCGGCGAATATTCATTTTGTTTTTCCAAATGCCCCAGTGCAAGCCGTGACTATTAATGGGGGCGCAAAAATGCGTGCCTGGTACGATATTTTAGAAATGTCGATGGAGCGTCAGGTTGATGTGAGCGGTATTTATCAATCGGTAGCGGCAATTGAGCAATTGATTAGTGAAGAAATTACCAAAGGTATTCCATCTGAAAATATTCTTTTAGCCGGTTTCTCGCAGGGCGGGGTGATTGCCTTGCTCGCGGGCTTAAAATACCCACAAAAACTAGCCGGTATTGTTGCCTTATCAACTTATCTGCCTATGCTTGAGCAATTAAAAGTAGAGCGCTCACCGGCCAATAACAGTACGCCAATTTTTATGGGACACGGTATTTTAGACAGCGTTGTTGATGTCGAGATCGGTAAAAAAGCTGCCGATGGCTTAATTGCACTGGGCTATGATGTCAGCTGGCATGATTATGTCATTGAACATTCGGTGTGTGTGGAAGAAGTTGAGCATATCGCTAATTTTATTAATACGCTGTTTTATCGGCCATAATTAGCTGATTTTTAGGATAGGCTGATAACATTGAACATGGCGCGAATGCAAAAGATTGAATGGGCAACAGCGTTTCAAGCGTTATGGCTGATTCGAAGCACTGTTTATCCAAATGAGCGAACCCTCCCGCCCGCTTTAGAGCGAGAATAAAAGCGACCTGCACAGCAATAGACTGAACCCTTGAAGGGTTTAGCCTATTGTTTAGTGCGTCTATATTCGCTACAAAGACTGCTATAAGAGAACGCTTAGACTCGCTCTATAACGGCAATTATGAAATCAACCGTCGGCTGACGGGGCTAGTACTCAGTCAATTTAGTTCTGGCGGGTAGCGATTCTAAAAAGACGTTCGTGGTGAGCTCGTCGAACCATGAACCACAAGTCCTTCGACAAGCTCAGGACGAACGGAGTATTTTACAGTAGTCGACAGAATAATATTGACTAAGTACTTAGTCTGCATTAATTGAACGCGCAGCAAGAATATCTTCATGTGTAACGGGACAAATGACAACACATAATCTCGTAACTTCTCTGGCGGTATTATAGCTTTATCAGCATTCGGTAGCTTCATCTTCCCTTATGCCAGATTTGGTAAGGTCTTGCCTATCATTTTTTGCGGGTTACCACGCTTAGTAGAACCCGCAACCTATCCTTTACCTACTCGCCAGCAATCGACATTCTCTCAATCAAAATAGACCCCGTGCGCGTATTGCCACGGTAATCTACATCATTACCTACCGCGACGATATGCTTGAACATGTCCTTTAAATTTCCAGCAATGGTGATTTCTTCAACAGGGTATTGTATCTCGCCATTTTCTACCCAAAAACCGCTCGCGCCGCGCGAATAATCGCCTGTCATCATCTTGACACCCTGCCCCATCAGCTCAGTGACCAGCAAACCCGTGCCCATTAATTTAAGCATAGCGTCAAAATCCAGCGCTCCAGAATCCAAGGTCAGATTATGCACACCACCGGCATTACCCGTGCTTTGCATGCCCAGTTTGCGTGCCGAATACGTACCCAACACATAACCGCGCAACACACCATTACTGACGATATCGCGCGTTTGCGTCGCCACACCGTCGCCGTCATACGCCGAACTGCCTAAGGCGCGTGTTAAATAGGGCTGCTCATGGATACGAATAAACTCCGGAAAAATCTGTTGGCCTAAGGCATCCAGCAAAAACGTCGATTTACGGTACAGGTTACCGCCACTGATCGCACCCATTAACGAACCCAACAAACCTGCGGCGGTTTCAGGCGCATACAGCACTGGACATTGCCGAGTCGTCAAGCGCCGCGCCTCTAATCGCTTGATCGTCCGCTCGGCGGCTTTGCGGCCTATATCAACCGCAGCTTCCAGATCGTTGGCATTCCTCGCCACGCTATACCAGTAATCACGCTGCATACTGTCGCCGCGCTGCCCCAATACCGAACAACTCAAGGAATGGCGGGTAGAACTATAGCCTTGCAGAAAACCCAAACTATTGCCCATCACGCGGATGCCTTGGTGGGTATTAACCGACGCGCCTTCCGAATTGCTGATCTCACTGTGGTAAGTCAGCGCCGCATCCTCACAAGCAATAGCCAGAGCTATCGCTTCATCCACACTCACCGTCCACGGGTGGTTAACATCCAAATCAGGAAATTCCGTGGCCAGCATGGCCTTGTCCGGCAAACCGGCGTACTCATCTTCGCTGGTATAGCGGGCAATACTGCATGCCGCGCGTACGGTTTCTTTAATGGAGGCTGGCGATAAATCCGACGTACTGGCCGAGCCTTTGCGCTGGCCAAAAAACACGGTAATCCCCAAACCTTGGTCGCAATGGTGTTCTATGGTTTCCACATCACCCATACGCGCATTCACCGATAAGCCCGTCTCCTGACTTAAGCCGGCTTCGGCAGCCGTTGCGCCCTGTTGCTTGGCTTCATCCAATAAGTCCTGGACAATATTTTTTAATTGATTGATTTGTTCTTGATTGTGCATAGTGTTTTTAATGTCTCAGGAAAGGGATTAAATGCGCGTGCCACCGACGGTCAAACCGTCGATTTTCAGCGTAGGCTGCCCTACCCCCACCGGTACACTTTGACCATCTTTGCCGCAAGTCCCCACACCACTGTCCATCGCCAGATCATTACCGACCATTGATACTTTCGTTAATACATCGGGGCCGTTACCGATTAAAGTAGCGCCTTTTACCGGACGGGTAATTTTGCCATCTTCAATCAAATACGCTTCACTGGCGGAAAACACAAACTTACCGGAGGTGATATCCACTTGGCCACCGGCAAAATTTTTGGCGTACAAGCCTTTTTTAACCGATTTAATAATCTCTTCCGGCGCGTGTTGGCCAGCCAACATATAGGTATTGGTCATGCGTGGCAACGGCAAATGCGCGTAAGATTCGCGTCTGCCGTTACCAGTAGCTTTTACACCCATCAGCCGTGCATTCAATTTGTCCTGCATATAACCTTTTAAAATGCCATTTTCAATCAGGATGGTATTTTCGGTCGGTGTACCCTCGTCGTCTATGCTGAGTGATCCGCGCAGCCCTTGCAAAGTGCCGTCATCTACCACAGTACATAAGCTGGAAGCCACCCGTTCACCAACACGACCACTGAACGCCGAGGTACCTTTGCGGTTAAAATCACCCTCCAGGCCATGACCGATGGCTTCGTGCAACAAAATGCCCGGCCAACCCGCACCCAGCACTACTGTCATATTACCGGCGGGCGCGTCACCGGCCTCCAGATTGACCAGGGCTTGCCGGACGGCTTCCTTGCCATAGCCCAGCGCCACATCATCGGCTATAAAAAACCGGTAATCGCCACGGCAACCACCGCCCATACTGGCCTGTTCGCGCTTGCCATTATCCACGACGATAACAGTAACATTCATACGCACCAAAGGCCGCACATCAGCACTCATCAAACCATCCTGGCTGACCACCAGAATGTTTTCATACGCGCCCACCAGGCTGACAATAACTTCTTCAATACGACTGTCAAGTTTACGGGTTTCAACATCAACCTTGCGTAACAGGGTAATTTTTTCGTCATCGGTCAGCGATTTCAATGGATCGGCAGCCACATAATACTTGGCGGCATTGCTGTGCATTTTTAGCGCAACCTGCGCTTGCTGGCCTTGGCGCACAATGGCCTTAACGTTGTTGACCGCTTCGTGCAATACCGGCAGTTCAATCCTATCACTGTAAGCAAAACCGGTTTTTTCCCCCGCCACCGCACGCACACCCACACCTTGTTCAATGCTGTAGCTGCCTTCTTTAACAATGCCGCTTTCTAATACCCAGGACTCAGACCGGCTGGCCTGAAAATAAATGTCCGCCGCATCAATCGGCGCACTGAGCAGGCTGCCCATAAGGGTTTCAATATCGCCATCGTGTATGCCTGCTGGCAGCAAAATAGCTTGTTTTGCAATGTTTATTAGTTCCATTGAGTACGGTTAATAGTGTTTAAAAAGGGATTTCGTGCGGTGTTTGGCACATGAAGAGAGATTGCTACGCGACAGCTAAACGTAGAAAATGTGCTTGTTGTATATCTGCTTTAAAATGTAGATACCGTCTTGAAGCTGAATAGTTGCGTTACTTTTAATCTTCAACCAAGTCGTCGCGTAAACTTTTGTATAGATACAGTGATAGCTTGTCAGCGCCATCTGTCAAGTGATCGTCCTTATCATTTGAAGTAGTTTGTTCTGTATCATTGGCAAGTGCCGCGCTGATTCTGGCCTCACTATCGCCGTCTGCTTCCACAGTTACTATATAGACAACCGGTTTATAATCGTTGTTAAAAAAGGCTTTGGATTTATCAAAAAATCCGCTGTCTTCGGCTTGATAATCATCGGCATCAAATATCACATAATATTGGCCTTTATCATGTTCCCGATCTTTAATTTCAATCTCTTTGTGTTTCAATATCAATTCAAGATCATGCCAAGCAATGTCAAAAGACCGCTTTAGCTTAAGCTGTACACTGCCGCCATTATTAACATTGATATCATCGCCCAAGCCTTTAACAGCTTTTTTGCGCACTTCCTCCTGCGCAACCGGCTCTGGCTCACTCGTGCTCGGCAACATCTCAGGTGGACGCTCTAGCATGTCATTGTCGGCATAGCGGTCATTCACCGAGCCACACGCGACTAAAGCAAAAATAACTGCCAGCAATAAACTTTTCAAAAAACAGTGGGTATAGTTCATATAAATCGCCGGTGATTTAATACAGGAAACACAGCGCGGACTTTTTCCAAGCGCTCAAGATCGATGTCGGCCATTACAAAACCGCTGCCGGTTTTTTGACAATCCAGCACAATCCCCCAAGGATCAACAATCATACTGTGGCCAAAGGTTTTGCGGCCATTTAAATGGAATCCCCCTTGATTAGGCGCAATCACATAACATAAATTTTCTATTGCCCTAGCACGCACTAATAATTCCCAATGCGCCGCGCCGGTTTCTGCGGTAAACGCCGAGGGCAAAAAGATAATATCAACTTTCTGTTCACTCATTTTGCGGAAAAATTCCGGAAAGCGCAGGTCATAACATACCGCCAGACCCAAGCGACCAAACGGTGTATCAAATACTTTTAATTCTTCACCTGGCTCTATAGAATCCGACTCGCGGTACACTTCATTAGTACCCGGCACATTAACATCAAATAAATGAATTTTATCGTAACGGGCAACCTGCTTGCCCTGATCATCGTACACCAAACACGCAGCACGCACTTTATTAGCCGCATCGCCCGCAATGGGAATAGTGCCGCCCACCACCCAAACTGCGTATTTTTTGGCGACGGTGGCCAAAAAATGTTGTATCGGCCCTGTGCCTTCCGGCTCTTTAACACCGATTTTATCTAATTCGTTATCGCCCATTAACGCAAAATTTTCCGGTAATGCAACCAATTTTGCACCCGCATGAGCAGCTTCTGCAATCAGCTTTTCAGCTTCCAATAAATTGGAGCTAACACTCGGACTTGATGCCATTTGTATGGCGGCACATTTACTCATCTATCCCCCGTTATTTATTTTTTATTGTTATTAACTGATATTTCCGATTATCTACGAACAAGCACACAACACACAAATTTAATGACAGTGATCATATTAAGGCATGAAAGCGTCATAGCGGACGTTTTTATGGGGGCATAAATCCAGCCTTAGAGAATAAATGCACCCACTTAATTTTTCATCCATGAAAAATCCGTCAAGCCATGCCAGGTTTTTTGCAACAAACCTTCATCACCGTGTAATTGGCTGATTTTCACATCGCCCCACTCGCCTTTAAGTTGGTACTGAGAGCCAAACAAAAACCCGTCCTGATTTTTCCCTGTCAAGGTTTTAGCCATAATAGAGGTGACTTTACCGACAATTGTACCAGCAATAGGCACGGCATCGGCACTATTTGGCACCACATTGACCTTGAAATCCACGGTTTTTTTCACCAAATCTGTCTCCCCAATCAGGGTAATAGTGGCAGGAATTGAATCAATTACCAAATTTTTGGTAATGGCCTTGCCGTTGATAATATCAAAATGACCATCAATACGGTTATACGTTAAACCATCCTGAAAAACATCACTAAAATCTAACTGCAAGCGCTTAATCCACTGCGCCAAAGCCACAACGCCCAGTACACGACCAAAGCCTGGATCAACACTGAGTATACGACCCTGCTTTAAATGCACATCTAACTGGCCTTTCAGCTTAGCCATTGCAAACTGCTGCGGGGCAGCTTTCCAACCAACGCTAAAATCAACTGTTGCATTGGTCTCGGTAAAATCTTGCGTTAGGCCAATTTTATTAAAAAACGCACCGGCTTTGGGTACATCCCAGTGACCTTTCAGTGTGGTTTCAGATTGCTTACCGGTTATTTTCCAGCCACCTGTCGCCAGCAATTTATGATCTTGGCTGGCTAACTCCAGCCGTTTAAAGACAACGCCGTCAGCTTTACGTTCACTGTCTATAGTCAACTGTCCCAAATCAAAGCCTTGCCACAAGGTTTTCTTACTGGCAATCGCCAATAAAGGTCTAAAGTTTGGCACAATATCCAATTGCGGCGGTTTGTCATCGGTGGGTTTACGATTCTCTGTATCTGGCTTCAACAGTGAAAAATCCACTCTATCCATCATAAAGCTCATTTTTTCAGCACCTTGCAACTGGTATGGCAGATGAACTTTACCTTTCGCAACAGCACTATCGAGCACAGCCGACCAATAACTATTTTCCGGCTTTACTGTTAAATTAAACAAACCCAAATCAAGGTCTTGCCATACTCCGTGTGCTGTGCTGATATTAATGGCTTTAAGGCGACTATCAACGGCTTGATGCTCACCTGCAACGCTCACAGAATGAACAGCGGCCAGCGCTAACCAATCTTGTAGCATTAAGCGTTCACGTTTAATATCCAGCACGATGCCCGCTGCTGTAACGTGCGCCAGCGCTTTAGAACCCACCAAAAATTGCGCCGATTCTAGCGTTTTTTGGCTTACGTCCACATTAAGTGCCGCTTTCAATTGATTATCATAATTCAAAACAATCGGCATTATCTGCTGGCCATTAAGATCAAACGTCAACGATAACGGTTTCGTTTGTTGTGTATTTTTAACCAAGGTATCCGGCAAATCTACCGCGATCCCTACTAAATCAGACTGTATATTTAATGTGGGTGTGCGCTTATCTGCCGGTAAATCCAGTGCCAGCGTATAATCGCTCGCGCCCGATAACCTATCCCATATCGGTAAAGGGAATTGTTGCTGCAAATCATCTATCGCCGCACGCCCCGCTACTTTAATCAATGTTTGCTGATGAGTCTGTTCAATATTAATTTTGATGGGATAATGCAAAGCCTCTGCATCAATGCTATCGCTGTAAACCCCGCGTTCGTTAAACTTTAATATGCCTTTAAGATGAGTTACCGGCAACGCAATGGATTTTACCGTTAACGCCGCATCTTCAACATGTGCGCTGCCTTGTACTTTTGCCGTCGCATCGTCCATCAAAGGGATTTTTAAATCCAGATCAACCTGGGTTTTACCGGTGGGCGTTATCGCATTTAATACCGCATCAACGCCTGCATGAATCGGTGTATGCTGCATATACGCCAAAGCATTGGCAATATCACTTTCCATTGTGCCTGCAATCAGCAAATGTGGGCTATTACCCAATTGGGGAATCTGTATTTTGGTCTCGGCAATATTCATCTGATAGGTTTTCGCCTTGCGGATCGACACTTGCAAACTGTTTTGCAAGAACAATACTTCGGCATTAATATCGGTCACCTGCGGCCATTGCGGATGATAGGATAACGCCATTTGATCGACATCAAACAGCACTTCAAACACACCCTGTCCGCCCATAAAAGGGAAATTCGCCGGATTGCCGTACAGTAAAAAGCCGCCTTTAGTAATGCGGCCTTTCACAAAAGCCCTATCCAGCCAATCAACCACGCTGTTTTTCATAATGCCTACAGGCAAATACTGCGTCACTTTACTTACATCATCGCCAACAAACTCACTTTGTATATCTAAAAACAGCGGCGCATCAGCCTTAGATACCCCAACAGACAAGCGCGTTTTACTGCTGATAACAGGTGTATTAACGGCTAAATCAGAACTGGATAACAACCATTGCGTGTCGGTTTGCTGCCAATCCAGCGTCCCTGTCATCTTATACAGCGTTAAAGGATTACGAAATAATATAGGTGCGATAAAGCGGCTGTTTTCAGTCGCCAGATGTAAACGGCCTTGTTTGTCGTTGCCTTTTACCGTACCACTGAGATTCTCTACCGCCATCCGCGCAGTACCACCAGACAGACTCACATTGGCAAAGCCACCGTTTACTGCATAGGTATTAGCCACTAAATTGGCCGATAAGAAAAAATTCTCTAAACGACCTTTGAGCGGATTTTGAGTGAATTGTGCCACTTGCCCTTCGGTTAACGGAGCGAAAAACAGCAACGCTTTATTGATAAGCGGCAGCTCTAAACGCTTACTGAATACCGCCAGTTTTTGCACTACACCGGCTTTTTGTGTGCCGGTAACGCCTAATACCAGCGTCGATTTAGCCTGTTGATACTCGGACTGTAAGGACAAATCATTGGCCGTTAAGCGCCATTGGTCGTCGGTAATACCCCACTGAAACTGAGTTTTTATGGTTTTGGCAACAAAGTCGTTACGATTAGCACGGCGCAGCTTTAAATCCTGGCATTGCACATCACCTTGAATAGAAATGAGTTGTGAGCGCTCAACCTGTGCCCACACATTAAAATCGCCGATACCGGCATCAATATGCAAGGCCAGCGGTAAATACCCCGTGATCAGTTTAGCCAGTTTTAAATGTTTACCTTCAACATACACCGTGCCGTGTATGGCATTAGGTTCAAACGCATTGCCGGTAAAATCCGCCGATACCCGCAGCAATTCACCCAATTTTTTCGGAAAATCTACCAACAGGTTTAACCGATGTCGATCACCGTCATTGATAATCGCCAAATCAACCGCATCGAAACTAATCGGCTTACCCTGGCGTTTTTCATCTTGCCAAGTGATTTGGCTATGCAACATCTGGTATTTATGGCCTTGCAGCAACCATAACGGCTGGCTGTCGTTATTGGCTTTTAAACCAACCAAAGCAAAACTGCCATCTAACTTACGCTTAACCATAAGCTTTGCACCCACCAAGGTTACCGAGGTTGACGATAACAATTGGTGCGTATCAAACGCTGCTTTTAAATCAATCCCTAAGCGGATTTGTTGCAGTTGTATGGCAGGTTTTACGCCTGCTTTAGTCGATAAAATATCAATATTTTTGATTACAACTTCAGGATTAAAACCGTGAACGTGGGCGGCCAAATGCCCAATAGTAACCGGTGTGCCGAGCAGTTCACTGATGTGGGTGGTTAAATCGGCCTTATAGCGATCGATGCCAATCATTAACAGACGCACACCACTTAACGTGATAGCGATTGCAAGTAAAGACCAAAAAATAAGGTGTCGCGTAGCCCGCGTAATATGATGGATCATCCGCAGACTCTAAATTAACCAATGCCCGACTGTTAAGCCTGCCGCCATTAAACAAGCCGTTCGTGGCAAAAGCTTTGCCCACACATGACCTTACAGCAGCACCACATCATATTGCTCCTGGTGGTATTCATTTTCTGCCCTGAATTTAATTTGCACCCCCAAGAATGTTTCCAGCTCTGCCAGCATATCAGCTTCCTCATCCAGCAGCATTTCAACTACCCCATTAGAAGCCAGCACCAGTAATTTTTGTACCTTATAAAGCCGTACTTCACGGATAATCTCCCGAAATATCTCCAGACACATCGACTCCGCTGTTTTCAACACACCGCGTCCACCACACGCACTGCACGGCTCACACAAAATATGTTCCAAACTTTCACGGGTACGTTTGCGGGTCATTTCCACTAAACCCAATACAGATACCTCGGTGATTTTAGATTTAGCGCGGTCTTTTTCAAGATGGCGTTCCAGCGCGTGCAACACCTGCTTTTTATGATCATCGCTTTGCATATCAATAAAATCGATAATAATAATACCGCCCAAATTGCGTAAGCGTAACTGTCTAGCGATAGTCTGTGCAGCCTCAAGATTGGTCTTGAAAATGGTTTCTTCCAAATTGCGCCCGCCCACATAACCGCCAGTATTAACATCCACCGTGGTCATGGCTTCGGTCTGGTCAAACACCAAATGGCCACCGGACTTTAATTTCACTTTACGATCTAAAGCTTTCTGGATTTCATCCTCAACACTGTAAATATCAAACACCGGACATTCGCCCGTGTAGTGTTCAATCAGCGGCACAATTTCTGGCACAAACACGTTGGCAAATTCCACCAGACGGTGGTAAGTTTCACGGGAATCCACCCGTATGCGCTCGATGCTTTCTTTGTATAAATCCCGTAAGGTGCGAATGCTGAGGGGTAAGTCTTTGTGAATAAATTGCTTGGCTTTAGCGGTGAGAATTTTTTCCGAAATCGATTCCCATAACTTCACCAAAAAATTCATATCGGCAATCAGTATGGATTCTTCTACGCATTCAGCAGCGGTGCGGGCAATAAAGCCGCCGCATTGGTGTTCTTGCCGAAAGCTATCCAAGCAAGTACGTAACCTAGCACGTTCTTCGGCACATTCAATACGCTGCGATACGCCGGAATTACTGGCATACGGCATGTACACCTGAAAACGCGAAGGAATAGAAATTTCGGTGGTTAAGCGTGCGCCCTTACTGCCCAAAGGATCTTTCACCACTTGCACAACGATCAGCTGGCCATCGTACAAATAATGCTCAATATTCTCCGAGCCTTTTTTTTCCAGCTCTTTGCTGGACAGGTCAGACAAATGCAAAAACGCGGCTTTGGGCAGACCAATATCAATAAAAGCCGCTTGCATACCGGGCAATACGCGGCATACCTGACCTTTATAAATGTTACCCACTAAACCACGCTCGCGGCTGCGCTCGATAATCAGCTCTTGCAATACGCCGTTTTCGATGACCGCGACCCGCGTTTCTGGCGGTGTGACGTTAATTAAAATTTCTTCACTCATATTAAAACTGTATTCCCTGTTTTATGAGAAGTTGGCTGGTCTCAAACAACGGTAACCCGACTACACCGGAAAAACTACCTTTGATTGATTGCACAAACACCGCCGCCAAACCTTGAATAGCATAACTACCGGCTTTGCCAAGCGGCTCACCCGTGTGCCAATAACGTTCTAACTCTGTATCGGTCAAAGGCTTAAAGCTTACCTCGGTCATACTAACAGATTGGTTGTGTTCATTGCCACGTAATGAAATCGCGGTATAGACGTGATGGGTAGCACCAGATAGCTGCCTTAACATGGCAAAAGCATCGTCCTTGTCTTTGGGTTTACCCATAATGACATCGCCCAACACAACGGTCGTATCAGCGGCTAGAATCGGCAAGTGCTTGCCGCATTTAAGCTCACAGGCCGCAGACTTTTCAGCTGCCATGCGCTGTACATACGCTAAGGGCAATTCACCTGGCTGCACGGTTTCATCAATATCGGCGGCGACAACACGGTAGCTTACGCCAATTTGGTCTAACAGTTCTTTTCTACGTGGAGAAGCCGAAGCCAGGATAATCTGTACTGTCATTCGCGGTGGTAAGGATGGTTGTTAAGAACACTCCAAGCACGGTATAGCTGCTCGGCGACAATAATACGTACTAAGGGATGTGGAAACGTTAACGGCGACAAACTCCACGACTCTTTCGCCAGCGTTTTAACCGAATCAGCCAAACCTTCGGGGCCACCAATTAACAAAGCGACATTCTGGCCACTGTCTTGCCAGCGTTTAAGTGAATGCGACAGTTCCACAGTTGTCCAAGCCTTACCAGGAATATCCAAGCTAACCACATGAGCATAGTGCGGTATGGCAGCAAGCATCCGGTCGCCTTCGTCTTTGATAATACGAGCGATATCGCTGTTTTTAGTACGTTTGCCAGGGGCAATTTCTTTAAGCACCAAGCTACATTCACGCGGCAGGCGCTTGGCATATTCATCGTAGCCTTGTTGTACCCAACCGGACATACGGTTTCCCACTGAAATTAGATGTATTTGCATAGCCGCCAGAATACAGATATCGGGCGTTTGTTGCAATGTTGTCTGTTAATACCTCATACAGAAGTGCCACGGCGCTATAAGAATTAGTACAGCGAAAGTTATGATAATGCAGCTTTGAAAGTAGCGCGACAATTAAAAACCAAGTATCACCAAAAAAAATGGCTAACAGCTCACCTTAAAAGCACCGTGTAGAATCGATTACTAACACAAATCACCCTACACATTTTATCTACCCTATGACTGTACGCGTTCTTAAAAGGTTAAGATCGCCAAAAAGCCATCAATAAGGCAAGGGCATCCTTGCCCAAGCCAAACCTAACTAACGCCAGTTCCGCATCACTCCTTGCCCCATACTTGCCAACACCATGCGGCCACTGGCTGTGCCATAGGCAACCGTAGCAACGTTATTGTAAGACAAGCCCTGGTTTAACGACTCCCAAATACCGTTATTTAACCGTAACACCCCCAGCGACTGCGCATTATAGCCACCGGATGTAAAGGCAACCGAAGAAGTTGCTACTAACTCATCTTTAAGAAACGGTGATGCAGCTACAGATCGCATATAAGGATTTGTATAGAGGCGCTGCCAATTGTTACCACTGTCACTTGACCATATACCGCCTCGCCCCCCAGGATTACGGGTATCAAGCACCGCAAGATAAACCCTGTTAGGCGTAAACGGATCGGTTGCTACACGGCTAATCAAATAACGGTCGAGATAAGCTTCAAACATATCCGGCAGGGTTTTCGTTACCGTCATTTGTGTCGTATCAGCCCAAGTCCAATTATTTCCACCGTCGGTCGATACAAACAAGCCTGCGCTACCTGCCGCATAAACCAGTTTGCTGTTGAAATAATCCACTGCCGTCGTCACACAATAATTCAGGTTATTGGTTTGTCCTTTGCAACTTAATACTTTTACCCAGTTCCGGCCATCATCAACACTGCGGTAGACTTCACCGTTTGCCGTGACAAATAAAGTGCGCTGGGTGACAGGGCTGTTGGGATCTATGCTGAGGCCATAAATATTTTTTAAATCTGCCGGTGCAATGCCGGTGTCAGCTTTTTGCCAAGAATCAAAACTGCCTGAATTGGTGCTGCGCATTAACGTCATCTGCTGGCTAATATTATCGCCTATTGCTGTCCAAACCATGCCGTTTCGTACAGGATCGATAGCAAACGTCGTTGCATTACCCCCCGTGCCATTCCAGCCACCGGTAGCGGCCATATCGGCCGCCAGTTGAATGCGGGACGGCGTAAGATTTAGCTGCGGAATACCGAAGCGGGCCTGTGTGGGTAGATCAGGCAGTGCGTCGCTGGGTAAATTTTGCCTAAACGTGCGCAAGGAGGGTGTAGCGGCGGCCAGTGCATTACTGGGCGCATACTGTATGGGATTGCAGCTTTCCCAGCTCAGGCCATCGTTCAGACTGCGCCAGCAACCTAAATCAGCATAACCGCCAAAAATAACGTTACCGGTAGCCCAGCGACTGGCTGCAACATCCAGCACATTCACATTTTCAATACCGCGTGAACGCCACCCTGTGCCGCTGGCATTGGTAAAATACTGGCTAAATTTAATGCCACCATCGCTGGTGTTAAATACCCACTGGGCGTTGACAAAAACCATGCGACTGGCATTGCGTGGGTCAATAGCCATAGTGCGTAGGCTTTCGCCGGTATAATAAAAATGACTCCATAAATTGTTAATTTTTAAAACATTGTAATGCCAGTAATCGGGCATTTCCCAGCTGGTTTTGGTGAAGTTGGCATTAGTGGCGTTGTTCAGGAAAGCCCAAGAAAACTTACTGCTACTTATTTTAGTTCCCTGCCAGACACCCCAACGCGTGTTATCCCACACAGATAAGGCGTTACTAACCAGACGTATTTTGCTGGGATTTACAGGGTCTAGCCAAAGACTAAAACCTATGTTGTTGTTTAAGTAATCATACTCCAGGGATTTGCCGGTATTTGTCCAGCCAGCACCACTATTAGCTGAATAATACACACCTTTTGTAGACGATAAATACATGTTATAGGGAAATGCCGTTGAAATTGCAAAATCAAATGCATCACCTAAAGTTGTAGCGAATTTTGACCAGTTTTGACCGCTGTCAGTACTGCGGTATACCGCGCGTAAGGCGATATTAGCAAAACGGTCTGGGGCTGAGACAGCATAAATCTCGGTAGACTTTGTTGGGTGTACCACCAGTTTTTGGATACGGGCATTGGCAAGACCGATGCTGGCTTTTTTTACCCATGCACTGCCGCTGTTGGTACTCTGATAAATAATAGGCGTTGTTGAGTTATACGCTGTGTGTCCAACGGCGTACATGGTTGCAGGGGTGCTGGGTGCAAATTTAATGCTGGTGATATAGCCGCTAGGTTGGACTTGGGTAAAGGATGTACCTTGGTTTGCACTACGGTAAATGCCACTTTCGGTACCTAATAGCACAATGCCAGCATCGGTTTTATGGAAACCGACAGCGGAAACATGGGTAGATAGCAATCCTTGCGTTGCTCCCACAGCTGTCCAGGTGCTACCCGTTGGGCTGATATAAGCACCGTTTAAATCGCTAGCGACAACGATCAGTCCACTGGGACCTATGCCAACAGCACCATACCAGCCTCCTGCGCCTGGGGTAATAGATTGCCAGGGCTGTGTGACTAAAGAAATAGCCGCTGTAGTTGTTTGCGAAAAAAAACCAAAAATGAAGGCCAATAGGGTAATCATCCGAAAAAAAACATGACGTAATAACATAAAATTCCTTGGGCTTGGATTAGTGAGGATTGCCAGTAGCTGAAATTGTGATCGGATTGAATCTTAACTATAGCAGCACGCTTCATTTATTGAAGTAATCCGGCAAATATTGGATGTGGGTAATGCAATTGAAAAACTTGAGACGGGGCGGATGTGGGTGGATTGCGGTTAACAAAGCAAATACTGATTAAACTGGCGCAAAATGTAAGGCAGATTGGACGCTTTTCTCAAGCTAACAGGATTGAGCAGGTGTTAACATTGGGATACCAAATAGTAAACAGCCCAAGCTATGACTGGACATTCCGCCAGCAGCTGATTATTATGACTTGTACGCATGCGACCAGTGCAGCATCAATGCTCACATAAAATAACACATCACCAGGAGTCTCTTATGTTGGAAATACAACAAACCGCCCCCCTATTTCAATCCATGAATCAAAACAATCAACTGATCAGCTTGGCTGATTATGCCGGTGAGAAAAACGTTGTTTTGTATTTTTACCCAAAAGACGACACCCCAGGTTGCACGATTGAAGCCAACGATTTTACCGCGCTGGCCGATGACTTTGCGGCGCTAGACACCGTGGTCATTGGTGTCAGCAAAGACTCTTGCAGTAGCCACGTTGATTTTATTAATAAATACGGTTTAAAAGTTGAGTTGCTAGCCGACACCTCCGGCGCGGTTTGCGAAAGCTATGGTGTGTGGCGTGAACGCGAAAAAAATGGTGAAAAATTTATGGCTATCATTCGCTCTACCTTTGTCATCGATAAAACAGGTGTTTTAGTGTATGTCAATAATGCTGTTAACCATGAAGGTCATGCCCAAGCAGTATTAGATGCCATAAAAAATCTGACGAACCCGGAACAAACAAAAAATAACGCGGAATAATGCATCATCGTCAAAAAAATTCTTACTGTTTTTACAGCCTATCGTTGTTGCGTTTACAGGTGTTATCGTCTTTATGAAAGTTTTAGGTATTAACCACATCAATATTGTTCTTACCGAAGAGCAACTCACCCAGGAAATCGCTTTTTATGCACAGGTATTAGGCTTAACGCCGGGTTACCGCGCACCTTCTACCCGCAATGGTGCCTGGTTGTATTCAGCCTTTAATGAAGTGGCGGTGATTCATTTATCGGTTATCGGTACACAGGAAGATGTCAGCGGTGAAAATCATTTTCATCATGTTGCATTCACCTGTAGCGGCATCGATGCTACCTTGAAACTATTGACCGATAATGCCATTACATATCGCTTTGAACAACGCAACGCACCAGAGATGACGCAGGTTTTTATTGTTGATCCAGTGGGGATTCGGGTGGAGTTGAATTTTCCTGAGGAGACTGTCGCGCAGTGATCGTTATTTATTGTTAGGGTTATACCCGCACGTTTTGAGAAATATTCTTTATAATTATTAGACAGCTACTATAATTGATTTAATAGTTTCTAACTTCTTAATCAATCATGCAAAAATATGCTGTAAGCATTGTTTTACCTGCCAAAAACGAAGCTAAGTCGTTAGAGATACTGCTGCCACGGCTTAAATTAATTGCGCCCGACGCTGAAATTTTAGTAATCAATGACGGTTCAAGTGATAACACGGCACAAGTGGCGCTTGCGGGTGGAGCAAACGTTTTTAGTCACCCGTATTGCCAAGGTAATGGTGCCGCTGTTAAATCCGGAGCAAGAAATGCCAAGGCTGAGGTGATTATTTTTATGGATGCAGACGGCCAACATGATCCAGAAGATATACCGACACTACTTGCTAAATTAAACCAAGGCTACGATATGGTGGTGGGAGCAAGGCATCCAAGTACCCATGCCAGTGCAATACGACGCTTTGCCAATACGTTTTATAACCGTTTAGCCACTTACATGACGGGGCATAAAATTGAGGATTTAACGTCTGGTTTTCGAGCAGTTAAAGCAGATAAGTTTCGCAAATTTATTTATTTATTGCCGAATGGTTTTTCTTATCCAACCACCAGTACGATGGCATTTTTTCGCTCAGGCTTTCCTGTTGCCTATATACCGATTCGCGCAGGCCAGCGAGACGGTAAAAGCCATATTAAACTGATAAAAGATGGCCTACGATTTTTTATTATTATTTTAAGAATCGGGACTTTGTTTTCTCCCATGCGGTTATTCCTACCGATCAGCGCGACTGTTTTTGCAACAGGCGTATCATATTATGCCTACACTTATGCAACATCCAGTCGATTTACCAATATGGGTGGTGTTTTGTTTTTGTCCTCATTAATTATTTTTTTAATTGGCATACTGTCAGAACAAATATCCTCTTTGCATTATAAGGCTGCTGAAGATAATAGGCGGACGTAATCTATATGTAAAATACGTAAGGTCAATAGTGACTATTTTAAAATGCATAGATACCTATAACGAATAATATAATGATCAGTATTTTAATACCCACAATTAATAATACCGAATGCCTAAAACTCTGTATTAACTATTTGGAAAAGCATACTAAATCAGCTTTTGAAATATTAATTTACAACAATGGCGGTAATCAGGCATCTTCAGATTTTATCAACAGCTTATCACACAAGAGCTTAAGCTCTTCTTATAATACAGGCGTATGCAAAGCCTATAATGAATTGGCTAAACTTGCTGAGGGTGAGTATCTGCTGTTATGGGATGATGATAAATTAGCATTACCTTTGTGGGATGTTAATATTTTGCCTTTAATTGAAACTGAAGGTGAGTTTGCATGGAAGAGCTTGGTCGAAATTTGGCCACACAATACTAACCCTTGCTCTATACAATATGATTTTGGCCAAAGTCCTTCAACACTACAAGCAACAAAACTGTTAGCGACGGTTAATGAATTATTTTTTCCAAGAAAAGTCAGCTTATCAGTTTCGCAATTAATGACCAAGAAGCTCTTTGATGCTATTGGTGGTTACGATGAGTTATTTTATCCCGGCTTTGGCTCTGATCCTGACATTATGTGGCGTAGCTTTTGTTTTTTAGGAAAAACACCGCAAAAATTCTTGAATGCTAATAGCTCATTTTATTATCACTTTACCAGCGCAACCACGAATAGAATTTTTCGTTATAAATTTGTAACCTATTGTTTACGAGCCTATGGCCATTGTTTATTTTTCGTAAAACATGGTTTTTTAGTGAGACATCTGCGAAAAAAAACCAGTCATGGCTTACTTGAAACTGCCTTGCAATGACGATACCACAACGAAAACGTATTCTATTAATTACTCGTAATTTTCCACCTTTAACCGGTGGTATGGAGCGCCTTAATTACCACATTTATTTAGAGCTAGCAAAAGAATTTGATATTAGTATTGCAGGCCCACAAGGTTGTCAAAATTACTTAGCGGCAGAGACCGCTGTTACTTTGTTTCCACATAAACCACTGGGTCTATTTCTGGTAAAATCTTTTATAATGGCTTATCGTTTTGCTGTTCAAGAAAAACCTGATCTGATTATTGCTGGCAGCGGGGTAACCGCTATAGCGGCGCTAATAGCAGGGTGGCGAGTTGATGCCAAAGTAATGAGTTTTTTGCACGGCTTAGATATATTATTTCCGCATCCGATATATCAATTATTGTTTCTTCCGGCCATTCGTGCTTGTGATGGCATCTGGGTAAATAGCAAGCATACTGCATTTTTAGCTAAGCAAAAAAAAATTGCTTCTGAAAAAATCACCATATTGCACCCAGGTGTGACGCTGCCAAACAGTAATCAATTAAACGCTGATCCTACAATATTTAGAAAATCGTTTGGCATCAGTGATGATAAAATAATTTTATTAAGCGTTGGTCGATTAACACAGCGCAAAGGCTTACCGGAATTTATTCAACATTGTTTAGCTGAGATAGTACTTCAATTTCCTGATATTTTATTGGTTATTATAGGTAACGA
Source organism: Crenothrix polyspora (assembly GCF_900163755.1). Taxonomy (GTDB): domain Bacteria; phylum Pseudomonadota; class Gammaproteobacteria; order Methylococcales; family Methylomonadaceae; genus Crenothrix; species Crenothrix polyspora. The sequence goes on along the minus strand of NZ_FUKI01000119.1, from coordinate 10,316 downwards.
AGCAAGCGATGCATTAAATAAACAAACCAGTATGATCACTAAGATCAGACAATCTGCGCTTGAAGCAAAAGTACAAGATCACGTTTTGTTGCTAGGTCAGGTATCTGAAGTTGACTTGTCTCATGCTTACCTGTGCAGTGATCTGCTGGTATTTCCGGTATTGGATTTACCCGGTGATGTCGAGGGTTTCGGCATGGTGGCTGTAGAGGCTGCGGCACATGGTTTACCCACAGCTGCGTTTGCTGTCGGCGGTGTTACAGACGCAGTTGCAAATAAAATTTCGGGCTGGTTAGTAAAGTCTGGTGATTACCCAGGATTTAGTAAAGTTATTTTAAATTACCTTGAGCGTCACAAAAGTTATCCATTAATTCAATGCGCCGAAATATCAAAACTGAAGTGCCTGCACTATGCGACTAAGTTTTCATGGGAATTGTTTGGTGAGCAACTAAGGGCAACATGCCAAAATATCATCTTTTCCAATAAAAAATAATAGCTTTTACCCTCTTTTTTGGCTTACAGCGTTTTCACAGTTCAATAGTTACAGCGTAACCGTTCGCACTGAGCTTGTCGAAGTGTGCCGTTCGTGCTTCGACAAGCTCAGCACGAACGGTGGCTGTAACTGTTCTAAGTTGAAAACGCTGTATGTCTGATGAACATCGTGCCTCGTTATCTCATTTATTGTTGTAACTATAGGAGGGTGGGAATATTTACTATTTGTACAACAAAGCTTACCCACCCAATATTATTAAAACTACCAACCACTCTCACGAATAACAACAGCAGCCGCTGAACGTAACATATGTCCTACCAAACTTTCTGGTTGGGTTTCTAATGATAACCTGCCGCGCACGGTCATCGGTAGGCTCGCCGTATTGTTTTCTACTTGCAATAACACGCGGTAAATACCTTGCTCTGGCACTAAGCGTCTTTCAGTATCAGGGCGCACGGCGATTGCACCACCGTACGTTGAAGCGAGTTCTTCTACATTAAGCTGGCGAGTACCGGTTTTGTCAATACTGATAATACGCACAGGAAACGGCAATAAATCGCCCCCTTCAGGATAAAAACGCCCTGCCCCATCAGCCTGTAAACGACCAACATCAGCCTCCTCTGCATAGGCAACCACCGTAGAAGCAGGTGTTTCCACATCGCCTAGAACCTCATCTTTCGCTAACCATTCACCAGGACGCAATACATCCGATAAATCCCGAATTCGTCCTGTAAAAGCTGATTTTACAAGCAATTTTTTATGCGCTGCCCGCAAACCTTCCAATTCTGCCAAAGTCGATTGCAAGGCTTCTGCATCGATAGGATTGCGCCGTGCCAAACTCAACTCTAAACTTTGTGAAGCTAATTGATCGGATAATTCTGTCCATTGTCGCTGTGCAGTAGCAATTTTAAAATCCAGATCGGGTGAGGTTAATTCCATTAATACCTGCCCCGCTTTAACCGTATCGCCCTCCTGTACCCACAGTTTTTTAACTTGTGCAGCTTGCGGACTATACAACGTTGATTCCGCTTGCGCATGCACTAAGCCCGGCACAATCAAATGCGCTTGCCACGGCACAAAAAGCACCGCCAGCGCCGCAATGGGTATCAGCCAAGACACGCGTGGACGAATAGCTTTATCATGCGCCGCGATTTGCTCGCGCCAGGCAGACATTTCTTTTAGCATAGGACGAATAACAAACCAACCGATTTCAACTGCAAACAACGCCAGCCCTAAGACCTTGAAAAAAAAGTAATACACCGCCCATGCGATACCGGTAAACAGTATCAAACGATATATCCATGTGCCGTAAGCATAAGCCAGTAACAGACGATAACGCCCCGCCGACCAATTTTCGGGGGCTGCATGACCAAAACCAAACAAACTTTCCCGTAGCCGCCACCTGGCTAATGAAAAAGACCGGTCTTGTAAATTCGCTATATCCAGGCCATCGGTTAACAGATAATAACCATCAAAGCGCATAAACGGGTTAAGATTAACCGCCAAAGTTAACACCCATGCGGTACTGGCCAATAAATAAATACCACTGCGAAACGGCCCATCCGGCAACATTGTCCACAAAATAGTGGCAAATACCGCCAAGGTCAATTCGGCAATCATACCGGCAGCATCAATTGTTAAACGCTGTTTACGGTCAGACAAACGCCAGGCATCGGTCACATCTGTCCACAACACCGGCATACCCAGCAATAATGCAACCCCCATAGTCGGCACTCGGCAACCAAAATGACTGGCAGCAAACGCATGGCCAAACTCATGAATCACCTTGGACAACGACAACATGCACGCCGTCGCCAATACGCCTTCTGGGGTTAATACATATAAAAAACTGTGAGTAAAATGACTCCATTGCTGCATTACCAAATAACCGGCAATACAGGCAAAAAACAGCAATACGCCAATAAACTGCGTGTGGAAAAACCACTCCAAACGCGGCACAATGCTTTTTAAGGTCGAATCAATACGCAGCAGCGGAATACGCATGAATAAATAATTATGCAGCAGCCACAGCCAAAATCCGGTTTTGCTGGCTTGGCGTTGCTTGGCAAATTTACGGCTAGCTTCCACACCAGAGGCTTTAATTAACTGCTGATTACTCAGAAACTGACAAAATTGTTCAACATCACCGGCATCGGCATCCAAAGGTGTTTCTTCGAAAATAGCACCGGCAATATGGGCAGCATTGCCGATACTCCAGCGCTGCAAGCATTCAAACTCTAGCCAGCCTAAGCGAAAATAGCGATGCGCTAAGGGATCATGTAACGTCCATGTGGGCAAACCATCGTGGCTTTTCGGTCCTGAAAAAATGGCAAGATCATCACGTAACTCTGGCCAAGGAGCGGATTTTTCTCCCTCTATAGGGGGTAAAGCCGCTGCTACCATGTCATCCACAACCGCGCAGTTTGAATAGGTTTACGCAACAACCATAAAATAAACGGTTTACGTGCGCCATACAATTTGGCCGAACCACGATAGCCAAGACGTGGACTTGCCGTGGTGTCAGTAAAGTTAGCTTTTAAACGGTATGCCATAATATCGGCAGGTGTTGGGGTTGCACGGTAACTAAAATAATTCAGCTTGGCTTGTAACGGCTTATGCGGATTAATATTAGAGAAAAACAATACGTCGGCATCAGGCTCCAAAGCCAGTAAATCGTCCATCGGTAAGCGTATTTCTAACTCAACAATGCCGGGATCAGCTACCGCGAGTATTTTTTCACCTTGAGTCACCGGTTTGCCCAACCAATCGTTAGGGTCATCAAAAACCATTACCCCAGCTTTGGTCGCTGTCACCATACTGCGTTTTAACAAGGTTCGCACATAGTTCACCTCGGCGACTTGTTGATCCCATTTGCTTTTTAAACCCGCCAATTTGGATTTAACAGTAGGATCGAGCATGGCTTGCTGGGTGGTTTGCAAATACTCGGTTTTAGCAATATCGCGGGTTTCTTGCGCCACATCCAAACGACTGCGTAATTGAGTCATGTCTAACGAAAACAATTTCTGCCCCACCTTGACGACTTCGTTAGGTTGCACATAAAACGTTTCTATTACACCTTCTAGCGGCGCACGAACTAAATTGGGTTTAACAGGAATCACTTCTGCTTCAGCTAACACCGCCTGCCGCACCGGATAACACGCCGCCGCCAATAACGCGCCGACAATAAGTAACTGTAGTTTTTTACTGCTCAGCCTGTCCCACCAAGATCGTACTGGTGGCCCCGCTGCTGCCAAAGCTAAAGCATGGCCATAAGTTTCAGCTAAATAACCGACCAACTGCATTTCAGATTCCGTCCACTCGGACTCTCTCAATAACACCAAGCCGTATTGACTGCCGTTAGGTGTTATCAACGGTATCCACAACCCATGTTCCGGCAGCCACTCATACCAGTCCCTGGCCAATTCTGCTGACACGTCTTCGGCGGTAAATGCCATCACTGCATCAGCACGTTGATCACGACAAAGATGCTGTAATATCGGTTTTATCCACAGTGCATAAGGGCTGTTTTTTTCCGGTGTAGCAACACCAGAAGCGGCGTGCAATCGCGCCGATTTTTTATGCCACAGCAAGGCCTGCCGGTAGGGTAATAACTCTGTCGTTTCATTGACAATAACAAAAGGCAGCTCATCAGCAGGCGCTAATCGTGCTCTTCTTTCTAGCTGTAATAGCAGCGTTAAGCGCAATAATTGATGATTAAGCCGATCGCTCATTTAAGTGCCGCCGTATCAATCGCCCCACTCATGCCAGGTAATAATTCCGATGACTTGTCGGTAATTCGTCCATAAACTTTAATGGTTTGACTAACTGCATCTACCTTACCGCCAATACGAATAATTTGTGCGTTATACGTTTTACCGATTTCATCCAAAGTGACGCGAAATCTTTTACCTGGTTTTAAATGTGCCGCAGCATCGGAAGGTGCCATAAACTCAACTTCCAAATCTTTATCATCAATAATTTCCATGATGGGGTCCCCCGCACGTACCGATTGAAAAGGTCGCGCTAACAACTCAACCACTTTACCGGAAAAAGGCGCTTGTATACTACAACGCTGTAATACAGCCTGCGCCACATTGACATCAGCCTTGGCCTCTTCGGCTTCGGTTTTAGCCACCGATACTTCCAGTGTACTAATCGACTTCAACTCCGCCAAACGCTGATTAACTTCGTAGGTTTTATTCTTTTTTTCTAAAGTGGCTTTGGCTTTATTCAACTGCGCATCTTCCACGCTGCAATTAAACTCCACCAAAGTCTGGCCATTACTGAAACGCTCGCCATCACGTAGTTTTAATTGATTGATACGGCCGCCCATTTCACTGGACACCAAGGTACTTTGTCGTGCCTTCAATTGGGCACGCAAATGTATCGCTTGATCAACCATTTTAACCGGCGATTGCTCACTGGCAACGCTTGGAATTTCAACCGCAGCGGCTGACAAAGCTTCGGGTGTTTGGGGAGTTTCAGCGACTGCCACGGTCATCGACAGTGGCAATAGGGCTAAAACAGAGACAACTAATCGTTTTATCATTTCACACTCAGGTTAACGGGTTTAGCAACCGCAATAGTCGGCAGCCTAGGTAATTGCCCCTTATACCACCGATCCATATTTCTTTCCAGATTGGCAGACAGCGTTCTTACATTAACGTTTTCAATACTACCGGTGGCCGGATCTAAGCCAATAGACGCGTAAATATTACCCAATGCAGAATACACTTCTGACAGACTCTGTTCTTTTTCTAGCTGCGATGCTAAAGCAGAGGTCGCAGCATGAATACGCTCAAGCTCAGAGCCTGCATCGTTATCCGCACTATTAGACACAGCAGTAAAGATACCATCATCAACCCGACTCAATTCAATAGAACTTTTATAACTGTCCAGCGCTTTTTGATACTGCATATAACCAACGTTAATTTGTACTAACGCCGCAACCGATAAGGCTTTACGACGGGTTCTAGCCACTTCAATCTGTGTTTCTGCTGATTTCCAAATTTTAGGTGCAGCAATCAGGTTAACTAAATTAAAAGTAGTACGCGCACCGGCTTCTAACCACATTTGATGCAATAAGAAAGAATTTGAATCCCATTGCACAGACATGGGTATGGTGATACCGGGCAATATCTTTAACATTTCTTTCCAAGCGTCGGTACGACTGATACGCTCTTGATACAACTCTTCACGTAATTCTGGACGGTAGAATAAGCCTAAATTTTCAAGATCAGCAACCGCCACTTTTAACTCTGGTGGCTCGGGCGTTTGGTCAGGATTAGCTAACACCAGCGACGTATTCATCGGTGCATTGATTAAACCGGCCAACTTAGGCTTAGCAATTGATAAATCGGCTTTCAGCTTTTTCAATTGATCAATAATACGCAACAAGCTACGCTGGTATTCCAACACGCCAACAACCGGTTGCAAGCGATTATCACCAATGGTTTTGCTTAAGGCTAAAGCACGTTCAGACTGCTCTAATACCGGTACTAATTTAGGCAATAAACGATCAGCAATGCTCGCGCTCCAGTAAGCTTGCAGCACTTCTTTAATTAAATTATTAACCACTTTACGTCGTCTTTCTTGGGCAATTAATACCCTGTCAGCTTGCTGTTTAGCTTGAAAATAACTAACACCAAAGTCCAGTATATTCCAAGCGAAAGACAAATCAGCTACCCCACGACCGCTGTCTTGTGATGTAGCATACCGACCATTATTCAAAGCATTTTGATTATTACCTAGCGCATTGCTACTAGAGTACATTTGATCTTGACGACCTAAATAACCGGCACTGGCGGTTAACTTAGGTAACATATTAATGGTTGCCACAGATAACTGTGTATCTTGTAAAACCGCTTCCATCATGGTTAAACGATGATCAAAATTATATTTTAAAGCCCGCGCCAACGCATCATAAAACGTCAGGCCACCGCTAATCGGCTCTTGTTTACTGTACATTTCTGACTGATCGGTCATCATACTCTTAAGTCGTTCTTTGTCGCCAATCGGTTCTGGCTTGATTGCGCAACCACTTAAAGCCGCCGCTGTTAAAATTGCAGCTCCGAAAGCATTCGAATATCTCATAGTGTAGTCCGTTCAAAATTTAATAGTAATATTACTTAAAAGTGGCTGAGCCCATAACTAAAGGGCTCAATATGTAAATCGTTATCCCTTTTGTGATTTAAGTATAGTCACATTTTCTACATTTTTATCAGCCGCGAGACTATCTAATAATTCACGACCTTGTTGCAGTCTGCCCATTTTTCCTGCCGCGTGCAGTTGGTTACTAAGGCCTAGCTTACCCTTGTTAAAACCATGCGCTTTATCGCGGCTGGTATGATGCTGATGCTCTTTACTTACTTTAACGAAGAAAGTCGCATGCACTTCGTCACCACAACTGTCTCTAACCGTTATCATAACTGTTTCAGATAACGTGCCTTTTGGCGGCACACCAAAGAAAGTCAACGTTTTTGCATCAAACTTCAGCCATTCTGGCAACGGCGAACCATTCGGATGTGTGGCTTTATATTCCAATTGTTCACTTGGGTTAGTGTGCCTAAACGTACCGGCTGGAATAGAGAAATGATACGGCTGTCTTTCAATTACAAATTGATTCTTTAATGATCCTGTTAAGTAAAGCTCACATTGTTCAGCGTTATTAAACAGACTTAAATGCAACGGTTTAAACCATTCATGTTCCCACATAGGTGTTAACGGTCTTACCGGCAACACCGTAAACGGTAATGTTTTTACCGGCATGGTAAACAAGGGGGGCTCTTGATTAACCAACAGAATCAAAGAGCCTATTTCTGGCGGTAAAATATGAATTGTTACGCCTGCAAGCCCTGAAACCAAACCACTTGGACTTTTTACCGTGTAGTTAATTGGCGTAGGATCGCCATTAAAAGTAGCGAGCGGCGTAAAAGTCAACTGACCGGTAGTTTTATCCACTGTCCAGAGACCTTGTCCTGGTACAAGCAATGGATTACCCAGCTCAGTTGTACCGTCAATTTGCACAGTAGTAGGATCGACGTCTTTATCATTGGCCAATACATCCACAGTAATAGGCGTATTAACGGCTTGGGTATTGACAACATCATTTGTTACGCTGGGCGGGGTCTTAATTTTTATTAATGCGTTAGCAGACACTTCGCCTTTCGCATTGGTAACGGTGTACTCTATGGGGGTTGGCGCGCCATGAAACGTCGCCAGTGGCGTAAAGGTTATTACCCCTGTCGTACGATCAACTGTCCACGTACCCTGCCCTGGTACGACCAATGGATCACCCGGTTTGGCTGTGCCAACAAGCTTTATAGTCGTAGGATCAGTTTTGGGATCATTCGCCAAAATATCTATCTTGATGGGGGTATCGATTGCGCCATCCACCGTATCAGGCTTAGGCACAATAGTTGGCACGATAGTGACATCAACATTAATGGGTTTACCATTATTGTCAACAGAATCATGAGATACCACAACATAGGTTTGCTTGATTCCCACCGGTAATAAATTAACAGGGTTTACACTCCAGTTACCATCACCATCAACGAGGGTATGCAGTATTTCGCCGGAAGGTGACGTAACTGTAATGGCATCACCTGGTGTACCGGTACCGCTGATAGCGGGCGGGTTTTTATCGGTAAGCCCGTCCCCTACGACACCACTGTCTGTCTCAGGCTTTAATTCCGCTGTTAAAATAATATCGGTATCAATAATAACCGCTACTGCAATCGGCGTACTGACGTTACCAACAGGATCGGTAGCCGTTACACTAAAGTTTTGCGCACCATTTGGCAACGCTATTTCCGGTGTTACTTGCCATGTGCCATCGGCCGCAACCAGGGTCGTTAATTTTTCACCGGTTGGGCTGATAACAGTAATCGTATCGCCTGCCATACCGGTACCACGAATGGTTGGGGTCGTGTCATTGGTTTTTGTATCACCCAACACGCCGCTATCACTAGCAGGGTTTAGCTCCGCCGTTAATGGCGCGGTAATATCAATTTTAGCGCTATCCGTGTTACTTACTGGGCCAAGATTACCCGCACTGTCGGTAATTTGAGCAGTCACACTGATTGTTTTGCCATCCGCAGGTGCCACAAATGTAACATCCACATTAGCAGCAACAATATCAGTCGCAGTTAACACCCTTGTGTAAGGTTTTATACCATCCGTTACCATTAAGCGATCACCAGCCTTGGCATTCGCTGGCAAGCTCACTTTAACATCGACAAGTCCAACCAATTCAGCTGCATTGATGAATCCATCGTTATTAGCATCTTCTACAATTTCAACTGTCGGTGCATTCAATGCCTTTATATTACCCAAATTCAAAAGAGCAACATCCGTAGCACCGTTGCCATCGCTCAGGGTGTATTCGACTACGGGCACGGCACCGGTGTAGTTGTTTGCTGGTTTAAAGTTGAAGCTGCCATCGCTGTTTAAGGTCAGAGTGCCGATTGGGTTGCCGGTTTTATCGGTCAACGCGGTCGCGGTGCCTAGTACTAACACGTCCGGTGTGCCGTCGCCATTGACATCAACCAGGGCTTGACCGACCAGCAGTTTGTCGCCATCAAGATCACTGTCGTTGTCAAGGACGTTGCCGGTAACGGGGGTGTTAACCAGTACCGGTACGTTGTCATCGACAGCAACCGGGGCATCGTTCACGGGGGTTACGTTCAGGTTGACTGTACCGACATCGCTTAAGCCGCTGGGGTCTTTGACCACGTAGTCAAAGCTGACTGGGCCGGTGTAATTCAACACCGGTTTAAAGCTGAGGCTGCCATCAACTGCGACGGTGACTACGCCGCTTGGTACGGCAATGCTTTGCGCTGTGCCGGGAATCAGCTCAATGCCATTGATTGATTTAACGGTCAGGGCATCGCCATCCACATCGGTGTCATTGCCCAGCAAATTGAGCGGGGTGGCAGTGTCTTCGACTATCGGCAGTGGCCGTGCCAGCGTACCGTCATCGACAGCCACTGGGGCATCGTTCACGGGGGTTACGTTCAGGTTGACTGTACCGATATCGCTTAAGCCGCTGGGGTCTTTGACCACGTAGTCAAAGCTGACCGGGCCGGTGTAATTCAACACGGGTTTAAAGCTGAGGCTGCCATCAACTGCGACGGTAACTACGCCGTTTGGCACGGCAATGCTTTGCGCTGTGCCGGGAATCAGCTCAATGCCATTGATTGATTTAACGGTCAGGACATCGCCATCGACATCGGTGTCGTTAGCTAGCAAATTGAGCGGGGTGGCAGTGTCTTCGACTATCGGCAGGGGCAGTGCCAGCGTACCGTCATCGACAGCAACTGGGGCATCGTTCACGGGGGTTACGTTCAGGTTAACCGTGCCCATATCGCTTAAGCCGCTGGGGTCTTTGACAACGTAGTCAAAGCTGACCGGGCCGGTGTAATTCAACACAGGTTTAAAGCTGAGGCTGCCATCAACTGCGACGGTGACTACGCCGTTTGGCACGGCAATGCTTTGCGCTGTGCCGAGAATCAACTCAATGCCATTGATTGATTTAACGGTCAGGACATCGCCATCCACATCGGTGTCATTAGCTAGCAAATTGAGCGGGGTGGCAGTGTCTTCGACTATGGGCAGTGGCCGTGCCAGCGTACCGTCATCGACAGCAACCGGGGCATCGTTCACGGGGGTTACGTTCAGGTTGACTGTACCGATATCGCTTAAGCCGCTGGGGTCTTTGACCACGTAGTCAAAGCTGACCGGGCCGGTGTAATTCAACACGGGTTTAAAGCTGAGTGTACCATCAACTGCAACGGTGACTACGCCGTTTGGCACAGGAATGCTT